>DATMMH010000132.1:0-11902 GCA_035569855.1 Candidatus Dormiibacterota bacterium
ATCAGGAACGGCAGCGTCTGCGCGGTCTGGAGGAAGCCGGTCTCGCCCGCCCCGGCGCCCAGCGCGAGCACCGCCACGAGCGGCGTCGCGGCCAACCCGATCTGCTCGGCCGACTGCGCGGCCAGGTTCGACCACGCCAGCCGGGGGAACCCGGATCCGGTCTTCACAGATCGGTATACGGGCGGGAGGCCCGGACGGGTGGAACGCGGTCGAGGGGCGCTAGAGCTGCAGGAAGCGCTGCTGGATCGTCGGGTCCTTCCGGAGCGCGTCGGGCGTGCCCTCGAACTGGATGCGGCCCTGGTCCAGCACGTAGAGGCGATGGGAGAGCGCCATCGCCACCTCGAGCGTCTGCTCCACCAGCAGGATGGTGGTGCCGCGCCGGTTGATCTCGCGCAGGATCTCGGTGAGGCTCTGGACGAGCAGCGGGGCGAGGCCCTCGGTCGGCTCGTCCACCAGCATGATCCGGGGCCGCGCCACCAGCCCACGCGCGATGGCGAGCATCTGCTGCTCGCCGCCCGAGAGGAAGCGGCCCTTCTGCTCCATGCGCTCGCGCAGCCGTGGGAAATACGCGAGCGCTTCCTCCAGCCGCTGCTCGGCACCCGACCGGTCGGCGGCCATCATGCCGAGGCGCAGGTTCTCGAGCACGGTCAGGTTCGGCAGCACGCGCCGCTCCTCGGGCACCCAGCCGATGCCGCGCCGTACGATCTCGTGCGTCTCGAGCCCGGTGATGTCCTCATCGCCCAGGCGCACCACCCCGCGTCGGGCCCGCGCGATGCCCATGATCGAGAGCAGCGTGGTGGTCTTGCCCGCCCCGTTGCGTCCGATCATGGTCACGACCTCGCCCTCGCCCACCCCGAGCGAGACGCCTTGCAGGATGTGGGCCTCGCCGTAGTAGGTGTGAATGCCCTCGACGGTGAGCAGGCTCATCGCGAGGCTCCGAGATAGGTCTCCTGCACGAGGCGGTTGCTGCGGATCTCCTCCGGAGTGCCGTCGGCCAGCACCTGGCCCTGGTGCAGTACCGTGACGCGATCGGAGATGCCCATCACCAGCTTCATCTTGTGCTCGACCAGCACGACCGTGCGCCCGCGCGCCAGCTCGCGGATCAGCACCATGGTCTCGTCGGTCTCCTCGGGGCTCATGCCCGCGGTGGGCTCGTCCAGCAGGAGCAGCGCCGGGTCGGAAGCGAGCGCGATGCCGATCTCGAGGTGGCGCTTCTCGCCGTGAGAGAGATGCGCGGCGAGTCGGTCGGCCTGACGGGCGAGCCCCACGTGGCTCAGGATCGCCTGCGCCCGATCGAGGCAGCCGGCGAGCCGGTCGGCGCGGGACCAGAAGTTGAACGAGCGCGCGTACCCCTGCACCGCCACCCGGACGTTCTCGACCACCGAGAGGTGCGGGAAGATGTTGGTGATCTGGTAGGACTTGGCGATGCCCAGGCGGCACACCCGGTGCTGCGGCAGCCCGGTGATGTCCGCCTCCCGGAACAGCACGCGCCCCGACGACGGCGCCATCTCCCCCGAGACCAGGCGGAAGAACGTGGTCTTGCCCGCCCCGTTGGGCCCGATGATTGAGCGCAGCTCGCCCTTCCGCACCGTGAGGGTCACCCGGTTGACCGCCACCAGGCTGCCGAACGCCCGGGTGAGCTGCTCGGTTCGCAGCAGCACGCCGTCGGCTCCGGTCATACGGTGGCGAAGAACCGCGCCGGCGCGCCCTCGGTCCCCGCGATCTTGTAGAACGGCGCCGCGAATTCCACGCGCCGGCGGGGTAGCGCGCCCAGGTTGGTCAGCCCTTCCATGATGACGATGCCCGCGCCCAGGATCACCCGATGCATCGCGAAGTCCTCGGAGGTGAAGTCGGGCAGCCGCGCGCAGTACTCCTCGAAGAAGTCGAAGCCGATGTTCTTCGGGCCGCGGTCGACCAGCCACTGCGCGACCTCGGGCGGGAAGTAGGGCGACTGGGTGAAGTAGTCGGGCCAGCGGCCGTACATCTGATCCGTCCAGCCGGTCCGGAGGAGCACGATGTCGCCGCGCTTCACGTCACCCGCGCCGCCCCTCTTCAGATCGTCGACGGTGATCGCGTGGTTGGCTCCGACCCAGGAGAGATCCACCACCAGTGCCTCGCCCATCACCTGGTCGAGCGTGATCTCGGCGGTGGTGATGCCGTTCTTGAAGACGTGCAGCGGCGAATCGATGTGGGCACCCGTGTGGAGGCTCTGGTTCACGCTCGACACCTGCCAGAACCCGGGACCCCGCCGGTGAGGCGTGACCTCGAGCTTCATGTTGGTCGAGGGCGGGCTGAACGTGTTCTCGTCCACGGTGACAGACAGGTCGATGAATCGGCTCATGCGCGGCGACCTCTCGAGCCGGGCGGGACGGCTACCGGGTGAAGTTGGCGATGGCGCGGGCGGGCCCGGTCAGCTCCACGATGTGGAGCCCGGTGTCGGCGCGGTCCACCAGGTAGACGTAGCCCCGATCGTCCACGTCCACGTTGTTGGTCTGGATCGCGGTCTTGCAGCGCGGCGCGCCCGCCACCTCGATGCAGCGCTTGTCGGTCTTGGCGGTCACGCTCGGAATGAAGAAGCCCGCCTCGACGGGGTGGAACGGGTCGCGGATGTCCACCGCGCGCACCCCCGCGTTGAAGTAGGCGATGAACACGAGGCGGCCGTAGTAGATCGGCGTGAACGATTCGCTGCTCGAGTGCGGCCCGAAGCGGCCCCCGCGGCGGCAGAAGTCGCCGGTGGGGTCCGGCACCTCGAAGGTCGCCACCGAGAACGGCGTGCGCTCGGTGGTGACGTCCACCATGAAGCTGAGCTGGCGGATCTCCTGGCACTCGTTGCGGAGCGACTCCGACACCACCAGCACGAAGTCCCGCGTGCGGCCCGGGACGCCGGACGCCCAGTGCGGCACCGTGATGCCGAGCACCGGGAAGCTCGTGTGCCCACCCCAGGCCGGCGACATGTCGAGCCGGCCGATCTGCGGATAGAGCAGGTTCTCCGGGGTGGGCGCGAACGGATTGGCCGCCTGCGGGTTGCCGGTGAGCAGCTTCTCCCGGTCCACGATCTGCAGCACGCCCTTGGCGCCGGTGCCGTAGGCGAAGTAGACCCGGTTGCGATAGGCGATGGGGCCGTGCACGCCCTCCGGCGCGGTGCCGGTGGCGCCGGGCTCCTGGCCGGGCAGCCCGAAGTCGCGAATGAAGCGCGGCTTCGCGGGATCGGCCAGATCGTAGATCTTGGTCATGCGGTTCGTGCGCCACCCGCCGGGCGCGCCGTCCGAGACCAGGTACGCGATGCCGCTGTCGCACTCCCACCAGTTCTTGTGCGTGCTGTTGAGCCCGTCCAGCACGGTGGTGAGCAGCGCGGGCTTCGCGGGATCGGTGACGTCCCAGATCTCGTGCGCGAGATTGCCGAGCGTGCGCAGCAGGTAGGTCTTCTCCCGCGCGCCCCGCGGCAGCGTCTTGCCGTCGCAGACGCGCACCATCGCCGCGCCGCCGGCTTCCGCCTCGCCCTCCGCGCCCGGAATGTGCTGGAGATATCGCGGATGCGCCGGATCGGTCACGTCCACGATCGAGGTGCCGTTCAGCTCCACGTGGCCGGTGAGGGTGTTCATCCGCTTGCCGCCGTGGTGGCCGATGTAGGCGATCCATCGCGCGCCCTGGTGATGGACGATCGGCTGGTAGGCCGAGCGCGCCTGCAGATCGTCGGTGCCGACCAGGCGCATGTTGCGGGCCTCCTCCGCCAGCGCGCCGGCGGGCGCCAGCACCAGGAGACCCAGGAGCACCGCCGTCATCATCATCGGCATCGACACCCTCCGGTTGGTTGCCCGAGATCGGCCGCGCGGGATGAAAAGCCAACCCAGCCTACCCGGCGCTCCGCGCGGCGGTCAATAGCCAATCCCCCGGCCGTGTGCTAAGACCTCCAGCCATGGCGACTACCGTCGGGCTGGTCGGGGTCGGATTGCTGGGATCGGCGGTGGCCGCGCGCCTGCTGAAGGCCGGTCACCGCGTGGTGGGCTTCGACACCGCGCCAGCCCGCGGGCGCGCGCTGCAGGAGATGGGAGGCCGGGCGGTCCACTCCGCCCGCGCGGTCGCGCTGGAGAGCGACGCGGTCTGCACGCTGCTGCCGTCGCTCCCCACGGTGGAGGCGGCCATTCTCGGCCCCGACGGCATCGCGTCCGCCGCCAAGGCCGGACAGGTCGTCATGCAGATGAGCACGATCTCGCCCGCCTTGACCGAGCGGCTCGCGAGCGAGAGCCGGGCTCGCGGGCTCGACTTCCTCGACTGCCCGATCAGCGGGACCAGCGCGGTGGTGGCCCAGGGCGAGGGCATCGTGTTCGTGGGCGGCGAGCGCGCGTTGTTCGAGCGGTGGCGACCGCTGCTCGAATCCATGCTCCCCCGCGCGGTCCACATCGGGCAGCCGGGCCAGGCGATGGTCCTCAAGCTGGTGGCGAACCTGCTGGTGGCGCTCAACAGCGCGGCCGCCGCCGAGGCGCTCCATCTGGTCCGCCAGGCGGGGCTCGATCCGGCGCTGGCGCTGGAGGTGCTGACCGGGAGCGCGGCCAACTCGCGCATGCTCGAGGTGCGCGGCCCGTTGATGGTCCGGGGCGAGTATCCCGCCCAGATGAAGCTCGATCTGTTCATGAAGGACCTGCACCTGATCCAGGACGCGGCCCGCGGCGCCGGCGCGGCGGTGCCGCTCACCGACGTGGCGGAGCGGCTCTACGCCGCCGCCACCGCGGGCGGCCACGGCCACGAGGACCTCGCGGTGGTGCTCACCGCGCTGGCCGCTCTGAAGCCGCACGGACCGGAGGCGTAGCGCCGCCTGCGCTGCAGCGCCGGGTACAATCGCGCGATGACCCAGCCGCGGCGCGGGCCGAATCCGTTCCTGTGGATCACCATCGTCGGCAACCTCCTCGGGGCGATCGTCGCCTTCCTCTATTTCCGGGTGGTGGACTACGCCGCCACCACCCGGCCGAAGCTCACGACCATGGAGGTCGCCTACTCGCTCGTCATCTTCGCGGTGCTGGTCGGCGTGGGGACCTGGCTCAGCCGCCGGTGGGCGCTCCCGCTCGGCCGCGTCGCCGAGCTGGATCGCCTCCCGGCGCCCGAGGCCCGCCTCGCCCGCCGGCGCGCCCTGTTCTTCCCGTACTTCCTGGCCGGCATCACCTTCACGGCCTGGGTGCTCGCGGGGCTGATCTGGGGCGTGCTGCTCCGGCTCCCACTCACCGTCCACGAGGCACTGCGCCAGATCTTCGGGACCACCGTGATCGCGGGCGGCGTCACCACCGCGTTCATCTTCTTCGCGGGCGAGCGCGTCTGGCGGCGGCGCCTGCCCGAGTTCTTCCCGGCCGGCGACCTGAGCTCGGTGACCGGCGTCCCACGCCTGGCCGTGCGCGTCCGGCTCATCGCGATCTCGCTGCTCATCGGCGTGGTCCCGCTCGCGGTCCTCGGCATGCTGGCTTACACGCGCGCGCTCGACCTGCGCGGGGCCGACCCGGCGACCGCCGACGGGATCGTCGACGGCCTCCGGGTGAGCATCCTCTTCCTGCTCGCCGCGGGGGCGGCGGCGGCCATCGGGCTCTCGATCTTCGCGGCGAACAGCGTGGCCGGGCCCCTCAAGGACGTGGAGACCGCGATGGCTGAGGTGGAGCGCGGCCGGCTCGACGGCCACTGCGCGGTGGTCAGCACCGACGAGATCGGGGCGGTCGCGGAGGGCTTCAACCGGATGCTGCACGGCCTGCGCGATCGCGAGTTGGTGAAGGAGACCTTCGGCCGCTACGTCACGCCCGAGGTGCGCGACGAGATCCTCGCGGGCCGGATCAGCGGCGAAGGCGAGCTGAAGGACGCCACCATCCTGTTCGCGGACCTCCGCGACTTCACGCCGTGGGTGGAGGCCACCGAGCCGCACCAGGTGGTGCGCGAGCTCAACGAGTACTTCACCGAGATGGCCGAGGCGATCCGGGTCCACCGGGGCCTGGTGCTCCAGTTCATCGGCGACGAGATCGAGGCGGTCTTCGGCGCGCCGGTCGCCCACGAGGGCCACGCGCGGCTGGCGGTGGCCGCGGCGCTCGAGATGCGCCGCCGGCTCGCCGCGTGGAACGCCCGCCGGGACCGAGACGGCAAGCCGCGCTTTCGTCACGGCATCGGCATCCACACCGGCACCGTGCTGGCCGGCAGCATCGGAGGTGCCGAGCGGCTCTCCTACGCGCTGGTCGGCGATCCGGTGAACCTCGCCTCGCGCATCCAGAACCTCACCAAGGAGTTCAAGGTGGACATCCTGATCAGCGACGCGACCCGGCGGCGCCTCGACGGAGGCGTCTCGGTGGAGGAGCTGCCCGCGGTCCACGTCAAGGGCCGCGTGGAAGATGTGACCGTCTACAAGGTGAGGTGATCGACCGGACGGCCGGCGATGACCAGCCGGTAGCCCAGGTCGATGTCGGGCCACTGCAAGAGCTCGCCGTACCGTTCCGCCCACGCGCCGTTCTCCAGATCCTGCCGCAGCCGCGCGAGCCCGGGGCCCACGTCGCCGATCTTGCTGAACGTGGAGATGGCGCCGCGGACCGCCGGGTCGAGATAGGCGTGCGGGCGCCGCCAGTAGGCGCCGAGGAAGCCGTCGACGCAGTCGTGCGGGATGGGCAGCGGCGTGGCGCGGACCGGGCCCAGCGTGCATCGCAGCTCGGCCAGCGTCGGGAAGATCGCCCGGTCGACCACGGCCAGCGCCGGGAAGTAGTCCTCGACCAGCCAGAAGCCGGGCGCGTCCGGATCCCAGGTGAGGATCACCACCAGGTCCCGCGCGACGCGCCGCAGCTCGGCCAGGCCGCGGGCGCGGTCGGGCCAGTGGTGCACGGTGAGCACGGCCAGCGCGGCCTCGAAGGCGCCGTCGACGAACGGCAGCTCGCTGGCGGAAGCCTGCACGACCGGCGCGCTGCCGGGCGGGCGCTGGCGGATCATCTCGGACGAGGGCTCCACCGCCACCACCCGAGGCTCGACCGGCTCGTAGGAGCCCGCGCCGGCCCCCACGTTAACGACGGAGCGGACGTCGCCCAGAGCGCGGGCCACCGCGGTGGCGATGCGGGGATCAGGACGACGGAACGCGCGGTAGCCGGAACCGAGCCGGTCGTAGAGCTGGGACATTATCTGAAGCGGGGCATGACCTCGCGGGCGAAGAGCTCCATGGAGCGACGCACTCGGTCCTGCGGCAGCCCGCCGAAATTCATCCAGCACATGAGCTGGCCCACCCCCATCTGGCGCATCTCCTCGACGTGGCGGGCGACCGTCTCCGGCGAACCGAACGCGAGCGTCTCGGCCACGAGGCCTTCCCACGTGATCTTCGACAGCCGCTCGGCCATCGCGCGGAAGCCGGGCTGGAGCGTCGGGTGGCTCTCCTCGATGCGCTCGGGAATGAGGAACTTGCAGAAGGCCTCCTGGTACCACATCTCGGCGGCCCGAGTCTCGGCCAGGGCCTCCGCGTCGGTGGGCGCCACGTAGATCTGGCGCGAGACGCCCCAGCGGGCGAGCAGCGCCGCGATCTCGGCCGCGCTCCGCCCGGCCTTCTGCAAGGTCGCCACGTAGCGGTCGCGGCTGGCGGTGAGCTGGTCCGCCGAGCCGAAGAGCAGCGAGTTGAGCATGGGCCAGCCGCGCAGCGCGGTGGACTCGATGCTGTCGGGCGACACGCACACCTGGTAGAGCGGCGGGTGGGGCTGCTGCAGGGGCTTGGGGATCACCCGCACCTCGGGGATCTGGAAGAACCGCCCGTCGTAGCGGAAGCGCTCGGCGGTCCACGCGCGCTGGATGATCTGCCCCGCCTCGTCGAAGCGCTCGCGGCTCTCCACCTGGGGGATCCGGTAGCCGGTGAACTCGGACGGACGATTCCCCCGCCCCACCCCCACGTCGAGCCGCCCGTTCGAGATGATGTCCACCAGCGCCATCTGCTCGGCGAACCGGATCGGGTCGTGGAAGGGCAGGATCGCGGCGGCGAGCCCGATGCGTACCCGGTCGGTCCGCGAGGCCACCGCGGAGGCCAGCGACGCCGGATCCACCGAGAGCCCGTAGTCGATGAAGTGGTGCTCGGTGAGCCAGACCTCGTCGAAGCCCAGCTCCTCCGAGTAGACCATCTGGTCGAGCTCGCGGTGGATGATGTCGGCGTGGCGGTGACCGGGCGGAGCCTGCAGGAAGAAATAGGTGCCGAAGCGCATCACGCGACCCCCAGATAGCGTGTCTTCACGTCGTCGTTGCCCATCAGCTCGGCGGGCGTGCCGGTGTGCACGATCTGCCCGCGGCTCAGCACGTGAACCCGGTCGGCCACCGAGAGGGCCAGCGCGAGGTTCTGCTCCACGAGCAGGATCGAGAGCCCGCTCCGCTTCAGCTCCGCGATGACGCGCCCGACCTCGCGCACCAGGAGCGGTGCCAGCCCCTCGGTGGGCTCGTCCATCAGCAGGAGGTTGGGATTGCCCATGAGGGCCCGGCCGATCGCCAGCATCTGCTGCTCGCCCCCCGAGAGCTTGTTGGCCCGGTTGGCCGCGCGCTCGCGCAGCCGCGGGAACAGCGCGTACACCTGCTCGAGACTCCACCGCCCGGCCCCGCGCCGGGCGACCTCCAGATTCTCACGCACGCTCAGCGAGGGAAAGACCCGCCGGCCCTGGGGCACCAGGGCCATGCCCAGTTCCACCATGCGGAAGGGCGGCCACCGGGTGATGTCGGTCTCCTTGTAGCGCACCCGGCCGCGCCGTGGCGGGGTGTAGCCCACGATGGACCGGATCAGCGTGGTCTTGCCCATGCCGTTGCGCCCGAGGATGGCGAGCACCTCGCCGGCCTCTACTCGCAGCGAGATGCCCTGCAGCACGTGGCTCTCGCCGTAATAGGTGTGCACGGCGTCCACCTCAAGCGCCAAGGTAGATCTCCTTCACCTGGGGATCCGCCTTCACCTGCTCGCGCGGGCCGTCGGCGATGACCCGGCCGTAGTGGAGCACCGTGACCATCTCGGCCAGCTCGAGCGCGATGTCCATGTCGTGCTCGATCATGAGCACGGTGATGCCGGCGTCGAGGCGCCGCAGGAGCCCGGCCATGAGCCGCGACTCCGCGGGGGAGAGACCGGCGGTTGGCTCGTCGAGCAGGAGCACGCGCGGCCGGCCGGCCAGGGCGAGTGCGATCTCGAGCTGGCGCTGCTCGCCGTGGGAGAGATTGCGCACCACCGCGTCGCCGAGCTTCTCGAGCTGCAGCGAGGCCAGGCCGGCGCGGGCCCGCTCGTGCAGCAGCGCGTAGTGGCGCACCGGGCGGAGCATCGCGAAGCGCGTGGCGGTATGGGCCTGCACGGCCAGCAGGCAGTTCTCCAGCACCGTGAGGTCGGGGAAGAGGTTGGTGATCTGGAAGGTGCGGGCCAGGCCCAGGGCCGCGCGGCGATGCGAGGCTGCGGTGGTGACGTCGCGCCCGAAGAGCACGATACGCCCCGCGCTGAGCGGGAGCGCGCCCGAGATCAGGTTGAAGAGCGTGGTCTTGCCCGCCCCGTTGGGGCCGATGAGCGCGCGTCGCTCGCCCGGGCGCACCGAGAGCGTGACGCCGTCCACGGCCTGCAGGCCGCCGAACGAGCGGCAGACGCCGTCGAGGCGCAGCGCGGGCCCGCTCACCGCCGCCGCCCGCGCAAAGCGCCCACGATGCCGTTGGGCGCGAAGAGGATCACGCCGATGTAGACGCCGCCCAGGATGAGCAGCCAGCGCTTGGTGTACACGCTGACGAAGTTCTTGAGGAACACGATGACGCCCGCGCCCAGCGCCGGCCCGATCAGGGTACCGGAGCCGCCGAGGGCCACCATCAGGAGCGTCTCCACCGACGTGACGAGCTGGACGTCGTTGGGGCTGACGAAGCCGTTGTAGTAGGCCCATAGCGTACCCGCGAAGCCCGCGAACACCCCCGAGATCACGAAGGCCGCGTACTTGTGCAGCCACACGTTGTAGCCCAGCGCCAGCATGCGGCTCTCGCTGCCGCGGATGCCGCGCAGCCCGAGCCCGAAGGGCGAGACCACGAGCAGGCCCATGAGCATCCACGCCACCGCCGCGGCCACCAGGGAGAAGTAGAAGAACGCCAGCGGCGCGCTCATGTCCAGCGCGCCGAGCGACGGCCGCGGCACCCCCGCGATGCCGTTGTCGCCCTTGGTGAGCGAGACCCAGCGGAACGCGAGGCCCCAGATCACCATGCCGAGCGCGAGCGTGATCATGAGGAAGTAGGTGCCGGTGGCGCGGATGGCGAGCAGGCCGAAGATGGCGGCCGTCCCCGCGGCCAGCAGCACGCCCATCACCAGGGAGGCCACGAGCCCCGCCTGCCGCTCCGTGGTCATGATGGCCACCGCGTAGGCGCCCACGCCGAAATAGGCCGCGTGGCCGAGCGAGGTGAGGCCCGTGTAGCCCAGCAGCACGTCGAGGCTCATGGCCAGGATGCCGACGATCAGCGCCTGGGTGAGCAGGGTCAGCGGATAGGCCGGCAGCAGGGGCGCCACCAGAGCGAGGACCGCGATCGCTGCCGCGGCGAGCAGCGCGCGGCGTCGGATCATACGCGGCCGAAGAGGCCGGTCGGCCGGATGGCCAGGATGAGCGCCATCGGCGCGAAGAGCGTGAAGTACGACAGCTCGGGGAAGAGTGCCTTGCCGAAGTTGTCGAGCAGGCCCACCAGCAGGCTGCCCGCCACCGCGCCGGGCAGGCTGCCGAGCCCGCCCACGATGACCACCACGAAAGCGTAGGGCAACACCTCGAAGTCCGCCCCCGGGTAGACGCCGAGGAAGCCGCCGCCGATCACCCCGCCCAGCGCGGCGAGCGCGGCGCCCAGCGCGAACACGGCCAGCGACACGCGCGGCACGTTGATGCCCACGCCCTGGGCCATCTCGGCGTCGTCCACCGCGGCGCGGATCATGGCGCCGGCGCGCGTGCGGTCGAGCGCCAGCCACATGGCCGCGCCCACCACGACCGCCACCCCCACGATGAAGATGCGGTAGATCGGGAATACCGCCCCGCCCACGCGGGTGGTACCGCTCAGCATCGCCGGGATCGGCACCGTGTAGGGATCGCCTCCCCAGATCAGCAGCGCCAGGTCCTGGAAGATCAGCGCGAAGCCGATGGTCATCAGCACCTGGCCGAGCACCTCGCCGCGCAAGCGGCGGAGGAAGAAACGCTCCATGCCCATGCCGACCAGCGCGATGGCCACCGCCCCGGCCAGACACGCCAGCCCGAAGGACTTCGTGCGGAGCGCCACCGTGAGGCCCACGTAGCCGCCCAGCATGAAGTAGGAGCCGTGCGCCAGGTTTACAATTCGCATGACGCCGAAAATCAGCGACAGGCCGCTGGCCAGCAGGAAGAGGAGCGCGCCGTAGGAGAGCCCGTTGAACGACTGCGCGATCCAGAACTCGGGGCTCACGCGCCGAGCCTGGTCCTCAGCGGAGACGCAGCAGCCGGGCGGCGTTCTCGCGTACGACCTTGGCCTGGTCGGCGCGCGAGAGCTTGACCGCTTTGTCGCGGATGATGTCGAGGGGCTTCTCGTAGCCCATGTCGAAGCAGAAGTCGGTGCCGAGCATCACCCGGTCCGCGCCGACCGTGTTGATCAGATAGCGCAGGGCGCCGGGGTCGTGGCTGATCGTGTCGTAGGTGAAGCGGCGCAGGTACGCCTTGACCGGCTTCTTCGCGGCCTTGTTCGCCTCGGGCCGCACCTTCTGCCCGCGCTGGAGCCGCCCCCACACCAGCGGGAAGGTGCCGCCGGCGTGTGGCAGGATCACCTGCAGCTTCGGCAGCCGGTCCAGCACGCCCCCGAAGATGAGGTGGGCGGCCGCGATGCCGGTGTCGTACGGGTTGCCGAGCAGGTTGGTCAGATAGTAGGGCCTGAGCCGATCCGCCCCGTTGACGTTGAACGGGTGGAGCCCCACGGGCAGGCC
>DATMMH010000133.1:0-5467 GCA_035569855.1 Candidatus Dormiibacterota bacterium
CCGGGCCGTGCGGGACGAGGCGGCGAAGAAATAGGAGGAGGCGATGCCGATCGGCCAGTGCCGGGCCTGTGGAAAGCCGGTCTCGACGATTCCCGCCCTCTGTCCCCACTGCGGCGTGGCCCAGCCGATCCCGCCCGGCGAGCTCACGAGCCCGGAACCCGAGTCTCCCGTCGCGGGGCCGCCGTCGCCGACCCCGCCCCGGGAACGCGCCCCGATCGAGCCGGCGTTCACGATCACCTCGACGCACTGGGGGCTCGCGGTGGCGGTCGTCGTTGCCGTCGCGTCGTTCGTGTACTGGCTTCACCAGCCAGAGCTGCCGCGGCTGCCGAATCCCGCCGCCGCGTTGAAGGCCCGTCAGGCCGCCACCACGCCGACCGTGGCACCCGCGCCGCCGCCGGCTGCGGCGCCGAGCGCGGCGACTCCCGTCGACACCGCGATGTTCGAGGCCGCCTACCGCGCCGAGAAATCCATCGAGGGCGGCCTCGCGGGCGGCGTCTCGTACAAGGACTTCGACGCGCTGCTCCAAGCGTTCGCCACCGAGGTGGTCGCCGTGAAGGACCGGGCCCCCGGTGAGCCCGAGCAGGCGCTCCTCCGCCGCTACGGTGAAGTGCTGATCACCTACCAGGACAGTGGGGCCCTCTGGCGGGAACAGCTCGATCAGGGAGTCAGGTACGGCTGGGCCAGCGCGCCCGAGCGCAATCCAGACGCGCTGATCGTCGTCGAGGGTGACGTGCCCCGAATCGTGCAGCGCTACGGCCTGGCCACCCGGGCGGGCCCCGACGGCACCGCGGCCCTGCCGCCGGAGGCCATTCCACTCCTCTGGGAGCGGGCCCGCTCCCTGTTCGCGGCCGCCAACCGCTCGGCTGGGGTCGCGGGCAGCGCGCCCGCCGACTCCGCGAGGTAGTCCCGTGCCGGACTGGATCCGTCCGAGAGGCCACGACGTCGCGGTCCTGTTCAGTCGAAGGAGCCGGGACGCGTACGCCGCGGAGGCGACGGCGCGCGGCGAGACCTATCCGTTCACCGACGCGCGGGGTCGTCCGCGCACGTGGCTCAGGGGCGAGTACGCCTACCTCGCGCCCGCCGCGGCCAGCCTGCTGCTGGCGCGATGCAACCTCAAGCACGACGTCGTGGAGGAGGCCGACCTCACCGAGGCGCGCCTGGCCGGCCTACGTGCGCTGCTGGTGCCGAACGCGGGCCACCTGGCCGGCGAGACGATCGCGCGTCTCGAGGGCTGGCTGCGGGGCGGCGACCGCCGGCTGATCGTCGCCGGAAAGACCAATCTCCCTCCGGGCCTGCTCGGGCTGACCCGCGCGGCGCCGGCGGCGGTCGGGGGCTACACCGGCTGGCGCTGGCGCCCGGACTCGCCCTTCGCGGGCGCGGCGTGGGAGCCCTGCTACGTGAGCGGCTACGCCCGCCACGCGGCCCACCGCGTCGAGCCCGCGCCGGGGAGCCGCGTGCTGGCCGATCTGGTCGAGCTGACCGGCGACCTGACCAGCGCCGCCACCGCCACCGTCGCCACCATCGGACCCGCGATCGTCCTCACCGAGCGGACCGTCTACGTGGCCAACCAGGTCTTCGAGCTGCTGGGCGGGATGCTCCAGGCGCACCTGAACGTGGAGGCGGTCCGGCACTGGGCGAACCCGACTCACTGGGGCGACACGCTGCTGTTCTTCCTGCGCCGGCTCCTGCACGAGGTCGGCCTGGGCGACCTGTGGCAGACGCGCCTGCGCTCGTTCGGCGCCCACGACGGCGTGCTCTCCTTCCGCCACGACGTGCACGGCATGCGCGACTTCACGTTCCTCGACTACCAGATCGAGAACCTGATCCCGGCGAGCTACGACATCGAGGATCCCGCCTTCTCGACCAACATCACCGAGCCGATGGCCGCGGACTGGGTGGCCCGCACCAGCCGTCACAGCTTCATCGAGCCCGCGCTCCACAACGACAGCTCGATCGGCGATCCGCCGACCGCGGTCCACGGCACGGGGCTCTACGAGCACGTGCGCAACGCGGCCCGCAACCTCGGCTTCACCGTCTACACCTGCGGCCGGCACGCGGGCGGGCACATGCATCCCGAGACCATCGACGCGATGGACTACCTCTACGCGCACGACGAGCAGGTCCTCGGCACGTGCACGTTCTCCTACTACCACATGATCGAGTACGGGGTGCGCAACCCCGACGTGATGGTGGGCGGGCGGATCGGCGGCCGGCCCCTGACCTACGTCACCGACGTGCGGCGCACCATCGCGACGCAGGGCATCTGGTTTCCCTTCCATCCGGTCGTCACGACCGATGGCGAGTGGCGGCCGCTTCGGGGCTGGGATCGCACCCACGAGTTCGACGCGGCCTACGAGCTGGTCGAGACGATCTTCGGCGGCCACAGCGCGCGGATCGACGGCGTCGATGATCGGCTGGAAAACGGCGTCTACAGCTTCCAGTACCATCCCGAGCTGGCCCGCGACCCCTCCACCAACGACGGCCGGGGCACGCTCGACTACCTGCGCTACGCGATCAACCTGGCCGAGCGGAGCAACTTCTGGATCGCCAACCAGCGCGAGCTCTACCAGCGCATGGCCGACTACGAAGACCTGGTCTTCGAGACACGGGACGGCGGCCGCGTGGTCACGGTGACCAACCCGACCGGCCGTCCCATCGCGGGCATGATGGTCGAGCAGCGGCGCCCCTTCGGCAGCGTGTGGGACGGCGCCGTGGAGCTGGTCCACGTGGTGCGGGGCGCACTGGTCACGGTGCCGCCCCTGGCCCCGGGCGCGGCGGTCACGCTGCGCTTCGATCCGAGCGCGCCCGACGCGCCGTGGGTCCGGCAGCCGAGCACCAAGGGCCTCACCGTCCTCGACGCCCGCCACGATCCGCAAACCGGCGAGACCCGCATCCGGGTGAGTGTCTGCCGCGCCCAGCCGCTCGCCGTCGAGGGCGTGGACCCGGACGGCGTGTACCGGGTGCAGGTGGACGACGAGCCCGCCCGCCTGGTCCTGCCCCGGGTCACGCGCACCATCCAGGCCCTGCTGAGCAAGAAGACGGCAGGTGCCGGCGCGGTGGGTCGGCGCGCCGCGACCCCTGGGACGCTGCGGTTCCTCGACCTGCTCGTGGTGGGGGACGGAAGCCGGTTCGTGGAGCGGACCGTCCGCATCGTCGAGCTACCGCCCGCGGAGGCGGCCGCGGCCCGCGCCCGCATCGTGGCCGCGATCCCCGCGCGCACCGGGCGGGTCACCTAGCCCGGAAGCTGCGCCCCCACGCGCCCGTCAGGACGAAACGCGGAAACGTGACCCACTGCTCGACCGCGAAGCGGCTCGCGAAGTCGAGCGGCCCCGCGAAGGGGGTGGGGGTCTCGCGCTCGCGCGCGTGCCCGCGACCCTCCACCACCACCGCGACGGCCAGGCAGGCGAGCGCCGCGACGGCCCAGACCCCGGACCACCGGAGCGCGGCCACGAGCAGGAGCAGCGTGCCGACCTGGAACAGCGGCACCGCCACGAGATGCAGCAGCAGGTTGACGCGGTCCCGGTGCTTGGCCGCATAGTCGCTCCACTGCCACGCGAGCAGGTTCGGTCTGATCATGGTCATCCTCCCAGGTAGTGGGCCCGCACGTCCGGATTCTCCAGAAGAGCCCGGCCGGTGCCCTCGAAGCGGTTGCGGCCCAGCTCGAGCACGAAGCCGCGATGCGAGATCGCGAGCGCCTGCTTGGCGTTCTGCTCCACCATGAGCACCGCGGTGCCCTCCCGGTTCACCGCCACGATCGTGGCGAAGACCGCCTCGACCATTCGGGGGTCGAGCCCCAGGGACGGCTCGTCGATCAGGAGGAGCCTCGGGTGGAGCAGGAGCGCGATGGCGATCTCGAGGATCTGCTGCTGCCCGCCCGAGAGCGTGCCGGCGGGCGCGCGGCGCTTGGCGCCGAGGAGCGGGAAGCGCTCCATCAGCGCCTCGATGTCTCCGCGCACGCGCCCGTCGTGGCGCGTGTAGGCGCCCATCTCGAGATTTTCCTCCACGCTCATCGCCGGAAAGTTGCACCGGCCCTGCGGCACGTACGAGCATCCGCGGCGCAGCACGTCCACCGGCTCCCGGCCCGCGATCTCCTCGCCCCCGAGCCGGATGCTCCCACGAGCCGGCTTCACCATGCCGAACACGGTGCGGAGCAGCGTGGACTTGCCCGCGCCGTTGGCCCCGATGATCGACACGATCTCTCGGGCCCCGACGTCGGCGGAGACCCCGCGCAGGACCTCGATCTCGCCGTAGCCCGCGTGCACGCCCTCCAGCCGCAGCAGCGTCTCGCCCGCCGCGCCGCCCGCCCGCTCAGCGGCCAAAGTACGCCTCCACGACCTTCGCGTCGCGCCGCACCGCCTCGGGCGGGCCCTCGGCGATCTTCTGGCCGTGGTCGAGCACGACCACGCGCTGGGAGATGTCCATGACCACGTCCATGTTGTGCTCGACGAGCAGCACCGTCTTGCCCTGCCGGTGGAGTGCCCGGATCTGCTCCTTCATCTGCTGGATCATGGTCGGGTTCACCGCCGCCGCGGGCTCGTCCAGCAGCAGGAGGTCGGGGTCCGGCATCAGCGCGGCCGCGAAGGCCAGCAGCTTGCGCTGGCCGTAGGAGAGACTGCCCGCCGGAGCATCCGCCCGGGCCGCGAGTCCAACAGACTCGAGCAGGGTGCGGGCCCGCTCGATCGCCGCCGCCTCGAGTCGCCGCACCCGCGGCGTGCGCACCAGGCGCGCCACCACGCTCTCCTCCTGGTGCTGCTGAAGAAAGGTGAGGAGATTCTCGAGGGCGGAGAGCCGCGGGAACACGCTCACCAGCTGGAAGGTGCGGCCCAGCCCGAGCCGCGCGATCCGGTGGGCGGCCACCCCGGTGACGTCGCGCCCGCGGAAGAGCACACGCCCGGCGTCCGGCGCCAGGTAGCCGGTGACGCAGTTGAACAGGGTGGTCTTGCCCGAGCCGTTGGGCCCGATCAGACTCACCAGCTCGCCCGCCTCGAGGGTCAGGTCCACCGCGTCGACCGCGGTGACGCCGAGGAACCGCTTGGTGAGCCCGCGCGCCTCGAAGAGCGCCATTGGCTAGGCTCGCGACGAGGACGGCCGGCGCCCGAGCGCCGAGCCGCGGCGGATCAGCCCTTCGAGCCCCTCCGGCGCGCGGATCACGATGACCAGCAGCAGGAGCCCGTAGATCACCATGCGCCAGGTGGGCGCCATGCGGAGGACCTCGGGCAGCGCGGTGAAGGCGGCCGCGCCCACCAGCACGCCGCGCAGGCTGCCCACCCCGCCCAGGAAGATCATCACGAGCAGGTTGACGCTGAGGCTCACGGTCAGCTCACCTGGGCAGAGCACGCCGACGTAGGAGACGTACAGGGTGCCCACCCCGCCCGCGACCGCTCCGCCGATGACGAAGGCGAGCATGCGGTAGCGCAGTGGATCGATGGACGCCGCCGCCGCGAGCGTCTGGTTGTCGCGCACCGCG
>DATMMH010000134.1:0-6604 GCA_035569855.1 Candidatus Dormiibacterota bacterium
GTTGGCGTCGCCTCGCCCCAGCCGGAGACACCGTCGTCGGCCGTCACCTTGACGAGCACCCGCGGCGACGGTGCCCCCGGCGTTGCCGCGACGCCGCCGGCGAGCACGAAAACGGCCTTGACGGGGAAGTTGAGGACGAAGACCTCGAGCGAGGCGATTTTCACGGCGGCATCATAGCAATTCGCCCCGCAGGGCGCCACGCCAGGGCGAGCCACCGACGTTCAGGGTTGTCCATGTGCGGGATCGGGTGCCGACTCGCCCTTCCCCGACGGCTCCATCACGTTGCCGTAGCGGTGCACCAGCCGCGCGACCGTCTGCTCGCGCAGGTACCACCGCAGCTCGAGCCGGCCGGTGGCGAGCGCGGGGGCGTCGATGACCGAGACGCCCACCTCATGGGCCGCCCGCCTCACGTCGAGTGAGACCGGATCGAGCACGCGCAGCCGCTCGAGGTCTTCCGGGGACCGGAGCCGCGCGATCAGCTCGGCCTCGCTCTCGAGGACGCCCGCGGCCGGCCCGGTGAGCCCGGGCATCGAGGCCCCGCGCGACAGGCTCACCGTCACCGACACACTGCACGTGAGCGCCGCGAGCAGAACCTGCTGGAGCGCGAGTCGCCCCGCCGTCGATTCGGACTCCGCCCGGATGAGCACACGCCGGCAGGGCCGGTAGCGGAACACGTTCCGCTCGCCGGGGATCCGGCTCGGGTCGTGCTCGCGGCTGAAGTGGCCCCGCCAGGCCAGAGCATAGCCGGCCGCGCTCGCTCGCAGCTGCGCCCGCGCGGCCTCGTCGGTGGTCTCGTCGAGGCAGCGCTCCAGCAGAGCCGCGACCAGCGGCGCAGAATCCACGTCGGCGCCGGAGGGTGGTAGGGCCACCGGGTGCCAGCGGGCCAGCTGGAGCACGTAGTCCGGGCCGCCGACCTTGGCGCCGGGCCCGACGGAGGAGGCCTTCCAGCCGCCGAAGGGTTGGCGACCCACGATGGCGCCGGTGACCTGGCGGTTGACGTAGAGGCTGCCGGCCTCGATCCGGTCGATCCAGCGGTCGACCTCGCGCTCGTCGAGCGTCTGGATCCCGCTCGTGAGGCCGAATGGGGTGCCGTTGGCGAGATCAATCGCCTCATCCAGATTCTCGGCGCGCATCAGTCCCAGCACCGGGCCGAAGCACTCAGTGCGATGGAAGAAGGATCCGCCGCGGACACCGAGCTTGATCCCCGGCGACCACAGGTGCGGATGCTCCCCCACCCGGCGCGGCTCGAGGAGCCACTCCTCGCCCTCGTCGAGTCGGGTGAGCGCGCGACGGAGCGCCTCGCCGGGCGCCTGCGTCAGCGGCGTGATGCGGCTCGACGCCTCCCACGCGCTGCCCACGTCGAGACTACCCGCCGCGTCCCGGAGCTGGCGGCAAAAGACCGGATCGTCGTAGACTTCGGCCTCGCAAATGGCGAGGCTCGCCGCCGAGCACTTCTGGCCGTCATGGCCGAAGGCCGAGCGGACCAGGTCACGGATCGCCTGGTCCCGGTCCGCCAAGGCGGTAATGATCATCGCGTTCTTGCCGCTCGTCTCCGCGAAGAGCGTCAGGTCCGGACGCCAGGCGAGAAAGCGCCGCGCCGTCTCGGCCGAGCCGGTGAGGATGACCGCGTCGACGCGGGGGTCGGTGATCAGGGCGCGGCCCACGTCGTCGTCGGGACACGGCACGAACTGCAGGGCCTCACGGGGAATGCCTCCGTCCCAGAGTGCGCGGGCCAGATGCCAGCCCACCAGCACCGCCTCGGGCGCGGGCTTGAGCAGCACGCAGTTACCCGCCGCGAGAGCGGCGAGCACCCCGCCGGCGGGAATCGACAGCGGGAAGTTCCAGGGCGGAGCGACGACCACCACTCCCAACGGCTCCACCCGGCAGCCGGCGAGATCGCCGGCGGTCTCGAGAGAGCGCGGGTAGTAGCGGGCGAAGTCGATCGCCTCGGAAACCTCCGGATCCGCCTCCGGCACCGTCTTGGCGCCGTCCACGATCATCGCCCCGATGAGATCACCGCGCCGGCGGGCCAGCATCATCGCGGCCCGATCGAGCAGCGCGCGACGCTCCGCCGACGGCCGGCCGGCCCACGCTGGCTGCGCGGCCCGCGCCACGTCCAGCGCGCGACTCACGTGCCCGCGATCGGCCAGGGCGTGGCGATAGGCCACGCGCTCGGGTCGCGAGCGATCGCGGCCCTCCGCCTCGCCGGCGCCCGACACGGGCTCACCCCCGATCTGCAGCGGCACCCGCTCGGGGGCCCGATCGCGCCACCGGGCGACCACGGCGTCGATCCACTCTCGATTGGCGGGAACGGACCAGTCCGTGTCCGGCTCGTTCGAGAACGCCAGGCTGGAGGCGACCGCCTCGTCGAGCCCCCCCACTCCATCGGCCTCGGCCGCGCGATCCTGCCGATGCCGGGGGGCGTCCGGCGCCTCGTCCATGATCTCGAAGGCGGCGAGGAAGCGATCCCGCTCGCGCTCCCAGTCTGGTGACCCCGGCTCGAGCCCGAACACGTGCCGGAGAAAGTTGTCGGCCGCCGTGTTCTCGTCCAGCCGCCGTACGAGATAGGCGATCGCGCTGTGGAAATCCTCCGCGCGCACCACCGGCGCATACAGGAGCAGCCCGCCGGCCCGCGCCTTCACCGCGCGCGCCTGGTGATTGGCCATGCCCTCCAGCATCTCGAACTCGACCCAGGGCTCGATCTCGTTCTGCTCGCGGAGGACGAGGCCGTGGGCGACGTCGAACAGATTGTGGGTGGCGATGCCGAGATGGACGGCCCGCGCGTGGTCACGGTGACAGCCGTACTCGACCATGCGCTTGAAGTTGGCGTCCACCTCCACCTTCGCGGTATAGGGTGCCTGCGGCCAGCCGCGCCCCGCCGCCTCGATCCGCTCCATGGCGAGGTTCGCGCCCTTGACGATACGGAGCTTGATGGGCGCGCCGCCCCGACGGCATCGCTCGATCGCCCAGGCCACGAGCGCGCGCTGAACCCGGTGCGACTCGGGCAGATAGGCCTGGAGCACGACGCCCGCTGGAAGCGAACGGAACTCGTCCTCGTCGAGCACCTCGCAAAACGCCGTGACCGTCAGGTCGAGGTCCCGGTGCTCCTCCATATCCAGATTGATGAACTTCGGGGTGAGACGCCCGTCGGGATGGCGGTAATGATGCCGCAGCGACTGTCGGTAGAGCGTGCGCAGGCGCGCCTTCACCCGCTCCACGGTGTGACGGAACGCCACCAGGTTGATCTGGCTGAAAACCGAGGACACCTTGACCGAGATGTACTCGACGTCGTCCCGGGCCAGGAGCGCCAGATAGGCGTCCAGCCGGCGGGCCGCTTCCCCCTCGCCCAGGATGGCCTCCCCGAGGAGATTCAGGTTGAGCCGGACACCGGCTCGACGGCGCTCGGCCAGGTACCGGCCGAGATCCTCCTCCTCGCCGGGCAGGATCAGCGACTCGGTCTCGTGCCGGAGGCGGGCCACGATGGGGGGCACGACCAGGCTCGGGAGGTAGTGGCCCATCACCCCTCCCAGCATCAGGGCGACCCGCTCCCACCACTCCATGAAGCGCGGCGCCCCGTAGCGATCGAGCAGGGAGCCGAGCTGGTCGGCGATGCGGCCCGGGCGCCGGCTGCGGAAAGCCTGATCGATGAGCGCAATCGTGAGCTGCTTGCCGTGCGGGTCCGCCATCAGCCGGGCGAGCCGGCGCGCCTGGGCCAGCTCCTCGGGCGTCTCCTCGGCACGGGCTTCCCGCAGCAACGCGTCCGCCAGCTCGACCGCGCGGGGGATCCGCTCTCTTCGGCTGAGCATGGCGAACGATACCGCCGCAGCCGTCCCCGAGCGACCGATATTGCCGCGCGCGCTTCAGCCGATCCGAGAGCCCGGAGCGACGTCTGAGTCTGGGCGCAGCAGGATCACTTCTCCCGCGTTGTCGTACGCGCCGAGCACGAGCACCTCGGAGACGAACGGGCCGATCCGCTTGGGTGGGAAGTTCACCACCGCGATCACCCGGCGGCCGAGGAGCGCCGCGGGCGTGTAGTGCTGGGTGATCTGGGCGCTCGACCGCTTGATGCCGAGGGGGCCGAAATCGATCTGGAGCTTCAGAGCGGGACGCCGCGCCTCGGGAAACTCCTGGGCGTCAACGACCACGCCCACGCGCATGTCGACGCGCTCGAAGTCCTCCCAGGTGATGGTCACGCCGGCCGGGGCGTCAGCGCGCGGCAACCGGGGGCAGCGTGGCGAGCGTCGCCCCCGGGTAGTAGTACAGGACGATCTGCCTGGCGTTGTAGCCCTGGTCGGCCATGGTCTTGGCGCTCCACTGATCGAGCCCGACCCCATGGCCGTAGCCGCGCCCGACGAAGCGGGCCACTCCTCCCGCCACCGCCACCGCGAACAACGTGCTCTTGAGCGTGTCGTAGCCCAAGAGGCGCCGCAGGTCATTGCCGCGGAGGGTCACCGCCCCCGCGGTGCCGCGGACCGCGATGCGCGCCACCCGCAGCGACACGCTGCGCTCCAGGACGTCGAGGGTCACCACGCGCCCGACAGAGACGCCACCTCGCAGGAGCGCGGCGGACAGCTCCGAGAGGGGGAGATCGAGACGCCAGCGTTGATGCGGCGAGCCCGAGGGGAACTCGACCCGCACCGGCTTGAGCGCCGGCATGTTCGAGGCCGCGAAGACCACCCGCGGATCCTCGGTGTAGCCGCCGCTGTCCGTATGATAGAAGGCGGGGAAGAGCTCACCCTGCCAGAGAAGCACTTGGCCGTCGGTCTCCCGCACCGCGGCCCACACGACCGAATCCGGCGGAACGCGGCCGACGTACTGCTGGTTCAGCGTCGACGCGACGATGTGATATGCCTTCTCGGCGTTGAGGCGGCGATGGTACGCCGCGTAGGTGCGGGCGACGATGGCCTGGGCCTTGAGCATCTCGAGCGGCATCTTGTCGCCCGCCTCGGCCTTCACCGCGCCCGCCAGGTAGTCCTCGAGCGGCAGCTCGTTGATCACGGTGAGCGCGTCGCCGCTTCGCACGATCTCGAGCGCGCCCGGGTACTCGCGGCCGTTCACCCTGAGGAAGCCGGTGTCGGCGGGGGCCAGCCGGAGGCCGTCCACCCGGCGCCCACTGCCGCTGACGTCGAGGGCGCCGCTCCGCAGCGTGGCGCGGAGCCACGTCGGCGAATCGCCCACCACCGCGCGGCCGGCGAGGTCGCTCACCATCATCGGCTCGCCGCCCACCTCGACCACGCGGAGCCCGTCGGCGATCGCCACCCGGATGTCTCCGGCCCCCAGCGCTGGCCCGGCCGAGAGCAGGACCGCCAGGGCCGGCGCTGCCCGGAGGACCCGCCTCAGCGCCGGCCGAAGAGCGAGAAGAGCAGCGTGAGCACGAGCGAGAGGACCAGGCAGGTGGCCAGCGGGAAGTAGAACGACCAGCTCCCGCGCTCGATATGGATATCCCCCGGCAGCCGTCCGAGCCATGGCACCTTCCCCGATAGATTTCCCGCGACCAGCAGGACCACCCCCAGAAGTACCATCACCGCCCCGAATCCCAGAAGCATTTTGCCCAGCGGAATCAAAGCGGTAGCTGCCCCTGCCCCCCGGGGGATGGCGGCATCGCGTAGCCCAGGTGCGCGTAGGCGGCGGAGGTCGCCTTGCGGCCGTTGGGGCTGCGCACGACGTAGCCGATCTTGAGCAGGAAAGGCTCGACGACCTCGGCCAGCGTCTCGGCCTCGTCGTTGATGGTGGCCGCGATGGCCTCCAGGCCGACCGGCCCGCCTTTGTACTGCTCGATGATCGCGGTGAGGAAGCGGCGGTCGAGGCGGTCGAGCCCGGCCTCGTCCACGCCCTCCTGGTCGAGGGCCCGGCCAGCGATCTCGGCGGTGACGGTCCCGTCGGCCTTCACCTGAGCGTAGTCGCGCACCCGACGCAGCAGCCGGTTGGCGATGCGTGGCGTGCCCCGGGCGCGCCGTGAGATGGCCTCGGCCCCGCCCGCCACGATGGGCGCGCCCAGGATCGAGGCGGAGCGGCGGCTGATCGCGGTCAGCTCCTCGCCCGAGTAGAAATCGAGGTGGTGGAAGATCCCGAACCGCTCGCGCAGCGGCGAAGAGAGCATGCCGGGCCGCGTGGTCGCGCCGACCAGGGTGAACGGGCGCAGGGGGATGCGGATGGTGCGCGCGTTCAGCCCCTTGTCCATCACGAAGTTGACCGAGAAGTCCTCCATCGCCGGATACAGCAGCTCTTCCACCACCCGGGGCAGCCGGTGGATCTCGTCGATGAACAGGACGTCCCGCTCGGCGAGGTTGGTGAGGATGCCCATGAGGTCGGCCCCGCGCTCGAGCGAGGGCCCGGCGGTGGTCACCATGTTCGCTTCCATCTCGTTGGCCATGATGGCGGCGAGTGTGGTCTTGCCGAGGCCGGGCGGGCCCGAGAGGAGCACGTGATCGAGGGGCTCGCTGCGCCGTCGCGCCGCCTCCACCGAAACGCGCAGACTCTCGACCGCCGCACGCTGGCCCACGTATTCCTCGAGCCGCTGCGGCCGGAGCTGCCGTTCGACCTGCGTCTCCTCCGGCAGGGCGGCCCGGCTCATGACCCGGGCCTCGTCGGTCAGGCCCGCCCC
>DATMMH010000135.1:0-9869 GCA_035569855.1 Candidatus Dormiibacterota bacterium
GGGATCGAGGACGCGGACCACGCCGAGACGAACCCGGACGCGCCCCGTCTGGCCATCACGCCGCTCGTCTGCTCACTCGTCGGGCAGTCGCACCCGGTGAGGCTCGTGGCCGGCACCCGCGCGGCGGCGCTCTATGACGCCACCAAGGCGGTGGAGGAGTACTGGTGCAACTATGGGATGAACCCGGACTATGTGAGGCCACTCTCGCACGCCGGCCTCACCGTGAGCGGCGTGGGGGACGACGGCGAGATGCGAATCGTCGAGCTAGCCGATCACCCCTTCTACGTCGCGACGCTGTTCCTCCCCCAGAAGCGGTCGGCGCCCGGCCAGCCCCATCCGATACTGGCCGGCTTCGCCGTCGCGGTGGGCGGCGGCACGACGATGCGCGGCTACTCGATCACCTGATCCGCCCGCTGCAGGAGCGACGGGGGGATCGTGAGGCCGAGGGCCTTGGCGGTCTTGAGGTTGATGACCAGCTCGAACTTGGTGGGCTGCTCGACAGGGAGATCTCCTGGCCTGGCTCCTTTAAGAATCTTATCGACATACTGTGCGGCGTGCCGAAACGCGTCGGAGAAATCGGGTGCGTACGACATCAGCCCGCCGGCCGCCACATAGTCTCCGTTCATGAACATCGTGGGCTGCCGGTTCTTGGCCGCGAAGTCGACAATCTGTCTCCGGGCAGTGGGAGTCATCGTCTCGCTTACGAACAACGCATCGACTCGCGCCCTCGCGATCTCCGTAAAAGCGTTCCCAAAGTCGCCGCGACTCTTCACGGCGATGGGTTGAAGTCGCAATGAAGGCGCGGCAGCCTCGACGTTCTTCAGCATGGCCGGATGCCATGGAAGAGCTGGTTCCCACAGGATGGCCACCCGCGACACGCTCGGCACCGCTTCCTTGAGGAGCTGTAGCCGCTTCGCGCTCATTTCGTCCAGCATGATGGTGACGCCGGTCACATTGCCTCCGGGCCGCCCGAGATTGGGAACGAGCCTGGTCCCGACAGCGTCCGCGCTGCTCGCCATCACGATCGGGATGGTCGAGGTCGCCTGCATGGCAGCGCGGACGGCCCCCGTGGCATCGGCGACAATGACGTCAGGCTTGAGATGGACCAGCTCCGCGGCCAAAGTGGGCAGACGGTCGGCCCGGCCCAGTTGGAACCGCCAGTCGATGACAAGGTTCTGCCCTTCGACGTAACCGAGGTCCCGAAGCCCTTGCTGAAGGGCCTGAGGCGGGGCCGCGTCTGGGGAGTAGAGGTTCATCAGGACACCGATGCGTGACTTCTTTCCCCCCGGCTGCTGCGCCTCGGCGGCGAGCGGCGCGGCGAGGAGGCCACCGGCAAGCGCGCCGATGAAGGCTCGCCGGTCCATCACTCGATCACCTCATCCGCCCCCGCTACCAGCGACGACGGGACCGTCAGCCCGAGCGCCTTCGCGGTCTTGAGGTTGATCACCAGCTCGAACTTCGTCGGCTGCTCGACCGGCAAGTCGGCGGGCTTGGCACCCTTCAGGATCCGGTCGACGTAACTCGCGGCGCGCCGATAGATGTCGGTGAAGCTCCCCGAGTAAGACATGAGCCCACCTGACTGCGCGAACTGTTTCGTCACGGACAGCGAAGGTAAGTGGTGCCGCACGGCCAGATTTCCGGTCTGCCAAGCTGATGCGGTGAGAACTCCCTGCACGATCACAGCGTCGGCTCGCTGCTTCGTCATCGCGGCAAACGCGGCATCGATGTCGTTTGGACGACGTACGTCGACGATGTGGACCTGGACCCCGATTCTCTTGGCAGCAACCTGAGTCTCGTCCACGAAGGGCTTCGCGAAAGGATCGGCTGCATTGATTAGCAAGCCAAGACGAGTCAAGCCCGGGATGAGTTCCTGAAGCAGTTGGATTCGCCTCCCCTGAAGCTCCGCATCAAGGCCCGCTATGCCCGTGATGTTGCCTCCGGGCCGCGCCAGACTTGCCACCAAGCCGGTCGCGACCGGGGCTCCGGCTGGCGCCATGACGATGGGGATCGTGCTCGTCGCGTCCTTTGCGGCCTGGACCGCCGGCGTAAAAATCGCCACGATAACATCGACCTTCGACCGGACCAGCTCTACGGCGAGAGCCTTTGCGAGATCACTCCGGCCTCCCGCGGCTCGCCATTCGACAGAAGTGTTCTTTCCCTCGATGTAGCCGTGGTCCCGGAGGCCTTGGCGGAAGGACTCCTGCAATTCTTCCGTCATCGGGTTGGACGTGAGCACACCGATCCGCGGCACCGTCCCCGCCGGCTGCGCCTCGGCGGCGCGCGGCGTGGCGAGGAGGCCACCACCCAGGGCTGTCAGGAAGGCTCGTCGCTCCATCCGGGCGAACTTACACCAACGGGGCGAACGTGTGGCCTACGATTTCCCCTTCGCCTCCCACCCGCGCTCGCCTTCACGGTACTTTGGCACCTTCACCTTGAGCCACTTGGAGAAGCGTGGCGAGGAAGCCACCGGATAGCGGGCTCTATCGCAGTCCGGAATGGACGTGTCACCCACGGACAACTCACGACCGGGGCTACCGGGGGGCGAGCGTGACCGGGTAGGCCTTTCGGTCCTGCTCGCGAGCCAGGACGATCTCCGCCTTCACCACCGCGCCGAGCGGGGAGAGCTCGAAGCGCCACGCGCCGCCGGGCGCCTCCACGACGTTGGGGCCGAAGAACGCCACCGCCTGCCCGTCGGCGCCGATGAGGCGGATGTAGTAGACACGATCGCCGTCCCGGCTGGTCTCGAGCGTGACGTTCTTGCGACCGCGGGCGACGACGGTCACCGTCAGCTCGCCGAGCCGGGCCTGCCGGCCCACGACGAGGTCGTCGAGCGCCAGGGTCTCGAGCGTCCGCGGGAACTGCATCGTCAGGATCCCCTGCGCCGCCTTGAGGTCCTCCGGCTTCGCCTTCGTATCGACGAAGAGGCTCAGCGAGGTCGACAGGGCGCCGTCCTTGGGGGAGCCGGTGAACCGAACCGGCGTCTCCCACCTCGATCGGAGCGATCCGGCCGGGGTCGCGGCATCGGCCGCGGGCGGCGCGACCACGGTGCCGTCGTTGAGCTGGAGCCGGGTGAGACGGAGGCGCCCGACCGCGAAGGCCCGCTGGAAGTTCGGCACGTCCGGGCTGCGCAGCGTGAAGTCGAGCTTGAGCCCGAAGAACGACTGGACCCGGTCCAGCGACAACTCGAACGGCTCGAGCGGATTGGCGCCGCCGCGCGGCCGGGGGTAGTCCCGCTGCAGCGCCTGGTAGCTGTACGGTCGAAGCGGCGCGGTTCGATCGAGGGCGACGCCGCCGGACGATTTCGCGGCCAGGGTGAAGTCGGTCAAGGTGAACGGCAGGTCGACCGGCTCGTCCTCGGCGGCGAAGACGACTTCCAGACGATCGATCGGCCCCGCGTAGTTCTTCTGCCCGGAGACGCCCTCGCCGAACAGGAAGTCGGAGGAGAAGCTGCTCGGAGAGGCCAAGGGCTGGCCCTTGGCGTTCAGGGCGCGGAAGAGGAGGACGCGGTCGCGCGCTCCCGCCAGCTGATAGGACACGCTGCCCCCGGCCACCTGGGTCACGGTGAAGGTGGCGCCGTACCGCGCGGCCACCGCCCCGGCGGCCGGACGCGGCAGGCTCACCACCTCGGTACGGGTCGGCAGCCGCAGCTCCGCCCGGCCCGAGATGCTCCCAAGCGTCCGCGGATCGGCGCCCTCGATCAGTCGTACCGTCTTGGCCGCCTTGAGCCGGTGCGCGCCCCACGTCGTGAAGGCAACCGGCTGACCGTTGCGCTCACGGCCGCACGGTTCCGGGCGCAGCAGCTCCTGCCCAGAGGCGGACTTCACGCTGGCGACGAAGAGCCGCACGCGGTCGCCGCCCGCGCTGGCGTTCGGGATCTCGGCCGCGAATCCTTCGACGACCAGCTCGAGCCCCACCCCGGTCTCGGCGCTCACCCGCATCTCGCCGAGCCGCAGGCCGAACGGCCCCTGGATTTGATCCACGTCCTCCGCGAACTGAGCGCGTGGATCGTACGGCGGCAGTGCCGCGGCCGCGACCGCCGGCACGAACGCCACCGGCTCGGTATCGATCCGCTCGGCGGGCTGCGCCGCCGCGGTGGGCTCGCTGACCCGGACCCCCAGCCCGCCCAGCGCGGCCGCCAGCAGCTCGTTGACCACCCGCTGCGAGTTTGCGGCGAGCGTGCGATCGACGATGAACTCGATGGTGCTCCGCGAACCGTCCGCGCGCACCTTCAAACTGTCGTAGAGGGCGGCCACGCTCGGCATCTGCACGGTCCAGCGCGCGCGCGACTCGTTCACCGCCTGCTCCCACGCCTTGATCTTCTGCGCGGCCCGGGCGGGATCCTTCGCGTCGATCACGAAACGCAGCACGCCTTGTGGCGGCACCGTCTTCACCCCGAGGCCCAGGTAGAGGCGCCCGAAGGCGTCGGCCTCCGTCGCCAGGGTCCCCGCCGAGCGCTTCGCGAAGGGCTGCGTGGCAGCCGACTCCAGCCGGTCGAGCCCCGGAATCCCCAGGCTCGCGACGTCCGCACGGGCGAGCCCACGCCACCAGGCGAGCTTTTCCGGGCTCTCGGTGGACGCGCCCGCGAAGCGCGGCAGCAGGATCGCGTGCGACGCGGGATCGGCGAGCACGATCCATTCCGGGGCGGCCGTCACCAGCCAGGCCGCGCTCGGCCGACACGTGGTCGGATCGATGCGCGTCACCTCGAAGGAGGCGGGCCCCGAACCCTCGTGGGGGGTCGCCTGGAGCTCGCGCGTGAGGTAGGCGTTGACCGCGCCGGGGTTGAAGCGGCCGATCAGGACGACGGCGTGGCGGGTGGTCTCGCCCGCCGCCGGGTAGAGAGCGTAGAGCGCGTAGTCCACGTCGTGGCGCGCGTCCACCCCCGCCGCGCGCAGGTGATCGAGGAGCGTCCGGTCCGCCGCGCCGGGCGCCGACTCGGCCGCGGCCGTCGTCGCGGGCGGGCGGCCGAGGAGCCAGCGCTCCAGGAAGGCCGCTTGCTTGACGTTGACCCCACCCAGGAGGACGAGGTCGTCGGTGGCGACCGCGCGCTCCGCGACCGCGGTGACCTCGGAGGGCCGCAGCAGCGGGCGGGCCACGAAGAAGTAGACCGCCGCGCCCAGCACCACCAGAGCGCAGCACAGCGCGACGATCGCCCGCTTCATGCTTCCGATGGTACGGGGAGTGCGCGCCCCGCCCGAAGCGATTTGTAGGGGCCGGCTACCCGCGCTTGCGCCGCGCCACGCCGGTGCGCACCGCCGCGTCGGCGACCGCGGAGGCCACCGCCGGAACCACGCGGGCGTCGAACATCGACGGGGTGATGTACTCCTCGCACAGCTCGCTGTCGCTCACGATGTTGGCCAGCGCGTGGGCCGCCGCGAGCTTCATCTCGTCGTTCACCCGGCGTGCCCGGACGTCGAACAGACCCTTGAAGAATCCCGGGAAGCCGCACGAGTTGTTGATCTGGTTCGGGTAGTCCGACCGGCCGGTAGCCATCACCCGTACGTACCTCCCCGCCTCCTCCGGCATGATCTCCGGCGTCGGATTGGCCATCGCGAAGATGATCGCGTCCCGATGCATCGCGCCGAGATCGTCCACCTTCACCACGCCCGGGCCGCTCAGGCCGATGAAGACGTCGGCGCCGACCATCGCGTCGCGCACGGTGCCGCGGACCCCTCCCGCGTTGGTGTGGTCCGCGAACCACGCCTTCATCGGGTTCATGTTCTCGGTGCGCCCGCGGTAGAGCGCGCCGGCTCGGTCGCAGGCGATGATGTTGCGCGCGCCCTCCAGCATGAGGAGCTTGGCGGTGGCGATCGCGCTGGCCCCCGCGCCGGTGAAGACGATCTTCACGTCGTTGAGCTTCTTGTTCACGATCTTGAGCGCGTTGAGCAGGGCGGCGAGGGTGACCACCGCGGTGCCGTGCTGGTCGTCGTGGAACACCGGGATGTCGAGCTCGGCCTGCAGCCGCTCCTCGATCTCGAAGCAGCGGGGCGCGGAGATGTCCTCCAGGTTGATGCCGCCGAAGATCGGCGAGATCACCTTCACGGTGCGCACGATCTCGTCCACGTTCTTGGTGTCGAGCGCGATCGGGAAGGCGTCGACGCCGGCGAAGGCCTTGAAGATGAGGCACTTGCCTTCCATCACCGGTAGCGCGGCCGCCGGGCCGATGTCGCCCAGCCCCAGCACCGCGGAGCCGTCGGTGACCACCGCCACCGTGTGCTGCTTGATCGTGAGGTTGTAGACCTTCTCGGGATCGTCGTGGATCGCCATGCACACCCGCGCCACCCCGGGGGTATAGGCCATCGACAGGTCGTCACGGGTCTTCACGGTCACTCGGCCGTTGACCTCGATCTTCCCGCCGAGATGCATGAGGAAGGTGCGGTCCGACACGTTGACCACCGTCACGTCCGGCACCTTGCGCAGGTGCTCCACGATGCGCTGGCCGTGGGCCTCGTCCGAGGCCTTGAACGCGATGTCGCGGGTCATCTCCTTCTGGCCCGCCTCGACCAGGTCCACCGCGCCAATGTCGCCGCCGGCGTCCCCGATGGCCGAGGTCACCTTGCCGAGCATCCCCGGCTTGTTGGCGATGCGGACGCGGACGGTGAGGCTGTAGCTCGCGACGGGAGTGTTGCTGGTCATGGCTTGACGGCCTCCTTGCCGATGCGCTCACCTTATATACGGAGGAGCGGCCGCGCAGCGCGTCACGGCCGGCCGGGTTCACGGGGTGGCCAAGAATAGTCGTGCGGCGGCGCGGAAGGCAAGTCGGCGGCGGCCGGGCTGGTAGACTGGCGGCCGGCCCATGTCGCCTCGAGCCCTCGTCGATCTCGTCGCCGCCCTGCTGGTCGCCCTGACTGCGGCCGGCTGTGCCTCGCAGGTGGCAACCTATTCGGAGAGCGAGCAGGCCCGGCTCGACGAATACGACCGGGCCGCCCAGCGGGTGTTTCGCTCGCGCGACATCGCCGGGCAGTGGCCGGCGGTGCGCGTGGGCTGGGAAGGCGATCTGTGGGAGCAGGGCAAGCCGCCCGCGTACTTCTCACCCCGGACCGGACTCGCCGACCTCGGGCGCCCCGGCGTCATCGTGCTCAATCGCCGGGTGCTGGCCGACGACTTCGTGGCCCAGGCGGTGCTCAGCCACGAGCTGGCCCACTTCGTTCTCAAGCACGACGCGGACGGACACTGCCGCGACCGGCAGGCTGAGTGCGACCTCGAGGCGCGCGTCGCGAGCGTCGAGATGCTGATGACCGGCTGGGACATGAGCTACGCCGACGCGGTGCGCCTGCAGTACGCCTATCTCAAGAGCGCGGTGCGCCGCGAAAGCAGCGTGTGCCCGGAGCTCCAGGGCTTCGCGTCGCGGTTCGAGTTGACCGCTACCTGCGACTGAGGGCGGCATCGTGGATCGCCGGGCGAGCCTGGCCGACATGTCGCGGCGGGCGGCCGGCTACGTCGACCGCATCCTCAAGGGCGCGAGCCCCGCGACTCTGCCGGTCGAGCAGCCCACCACGTTCGAGCTGGTCGTCAACCTTCGGACCGCGAAGGCGCTCGGGCCGCCTCAGCCCTTGAGGAACGACCGGACCGGGCGCGCGGTGGCGTCCGGCTGCTCGAGGTGCGGGGCGTGCCCGGCGTCGGCCACCACCTCGAGCCGTGTCTGGGCCAGCCGGCTCGCGAACTCCTTCGCGTAGGCGCGCGGCACTAGCCGGTCGGCCTCGCCCCACACCAGCAGAGCCGGGGCGGCGATACGGTGGATGCGCTTCTTGAGGCCCTTGTCGGGGATCGGCCAGATGAACTTGCCGGTCGCCCCCATCGCCCAGGTGAGCCGGGTGCGCGCCAGCGCGCCGGCTTCCGGATCGTCGGGAACCGCGAAGAGCGCCCTCGCAGCGGCGCCGTCCGGCTTGTGGAACACGTAGGCCGGCATCTCCTGGGGGCTCAACAGCATCCAGTTGATCACCGGGGCGTCGTCCCGCCAGAGCCCGATGGGATCGATGAGCACGAGCCGCCTCACCCGGGACGGCTGCATCGCGGCGACCTCGCAGGCAACCATCGCCCCGAAGGAATGGCCGACCAGCATGACGTCCCGCAGCTTCAGCTGCTCGAGCAGCTCGTCGTAGCAGAGGACGAGATCCCACAGGTGGTCCACGTGCTGTATCGCGTCCGGCTCGTCCGGCGTGGTGCCCGGATGCTCGGGCGCGTATACCGTGAAGCTCTGGGCGAGCTCGTCGAGGAACGGCCCCCACGTGAGCCCCCACGGACCGTGGAAGAAGACCACCGCCGGCCCCGATCCCTTCACGTGCACGCGGATGGGCACCCGCTGCTGCCACACCGCGACGGTCTGCGTCGACGTCGCCATCGCGTCTACCGCCCGGCGGCCGCCGGCTGGCGGCTCCCGCGCAGGCTCTTGGGCCACCAGTGGTTCTCCCAGCCCTTGTCGTCCCAGATCTCGCGCAGCCCGGGCAGGACCTCGCGCGCGAACAGGTCGATGTTCTTGAGCGTGAGCTCGTGCGGCATCGACCCGATCTGCACCAGCACCATCAGGTTGCCGACGTGCAGGCGCTTGATGACCTCCTCGATCAGGCGCTCCTTCACGGTGGCCGGGCTGCCCGCGATGACGTAGCCCTTGTTCACGAAGTCCCGGTATCGGAGCGTCTTCGGATCCTCGGCGCGCCGAACCGGATTGCGGTTGGCCGCGAGCAGGCTGCGGTAGTCCTGATTGCCGGGCGGGGCGAACCACTGCGCGGGCACGTGCAGACACTTGTGATAGAAGTACTCGACGTGCTTGGCGTAGTCGGCCTCCGCCTGCGCGTCGGTCTCGGAGACCGCGACGAGCTGCAGGAATCCCGCCCGGTACGGATTGCGATCGAGGCCCTTCTTGTCCACCACGTCCCAGTAGCCGTCCATCATCGTGGAGGCGGCGCGGGCGCCGGCGTAGGAGAGGAAGCAGTAGCAGACGTTGTGCTCGGTGGCGAAGTCGAAGGTACTGATGCTGCCCGAGCCCGGCACCCACACCGGCGGATGCGGCTCCTGCACCGGTCGCGGCCAGAGGTTGACCTGGCCGAGCTGGAAGTACTTCCCGTTCCACGCGAAGATCTCCTTCGCCTGCCACGCCTTCAGCACGAGCTCGAAGGCCTCGCGATAGCGCTCGCGGTGCTCCATCGGGGTGATGCCGTAGGCGAGGTTGACGTCCATCGGGCTGCCGAGGGGCAGCCCCGCCACCAGGCGGCCCCCGCTGATGCAGTCGAGCATGCCGTACTCCTCGGCCACCCGGATCGGCGGCGAGGTGGTGGGCAGCGTCATGCCCATCTGGACGATGGCCACGTCGAGACCGTTGGTCTGCTTGGCCAGCACGCTGCCCATCAGGTTCGGGCTCGGCATGAAGCCGTAGGCGTTCTGGTGGTGCTCGTTGGTGCAGACGCCGTCGAAGCCGGCGCGCGCGGCGTAGAGCAGCTCGTCGAGCGTCCAGTTGTAGTACTGGCCCACGCGCCGGGCGTCGGCCAGCTCCCCCCAGGGCGGCGTCACCCACACGCTCGGGTAGCGGCGCTCGAAGTCGGCCGGCAGCTCGCGGTGCGGCATCAGGTGGAAGGCGCTGACTTTCATCTCGGATCCTCCGGGCTCACCGGGTCACGGCTCGCGGGCTAGCGGAACGCGGGCATCACGTCCCGGGCGAAGAGACGCATCGAGCGCAGCACCTGGGTCTGGGTCAAGTCGCCGAACCAGAAGCTGCAGTTGAAGTGGTCGTTGCGCATGGCCTCCTGCAGGCGCTTGATCTGCCGGATGCAAGTGTCGGGCGTCCCGATCACCGAGAACTTCTCCAACAGATCCTCGGTAGTGGGCTCGTCCGGGAACGGCACCGCGACCGCGCGCCCGGCCTCCACGCGCTCGTA
>DATMMH010000136.1:0-2106 GCA_035569855.1 Candidatus Dormiibacterota bacterium
TCTCGGTGGTGCTCTCCTGGCTCAAGCCGGGGACGAGCGGCGGCAGCAAGCAGTCGGTCAACGAGACGTTCGCGCTCTTCGTGGACAAGGCCACCCTGGCCGAATTCCTGGCCAAGCAGATTCCACCCAGCGAGTTCACGGCCCGCTCGAAGTTCAAGCTCTTCGACGGCCTGGACCCGGTCGGCCGCGTGCCGCTCGAAGTGTGGGAGGACTCCTTCAATTCCACCTACAAGGTGACCAACTACGAGCCTCCCAAGGGAGCGCAGTGTCAGTAGGCTGAGCCGGCCGTAGCCGCGTTCCCGCACCCCCGCCGTTTCGCACTTCGGGGCGGTTGGTTTGACACCCCCCGGGGGTTCCGCTAGCATCGAAAATAGCCCGCGATGAGACTACCAAACCGTCAGAAGACCCAATTCTCGCTGGTCTACCTGTTCATCGCCCTCATGGTGGTGTTCGCGTTCCAGAGCTGGCTGCGCGCCCCCCGGACCATCGACATCCCGATGAGCCAGTTCCTGACCCTGGTGAAGGAGGGGAAGGTCCAGCGGGTCTCGGTCGGGGAGCGAGAGATCCAGGGCATGCTCAAGCCCGGCGCCCTGCCGGCACCCCCGCCCGGCCCCGGCGACAAGCTCCGCCAGCTCCTTGGGGCCGTTCAGGGGCCGACCGTGTTCACCACCGCGCGCATCCCCGGCACCGACGACTACCAGATCGTCCGGGAGCTGGAGACCGCGCACGTGGAGTTCTCCGGGCGCATCGAGTCGACCTTCTGGCGCGACCTGATCTCCTGGATCGTCCCGCTCGTCATCATGGCCGCGCTCTGGCTCTTCCTGATGCGCCGCATCGGCGGGGGCCCGACCCAGGCCCTGTCCTTCGGGCGGTCCAAGGCCAAGATCTACGACCGCAAGGAGCTGAAGACGACCTTCGCGGACGTGGCGGGCGTAGAGGAAGCCAAGGCGGAGCTTATGGAGGTCGTGGATTTCCTCAAGAACCCCAAGAAGTACCAGCGCCTTGGGGGCCGCATCCCCAAGGGCGTGCTGCTGGTGGGCCCGCCCGGCACCGGCAAGACCCTGCTGGCCCGCGCGGTGGCCGGTGAGGCCGACGTGCCATTCTTCTTCCTCTCGGGCTCGGAGTTCGTGGAGATGTTCGTGGGCGTAGGCGCCTCCCGGGTTCGCGATCTCTTCGAGCAGGCCAAGGAGAAGGCGCCCTGCATCGTCTTCATCGACGAGCTCGACGCCATCGGCAAGACGCGCGCGGGCAACACCGGCTTCCTCTCGGGGCACGACGAGCGCGAGCAGACGCTCAATCAGCTCCTCGCCGAGATGGACGGCTTCGACTCCTCCAAGGGCGTGATCATCATGGCGGCCACCAACCGCCCGGAGGTGCTCGACGCGGCGCTGCTGCGCGCGGGCCGCTTCGACCGGCAGGTGGTGGTGGACAAGCCCGACGTGAAGGGCCGCGAGGCGATCCTGCACGTGCACGCCCGCAACGTGAAGCTCGCCCCGACGGTGGACCTGCACGTGCTGGCCGCCCGCACACCGGGCATGGCCGGCGCCGACCTCGCCAACATCATCAACGAGGCCGCGCTGCTGGCCGCCCGCAAGGGCAAGGACGCGGTCGACATGGCGGACCTCGAGGAGGCGGTGGACCGGGTGGTGGGCGGCCTCGAGCGTAAGAGCCGCGTGCTCTCCGAGAAAGAGCGCGACATCGTCGCGCATCACGAGATCGGCCACGCGCTGGTTGCCTCCTCGCTGCCAAACGCGGACCCGGTGCACAAGGTCACGATCATCCCGCGCGGGGTGGCCGCGCTGGGCGCCACCTACCAGCTGCCGCTCGAGGACCGCTACCTCCTGACCCGCAGCGAGCTCGAGGACCGCATCGCGGTCCTGCTCGGCGGCCGGGTGGCCGAGGAGATCATCTACGGCGAGGTCTCCACCGGGGCCCACAACGACCTCGAGCGGGGCACCGAGCTGGCCCGGCTCATGGTGATGCAGTACGGCATGTCCGAGGCGCTCGGGCCCATGACCTTCGGCGGAGGGCAGCAGTCGATGTTCCTCCGCGGCTCGGGCCTGCCCCAGGAGCGTGAATACAGCGAAGAGAGCGCGCGCCGCATCG
>DATMMH010000137.1:0-11966 GCA_035569855.1 Candidatus Dormiibacterota bacterium
CATTCCTTCCACGGACGAGTGGGCGCTCGCGGTGGCGCGGCTACCTTCCGCGCTGGCGGCCCGATTCCCGTCGAGCCTGCCTTCCCTCGAGAGCCTCGAAGCGCTCATCGACAAGGGGCGGTTTGCCGCCCTGCTGGGAGAACTCGCGGTGCCGCACCCGCGCACCGTCGGGGTTGGTCCCGGCGGCGACTGGGCCCAGCTTTCGGACGAGGCCTTCGCGAACGCGTTCTTGAAGCCGCGCGACTCCCAGGCCTTTCGTCGTCGGTTCGACCTGAAAGCGTTTCACTTCGAGACGCGCGCGGAGGCGATCGCGGTCGCGCGCGACGCTCGCCGGGCGGGACTCGAGGTCGTGCTGCAGGAGTACGTCCCCGGGCCGCCGACTCGTCACTACATGGTCGAAGGGTTCGTGGACCGCGCCGGGCGGGTGGCGGCCCGGTTCGTCCGCCAACGGCTGCGAATGTACCCCCCGGACTTCGGGGACAGTACGTACATGGTCGGGGTGGCGCTCGATCGTGTCCGGGGAGCGGTGGATCACCTCGACCGACTACTCGCCCGCCTGTCCTATCGCGGAGTGTTCGAGGCTGAGTTCAAGTACGACGAGCGGGACGGGGAGTTCAAGCTTCTCGAGGTCAACGCGCGCCCCTGGTACTTCATCGGCTTCGCCGCGGATTGCGGGGTGGATTTCTGCGCGATGGCCTATCGCGACGCGCTGGGGCTCGAGGTCCAGCCGGTGGTGTCCTACGAGGCGGGTCGCCACTGCATCGTCGGCTCCGACCGGTTCGGCTGCTGGCGGCAGTTTCGCCAGGGGCGCCTCAGCGCGTGGGCCTGGCTGCGCTCATGGATCGGGGCCCGCCAGCTGCTCTTCTCTTGGGACGATCCGGTTCCCGGGTTCGCGAGACTCCTGCAACACCTCTGGATCGTCACCGCGCGCACGCTGGCCAGGATCGGACCGCGTTCGCGGCCACCCCGTCAGGTCTGATCGCGGACGGCCCGCTTGTCCGAGACGATCCGTCCCTCCTTGAATACCAGGAGCAGCTCGCGCAGGTTCGCGATGTTCTCGAGCGGATTGGCGGCCACCACGATCAAGTCCGCGAGCTTCCCGGGCTCGACCGTCCCCAGCTCATGGCCCGCTCCGCAGAGCTCGGCCGCGTGGCGGGTGGCGGCGAGGAGGGCTTGCCAGGGGGTGGCGCCATCGCGGACCCACAGGCCCAGCTCGAGCAATGCGGCCTCCTTCAGCGGGCGGATGTCTGAGCCGAGCGCCATCTTCACGCCCGCGGCCAGCGCTTGCTGGAAGCAGCGGCGATGCTGGTCGGCCGCCGCGTCGGCGCGGCGGCAGAGGTCGGGAGCCAGGCCGCGCTCCTCCACCCAGCGCTTCTCCCACGGATCCCGGGCCTGGTCCGGGGTCAGGTGCGAGATGGCCAGCGTCGGGACGTACCAGGTGGGGCTCGCGCGCAGGCTCTCGATGCACGCGGCGTCCATGATGTAGCCGTGCTCGACACTGTGGGCGCCGAGGCGAACCGCGGCCTGGACCGTCTCCGGGTTCGCGGCGTGCGCCATCACCGGGAACCCGCGCTGGTGGCAGATCGCGAACGCCGCCTCCAGCTCGTCGTCCAGCAGGAACGACTGGGAGTGACGATCCCACGCGGGGCCCATGATGCCGCCGGTGAGGTTGAGCTTGATGTGATCGACCCCGCTCTTGATCTGCTCGCGGATCGCCCGGACGAAGCCGTACGGTCCGTCGCACTCGCGGGCATGTCCGGAGGTGAGGAAGTGCCCGCCGGTCGTGGTCAAGAAGTGTCCGGCCGCGAAGACCCGCGGGCCCACGTACTGACCCCGGTCGAACGCGCGCTTCCAGGCCACGTCCATGAAGTGCGCGGCGCCGGCGCACCGCACGCCGGTCACCCCGCTTTCGGTCAAGGCTTCCATCAGCCGGTGGCCGAAGATGGCGGTCTGCTCGGCGACCGACGCGCCGGTGGACGCCAGGTAGTCGGGGTGGATGTGGACGTCCCACAGCCCGGGCAGGAGATAGGCGCCCTGCAGGTCGACGACCTGGGCGCTCCGGGTGTCGGGAGCGCGACCGGCGTGGAGCACCTCCACGATGCGGCCGCGCTCGATGGTGACGCTGGCTCCGGTGATCGGCTGGGGCGTGACGCAGTCGATCAGCGAAACATTGGTGAGCACCCGTCGCACGGCTTCGCTCATCTGACGCGAGTCGAGATCCGGAGCCGGAGGGCCCGCTTGAGGCGCAGGAGCGACTTGTAGGCGCGCAGCCCCGCGAGTGTCGAGGCGAGCAGCAGGACGCAGCCCATCCGCAGCCGGGTACGCAGGCTCGCCAGCAGGTGCTGTCTGGCCCGCCGGAGATCGTCGCGCTCGAGCGCGAGCCGCCCGAGCCGCTGGAGCGACACCGCGCGCTCGGCCTGAAAGTAGCTCACTGCGCCCGCCGGGTAGAGCTCCGGACGGGCCAGGACCTTTTCGCCGATCTGCAGCCGCCCGAGGATCATCCGCTCGGACTCCTTCGAGAGGCTGCCGCTCCAGCGACGATACCAGACCAGGCGCTCCTCGATGGCCACCGCCGGCCAGGTCCGTAGGATCCGCATCCAGCATTCGATGTCCTCGCACACCCGGAAGGCCTCGTCGAATCCGCCCACGCCGACGAGGGCGTTCCGTCGCAGGAGCGACGCGGACGGGCAGATGAAGTTGTATCGCATCACCGCCTGGCCGGCTTCCGCGGGCAGCCGGTAGGCCCCGTCTCCGAGTGCGACCCGCTCCAGGTCCGCGTACTCGGGCGTCGCGCGCAGGTAGCCGTCTTCCTCGACGTGGAAGTCGCCGGAGAAGACGATCATGTCGGAGAAGGCGAGGCCCGCCTCCGGATGAGCTTCGAGAAGAGCGACCTGGCGCGCGAGCTTGCCGGATCGCCAGACGTCGTCGGCGTCGAGCGGGGCGAGGTACGGAGCGGTCGACTCCGCGATGCCGCGGTTGCGCGCGGCGGCCAGGCCCCGGTTCGCCTGCGACACCACCAGCACCGAATCGCCGTACGATCGCGCGATGGTCGCGGTGTCGTCGGTGGATCCGTCGTCGACGACGATGACCCGAAGCGGAACGCCCTGCTGGGCCAGCGCGCTGTCGATGGCGGCCGCGAGAAACTTGCCCGCATTGTGCGCCGGGATGATGACGTCGACCAGCGGGGCCGGACGCAAAGCACGACCTCCGGCCGGCGTCGGCGCGATCGAGGTCGCGGTCATGGTGGGGCCTCCTTGAACGCTCCCAGGATGTTACTGCGAATCGCGGCGCGGGAACAAGCGTCTGAGCGGACGTTTGCCGCAGGAATCGACGCGCGGTGATCCTCGGCCACCGCGAATCACGCAGAATCTGCACCGCGCGGCGACTTGGCGCGTCTGTGTCGGGTCCGTGACACGCGCGAGGGAAGAATGCGCTTGACGGAGTTCGCGGATGGTATCTAGTATCCAGAACTCGATGCTGTTCGCGGCGTGGAGCAGAGGTGATATGAGTGTCCGTCTCGCCGATGCTTCGGGTGCGATCGTGTACCAGACCTCCCTCGTCCGGCGTCTGCCGGTGACGCGATGAGTACCGATCTCCTGGCACCGGGCGTCGCGCTGGCCGTCGAGCTCAGAGAGCTCGCGGAGAGAGACGCTCTCCGGACGCCGATGGACGCGGTGCTCGACGCGGCGGTGCGCGGCGGGCTGACCGAGGACCAGTGGTTTCGGCTCGTCGGACGGCTCTGGACGCTCAAACGGATGATGTACTACGTCTACGGGAGCTGGGCGCTGGGCCTGAGCGTCAACGAGTTTCCGCCCGCGGTCGCCTACCTGTTCGGCAAGCAGATCTACGACGACTCCACCCACGAGATGCAGTACGTCGACGAGATGCTGCGTCGGGGATGGGTGCGCACACAGCGCGAAGCGTTCCGACACCCATACTGCGCCTTCACGCCGGCCACGCGGCTGGCGTATTTCGTGTTCGCGCTGCGGGCGCTGACGAACTATCGCCAGAACATCCGGATCGCCGCGCTCAACCTCGGGGCCAAGGTCATCGAGCTGGCCTGGCTGGAGCGCTTCGCGGAAGCGGCGCCGGACGCGGGGTTGCGGGCCATCTTTTCGGGTCAGGTGCCGGAGACGCGGAGCCACGTTCTCGGCGGCCGCCTGGTCGTCGAGCGGTGCGTGAGCGCGCCGGTGGACGCGGGGCTCTGTCGGATCGATCACGCGGTGGTCCGTGAGAACTATCTGTTCGCGCTCGACGAGATGGCCGCACTCACGCTCGGCCTTCCAGAGGCGGCGGGCGAGGTGAACCTGCCGCGACACGTGGACTGAGCCGTGACCGATCCCGCCGCGATCGTCGCGATCCACGTCGACCACGAGGCCTGCACGGAGTGCCGGATGTGCTACGTGGTCTGCCGGGAGATCGACCTGAACGCGGTGGTGATCGCTCCGGATCCGCTGCACCGATTCGAGATCGACATGAGCCGGTGCCTCTATCCCGGCTGCACCGCGTGCCTGATGTACTGCCCGAGCCCCGGGTCGATCGTCGAGACCGCGAGCGGGCGCTCGCTGGTGCCTCCACCGCCGGAGGCGTGGGTCGAGGCGCGGCGCTGGCCGCGGAAGGCCTCCTGATGCCCCGGCCCAACCACCCGCTGGTCCAGGAGTTCCTCGACGCGTGGGTCTACCCGGTGGGCTTCTCGGGAGCGGGCGTCGAGTTCCGGCTGCGCATGACGGAGCGGTGCCTGCCGATCTGGAACGGGGCGACCGCCCGGGCGGTGAAGAGCAGCGCGGCGGACCAGCAAACCCCGGGCGACGAGTGGAAGATCGAGCGCGCCCTGGCCGGCTACGCGCTGGAGGGGCCGCAGATGTCGATCAAGCAGATGGCGACCCAGCTTCTGTCGGTGCCGATGGCGATGCAGGAGCGGTACATCGATCTGCAGCGCATGCGGGCCCGCCAGGTGTGGGACGAGATGAAGCACGGCCAGCTCAACGCCGACGTCCTTTTGCGCGGCGGGTGGATCAAGAGCGAGGACGAGCTGATGGAGGACGTGCGGGCCAACGCCCAGGACAATCTCGCGTACTTCGGCCTCACCTCGATGTTCCTCCACATCCATCCACTCGCGCGGGCGGCCCAGAACTACTTCGTCGAGGCGATCGCCTACCTCGGGATCACCGCGGCGCTGCAGGCGATCGACGATCCGCTGATCCGCCACCAGATGCGCAGCCAGCAGCTCGAGGAGCTGATGCACTTCATGGAGGGCAAGTACCAGATCGACGCCTACGCGCTCCGCGCGGAGGATCAGAAGCCCATCGAGGAGGCCTTCGATTTCCTGCTCAAGCCCTGGGCCACCCGGATGAGCGTGGCGTTCGGCGGGCGGGAGCGCGGAGCCCCCGGCGGATGAAGGCGCGGATCGAGCCGGCGCGCTGCATCGCCTGCGGGCTGTGTCGCGAGGTCTGCCCGGACCACGCGATTCACCCGAAGCTCCAGGACGTCCATCACCGCTTCGAGGTCGTGCCCGCGGAGTGCACGGGATGTGGCCGCTGCTTCGAGTACTGCCCGGCTCCCGGTGCCCTCGTTCAGTATCTGGAACTCTCCGAGTCGCTCCGCCCGGCTTAGCCGCCGGAGGCATGGAACCCGTCCCGTTCACCCAGGCCGATGTCGACGGCTCGATCCCGGCCCGGTTCGCCCGGGTGGCCGCGGCCGCGCCCGCCCGCCCGGCCATCGTCGCGGGGGCCGAGCGGCTGACCTACGGCGAGCTCGATCAGCGATCGAGCCGCCTCGCCGCGGCCATCGTGCGCGAGGCGCGGGACCAGGCCGCCCCGGTCGCGGTGGTCGCCGCCGAGCCCTCCTCGGCGATCGTCGGGATGCTGGCCACCTGGAAGGCCGGGAAGCTCTGCGTGCCGCTGGACCCGGCCGCGGTGCCGCCGGCGCGCCTGCAAGTCGTGCTGCGCGACGCGGAGGCCGGTCTGGTGGTCACCGATCGAGGCGGGAGCGCCGCCATCGAGGGGCTCGCACTCGCGGGGAGTTCCGCGCGAGAGCTCCGGCTGGACGCGGTCGACCTCCGGGCTCCGGGCGAGGCGGTCCAGGCGGACGTGGGCGCGGACACGCTCGCCTGCCTCCTCTACACGTCGGGCTCGACGGGCGAACCCAAGGGGCTCGTGCGCAGTCACCGCAACGTGCTGCATCGTGCCCGCTGCGCGGTCGCGTCGCTCGCGATCCAGCCGGCCGATCGGGTCAGCGCGCTCCATTCTCCGAGCTTCGCCGCCGGCCTGCGCGACGTCATGACCGCGCTCCTCGCCGGCGCCACCCTGCTGCCGTTCGACCTGCGCCGCGCCGGGCTCGGCGCGCTCGCCGGCTGGATCGACCGCGAGGAGATCTCGGTTCTCTGCGCGGTCGTGACCACGTTCCGCCACCTGCTGGCGAGCCTCGGGCCCCGGGAGCGCTTCGCGTCGGTCCGGCTCGTCCGGCTCGGCAGCGAGCCGCTCTACCGCCAGGACGTCGAGCGATTCCGGAGCCACTTCTCCGCCGAGTGCGTGCTGGTCGCGGGCTACGGAGCCAGCGAGGCCAGCGGCATCGTGGAATACCGGATGCGCCATGACACGCCGCTCCCCGCGGGCCGCGTGCCGGCGGGCTACCCGCTCGAGGGCGTCGAGCTGCAGGTGCTGGACGACGAAGGACGGCCGGTCGGCTCCGATCAATCGGGCGAGGTGGCGGTGCGGAGCCGCTATCTGTCCGAGGGCTACTGGCGTCGTCCGGATCTCACGCGGGCGACGTTCCGGCCCGATCCGATCGACCCCGCGACGCGGATCTACCGGACCGGAGACATCGGCCGTCTACGACCCGACGGCTGCCTCGAGCTGCTCGGGCGGCGCGACCAGCAGGTGAAGGTGCGCGGATACCGGGTCCACCCGGGCGAGATCGAGCTGGCCCTGGCCGAGCATCCCGCGATCCGCGAGGCGGTGGTGACCGCGCCGACCGGCGAGGATGGCGAGCCGCGCCTCGTGGCGTACGTGGTGCCGGCGGCCGGGCCGGGATCGTCCGCCGGCGCGCTTCGGCGCTTTCTCCAGGCGCGGCTGCCCGCCTACATGGTGCCCGCGGTGTTCGTGAGTCTCGAGTCGCTGCCCGTGAACGCCAGCGGGAAGGTGGACCGCGCGGCCTTGCCGCCGCCGCCGGCGCGTCCGACCGCGCGCGGGGCCGCGCTCGTGCCGCTCGGGAGCCCGCTCGAGTACCAGATCGCCCTGATCTGGGAGGAGCTCTTCGATGTGTCCCCAATCGGGGCCGACGACGACTTCTTCGACCTGGGCGGCGACTCCCTTCTCGCCGCCGGCTTCGTGGCCGCGATGGAGGACGCCACCGGCCGCGCCCTCTCGCCCTCCGTGCTGCTGGAGGCCTCGACGGTCGCCGGCCTGGCGTCTCTGCTGGTCCACGAGGCGGGCGCGTTCGACGAGCCGGTCACGACCCTGCGCGCCTCCGGCGCCCTCACTCCGCTCTTCTTCCTGCACGGCGACCATCACGGAGGCGGGTTCTATTGCCACGCGCTCGCCCGCCATCTCGACCCGGACCGCCCGTTCCACGCCGTCCACCCGCACGGGCTCGACCGGCGGCCTCCGCCGCCGACCATCGAGGCCATGGCGGCGGATCGCCTCGCGGCGGTGCGAGCGATCCGGCCGCACGGGCCGTACCTGCTCGGCGGCTACTGCAACGGCGGCCTCGTCGCGCTCGAGATGGCGCGACGGCTAGAGGCCGAGGGCGAGCGCGTCGAGATGGTGGCGCTGGTGGAGGCGCGGGCTCCGGGCCCCGGCCTCCGTGCGCTCCACCGTGCCGCGGACACGCTCGGTCGACTGATCGGCCTGCCCGCCGGGGCCCGCGCCCGGCTCTTCGCCGGGCTCGAGCGCGTCTCGGACGAGATCGTCGCCACACCCCGCTACTACTCGGCGCGGGCCCGGCTCCTGGCGAGGTCCGGCCTCCGCGGCCAGGCCGCGTTCCTGAGGCGCAGGCTATGGGGGCGGGCGACGGACGGCGACGACGAGGCGCCACGCCGCGCTCGCCATCACCATCCGGGGTTTCACCGCGCGATCCGCCGCTACATCCCGCGGCCCTACGCCGGGCGCGCGGCGCTCCTGCGGGTGGAGGACGCGACGGAGCGTCGGCCGGAGCTGGACTGGTCCCGGGTGCTGCCGCGTCTCGAGGTCGCCTCGCTCCCCGGCGATCACCCGACGTGCATCACCCGCCACGTCGCGGTGTTCGCCGCCCGTCTGGAGGAAACCCTGAAGGGCGCGGAGGCCGGCGTGCGGGCACGATCCTGAGACCCTGGAGGGCAGAGCCATGATGGACACGGTGATCGTCGACGGCGCATCGCTGAGGCTGGAAGAGGTCGAGTCGGTCGCGCGCCGCCGCGCGCCGGTGGCGCTGACCTCCGATCCGGCCATCCTCGAGCGGATCCGGAGCTCCTACCAGCTGAACCAGCGGCTGCTCGCCGGGGGGACGCCCATCTACGGCGTGACCACCGGGCTCGGCGACTCGGTCGATCGCCACATCGGGCTCGACCGGGCCGCGACGCTGCAGGCCAATCTCGTCACGTATCTCGGTTGTGGCGTCGGCGACTACCTGCCGGTCGAGGAGTGCCGCGCGATCCTCCTGGCGCGGATCAACTGCCTGGCCAAGGGCTACTCGGCGGTTCGGCTCGCGCTCATCGAGCGGCTCGTCGAGCTGCTGAATCGGGACATCGTGCCCTGCATTCCCCGGATGGGCTCGGTCGGCGCGAGCGGCGATCTCATCCCCGCGTCGTACATCGCGGCGGTGGTCATGGGACAGCGCGCGGTCTACCATCGCGGCCACGTGCGGCCGACGCCGGAAGTCTACGCGGAGGCCGGCCTGGCCCCGATGTCGCTCGAGCCCAAGGAAGGGCTGGCCATGGTCAACGGCACGAACTTCATGACCGGGGTCAGCATCCTGGCGCTGGAGGACGCCCATCGCCTCGCCGGCATCGCGGACGCGTGCACCGCGATGGCGACCGAGGTGCTCACCGGTATCACCGGGCCTTTCGAGCCCTTCCTGCACGACGTGGTCAAGCCGCACCCCGGACAGATCGTGTCTGCCCGGCGCATCCGGGCGGTGCTCGAGGGCAGCCGGCTGGCCCGGAGCTACGACGAGCTGGTACAGGAGGTGGGCGTCATCGAGACCGGCTACCGCCGGGTCGAGGCCAAGATCCAGGACAAGTACTCGATACGGTGCGCGCCGCAGTGCATCGGGGCGCTCTACGACGCGATCGCCTGGGCGCAGCGCATCCTCGAGGTGGAGCTCAACTCGAGCAACGACAACCCGCTCTATGACGTCGACGCGGGCACCGTGCGCAGCGGCGGCGACTTCTCGGGCTTCCACGTCGGGCTCGCCATGGATACCCTGAAGATCGCGGTCGCCAGCGTCGCCGATCTGCTCGACCGGCAGTTCGAGCTGATCAACGACGAGAAGTACAACATGGGCCTCGGCATGTGCTGCACCAACCCGCTGCCGGAGACCCACCCGGAGGCCGGCACCCATCACGGCTTCAAGGGGATGCAGCTGGCCATCTCGGCGGTGACCGCCGAGGCCCTGAACGCGTGCGCCCCGATGACCGTCTTCAGCCGTTCGACCGCCTGCCACAGCCAGGACAAGGTCTCGATGGGCGCGGCCGCGGCCCGCCAGGCGCGCGAGGTGGTGGGCCTCACCCAGACCGTCGCGGCGATTCATCTGCTGATCCTCTGCCAGGCGGCCGACCTGCGCGGGGCGGATCGCCTGGGTCACGGCAGCCGCCGCGTCTACGCGGCGATCCGCGCCGTCTCGCCCTTCGTGGAGCGCGATCGCGAGCTGCGCGCCGACATCGAGCGGGTCGTCGCGCTGATCGCCTCCGGGCAGCTCTCGCGGGCGATCGACGGCTTGACCCACGCGGAGGCGTTCGGCTACGCTCCGGGCACGAACCCGACGTGATGCTCCGTGCCCCAGGTCCTCACCAAGCGTAGGAGATCATTGATGCCCGCCAGATATGCACGCCTCGGTGGTGTCCTCGCGGTGGTCCTCGCCGTCGTCGTACCCGTGAACGCGGGCGCGGCCGACAAGGTCACCGTGGCGCTGGACTTCACCCTGAGCGGCTACCACGCCCCGTGGTTCGTGGCCCAGGACCGTGGCTACTTCACCGAGCAGGGGCTCGAGGTCCAGATGGGGCGGGGCTACGGCTCGGGCGACACGGTCAAGAAGCTGGCGACCGGCGCGGCGGACATCGGGCTCAACCATCCCGCGCCGCTCATCATCGCCAACTCGGAGGGCGGCAGCCTCCGGGTGATCATGGGCTACTTCAACCAGGAGATGTGCGCGATGTACTCCGCCGCCGAGGGTGGCAACGTGCGGGCGCCAAAAGATCTGGAGGGCCAGACCTTCGGCGGCCCGCCCGGCGATATCTGCACGATGATGCTCCCCGCGCTGGCCGAGAAGACCGGGGTGGACATCGCCAAGGTGAAGGTGCAGCAGATGGACGGTCCGCAGCGGCTGGCCATGCTCACCGCGGGCAAGATCTCGGTGGTGGGCACCTTCTTCGACAAGGACATCCTGATCAAGCGGGGGCTCGACCAGGCCGGCAAGACGATGGTGAGCTTCCACTACGCGAGGTATCTCTCGATGTATTCGCTGGGCGTCACCGCCAGCCAGGCCACCATCGACAAGCGGCCGGAGATGGTGCAGAAGATGGTGACCGCGCTCCTTCGCGGCTTCAAGTTCACGGTGGCCAACCCGGCGGAGGCCGCGAAGATCACGAGCAAGCTCTACCCGGAGCTGGACGCGGACTACGTGCGGGCCTCGGTGGACACCCTGCTCGAGGGGATGTGGGACGAGACCTCGAAAGCGAAGGGGATCGGGGTCCTCGACGTCAAGAAGATGCAGGACACCCGCGACACCGTGGTCAAGTACTGGCGGCTCAAGGCGGAGCCGCCGCTCGACCAGATCTACACGAACCGCTTCATCGAGGCCGCCCACCGGGCCGTGAAGTAGATGGGCGAGCGCCTCGGCGGCGCGCTGGCCCCCACGCTCGCCTTCGGCGCGGTGCTCCTGCTGTGGCAGGGCGCGGTGTGGGTGCTGAAGCCGCCGCCCTTCCTCCTGCCCGGCATCGGGCAGGTGGTGGCCCGCCTGGTGGCATTCGGCCCGAACTGGCCCCGGCACGTGGTGGCCACCGTCGAGGGGATCGCGCTCGGCTTCCTGGCCGCGGTGATCTTCGGGACCGCCGGCGCGCTGGTGATCGTCTCGTCGGACGCGCTGCGCCGGGCGATCACCCCGCTCCTGGTCACGGTGCAGATCGTGCCCAAGATCGCCTTCGCGCCGCTGATCTTGGTCTGGTTCGGCATCGGGCTCACCTCGCGAGCGACCATCGCGTTCCTGGTGGCCTTCTTCCCGGTGCTGGTGAACACCGCGGTGGGGCTGGTGCAGGTCGAGCCGGATCTCCTGGACCTGGCCCGCTCGATCAAGGCGCGGCCGGCGTGGGTCTTCTTTCGCATCCGGTTCCCGAACTCGCTGCCCTACTTCTTCGCCGGTCTCCGGGTGGCCTCGACCCTGGCCGTCATCGGTGCGGTGATCGGCGAGTTCGTGGGCTCGGACGTCGGCCTCGGATACCTGATCGTGATCGCCAACAACCAGATCGACACCCCACTCGGGCTCGCCGCGATCTTCCTGATCTCGGTGATCGGGCTCGCGCTGTATGGCCTGGTCCTGCTGGTCGAGCGGCTGTGTACCCCGTGGGCCGCGGGCGAGGGCGGGCTCAAGGCGACCCTGTGATGGCCGCGTTCATCGAGATGCTCGAGGTCGAGAAGCAGTACGCGACGCGGTCGGGCGCCCAGGCGGCTCTCCGTCCGACGTCGCTCGAGATCGGAGCGGGGGAGTTCGTTTCGATCGTGGGGCCGAGCGGGTGCGGCAAGACCACGCTCATGAAGATGGTCGCCGGGCTCCTG
>DATMMH010000138.1:0-10067 GCA_035569855.1 Candidatus Dormiibacterota bacterium
GCGCCGCTGCAGACGAACGAGCAGCTCGAGGATCTGGGCCTGGGTGGTCACGTCGAGCGCGGTGGTGGGCTCGTCCGCGATCAGGATGCGCGGCGCGCACGACAGCGCGAGCGCGATCATGGCTCGCTGGCGCAATCCGCCGCTCAGCTGGAAGGCGTACTCGTCCACGCGGCGCTCGGGCCGGGGAATGCCGACCAGCCGGAACATCTCGATCGCCTTCTCCCGCGCCGCCGCCTTGTCGAGCCGCTGGTGCAGACGGATGGTCTCGATCATCTGGCTGCCCACCGTGTGCACCGGGCTGAACGAGGTCATCGGCTCCTGGAAGATGAGCGCGATGTCGCCGCCCCGCACCTGCCGCATCTCGCGGCCGCCCGCGTCGAGCCGCGCCAGGTCCGTCTCGGTCCCGTTGCGGCGCAGCAGGATCTCGCCGCTCACCAGCCGCCCCGGCCGCTCCACGATGCGGAGGATCGAGCGGGCGGTCACGCTCTTGCCGCAGCCGCTCTCCCCCACGATGCCGAGGGTCTTTCCCGCGTAGACCGAGAGCCCGGCGCCGTCCACCGCCCGGACGGTCCCCTCGTCCTGGAAGAAGTAGGTCCGCAGGTCGCGGACTTCCAGAAGCGGTCGATCGTTCGCCATCGCGGCGCTACTGGCCGTAAGGATCGGCCGCGTCACGCAGACCGTCGCCCATGAAGTTGAGCGCCAGGATCACGATGATCACCGGCACCGCCGAGACCAGCAGCCAGGGCGAGATGGCGAGCGCCTGGATGTTCTGCGCCTGCTGCAGCAGCACGCCCCACGAGATGGCGGGCGGGCGCAGGCCCAGGCCCAGGAACGACAGCGAGGTCTCGCTGATGATCATGGCCGGGATCGCCAGCGTGGTCGCCGCGATGATGTGGCTCAGGAACGAGGGCACCAGGTGGTGGACGATGATGCGCATCTGACTCGAGCCGGCCAGCTCCGCGGCGGTGACGAAGTCCTCCTCCCGCAGAGCCAGGAAGCGGCCGCGCACCACCCGGGCCAGCTCGGTCCAGCCGACCAGCGAGATGATGATCGTGATCGCGAAGTAGACCTGCATCACCGTCCAGTCGTTGGGCAGCGCGGCGGCGAGCCCCATCCAGAGCGGGATCGTGGGGATCGAGCGCACGATCTCGATCACGCGCTGGATCACGGTGTCGGTCACCCCGCCGTAGAGTCCGGAGATCCCGCCCAGCATCACCCCCAGCACCAGGCTGAAGGCCACGCCGACGAGCCCGATGGTGAGCGAGGTGCGCGTACCGTACATGAGTCGCGACCAGAGATCGCGCCCCTGCTCGTCGGTGCCCAGCAGGAACAGGGTGTCCTCCGGCCGCGCGCCCTCCACGCCGATCAGGTGGCGGGTGGTCGGGATCACGCCCAACAGCCGGTACTCGAAGCCCTGGGCGAAGAAGCGCACCGGCACCTTCTGGCTCGGATCCGGAGTGTAGACGCGCTTGAACGTGGTCGGGTCGCGCTTGCCCGCCAGGCCGTAGACGTGGGGCTGCAGGCGCCCGTCGAGCCGCCAGTGGATGCGCTGCGGGGGCAGCAGCGAGCGCTGCGCCTCGGAGGCGGAGGGATCGGCGTAGGCCAGGAAATCGGCGAAGAGGACCGCCCCGTAGAACAGGAGCACGACCGCGGTGCCCACCATGGCCAGCTTGTGCCGGCGGAAGCGCCACCACATGAGCTGCCACTGGGTGGCGACCGAGACGCGCTCTTCCTCCAGCTCGGCTATCGCCGGCTCTCCAGGCGGATGCGGGGATCGATCCACATCAAGAGGAGATCCGACAGGAACGTGCCCACCACCGTCATCACCCCCAGCAGCAGCACGATGGTGCCGGCCAGGAACATGTCCTGGGCCACCAGCGCGCGCAGGAGCAGCGGCCCGACCGTGGGCAGGCCGAGCACGAGCGAGACGATGATGCTCCCGGAGACCACGTAGGGCAGCAGATAGCCGACGGTGCTCGCGAACGGATTGAGCGCGACGCGCACCGGGTACTTGAGGATCACCCGCCACTCCGAGAGCCCCCGCGCCCGCGCGGTCACCACGTACGGCCGACGCAACTCGTCGAGGAGATTCGCGCGCATGATGCGGATGAGCTGCGCGGTCCCGGCCAGGCCCAGGATCGCGGCGGGCAGCGGCAGGTGCTTGATCAGGTCCCAGGTCTTGGCCCAGCCCCACGGGGCCTGGGCCAGCTCGTCGGAGAAGAGCCCGCCCACGTTGGCGTTGAAGAGCTTGAACCCGAGGTACATGAGCACGAGCGCGAGCATGAACGACGGCACCGCGAGCCCGACGAAGCCGATCAGGGTGGCGAGGTAGTCGCCGATCGAGTACTGGCGCACCGCCGAGTAGATGCCGATGGGCAGGGCCAGGACCCACGTCAGGATGATCGCGGCGATGGAGACGGCCATGGTGAGCCAGAGCCGGTCGCCGATCACCTCGGACACCGGCCGGCCCCATTCGAGCGCCATACCGAACTTGCCGTGCACCACCAGGTTCATCCAGCGCAGATACTGGACGTACAGCGGCTTGTCGAGGCCGTACTGCTGGCGCAGCGCCTCCGCCTCCTGGGCCGAGACGAAGGAGCCGGAGGCCGACATCTGCGCGATGTACGAGCTGATGTAGTCACCGGGCGGGAGCTGGATGACCACGAACGAGAGCACCGAGACGGCCCACACCGTCAGCACGGCGAGGATGAGCCGTCTCGTCAGGTACGTCAGCATCGGCTACGCCTTGTAGTAGAAGGTCGGCGGGTGCGACGAGCAGGGCGTGCGCGCGTGCTGGGCGTTGGTCTGGCGCGCCGGGATGTTCCCCAGCTTGTTGGACACGATGCGCACGCCCATGGTCGCGGGGGACAGGCCGACGGTGCCGATGGAGTACTGCTCGTCCACCAGGATCTTCCAGATCTCCTGGGCGACCTTGTAGCGCTCCTGGGTCTTCTTGCCCGCCGCGGAGCGGAACAGGTCGAGGGCCCGGATCATCTGCGGATCCTTGGGCGCCTTGCCCTGCGCCCCGTTGCTCGCGTACCAGCGCGCGATCGGCGTGCCGAGCAGCGCCTCGACCGGGTCGAGCGGCAGGGCGTGGCGCGGAAAGAGGTAGAGCACCTCGGAGCCGTCGTTGGCCCACAGCGCGATCTGGTGCTCGTTGCTGCTGACGCGGGTGAAGAAGAGGCTGCGCTCCATCTCCTTCACGTCGGCCTGGACGCCGATCTTCTTCCACTGCTCCTTGATCATCTCCGCGATCTGGGTGTGCGGCACGAAGGCGCCCGCCGAGGTCTGCAGCTCGAGCCGCAGCCGTCCCTTGCCGTCGGCGCGCAGGCGGTAGCCCTCGCCGTCCTTCTTGGCGAGCCCGATCTTGTCGAGCAGCGCGTTGGACGCCTTCACGTCGAGCGTGGACCACTTCTTCCGCCACTCGGGCCCCGGGCTGTAGGGCACGGTCTCCGAGGGCGCCACCGAGCCCGGCGTCCCGACCCCGACCCAGAAGGTCTCGTTGAGCTGCTCCCGGTCGATCCCCATCGAGAGCGCGCGCCGGAAGTCGCGGGTCTGTAGCCACCGGGCGATCTCGGGATCGGCGTCGTAGGCCTGGTTGGTCTGCAGCGTCGCGTCCGAGCCGTTGAGCGCGGGATCGAGGTGCACCTCGTAGCCACCCTTGGCGCGGTTCTCGAGGAAGACCGGCAGCTTGGCCAGCCCGGTGTGCCGCTCCTGCAGGTCGTACTGGCCGGCGATCGCGCGCAGGTTCAGCACTTCCAGGTTCTCGGCCAGCGTCATGCTGATGCGGTCGATGTACGGGAGCTGGTTGCCCTGGGAGTCCACACCCATGTAGTAGGGATTGCGCTCGAGCACCCACGTGGGGGTGTTGATCGGGCTCACCGTCTTCCACGGGGTGAGCACCGGCAGGTCCGGGTTCAGCCGCCAGTCCCAGCGGTTCTTGATGTAGGAGACCCAGCCGTCGAAGCCCGCGGCCTTGGCCTTCCGGTCGACCTCGTCCTTGGACGAGAACTTGGGCAGGAACTGCTTGACGTAGTGCGCGGGCATGTAGGCGCCCATGCTGCGCTTGTCCATGGATTGGGTCGCCTGCCCCCCGCCGATCGCGGTGGAGCCGGCCAGGATGTCCACGAAGAGGAAGTTCGGATCCTGGAACTCGAAGATGACGGTGGTGTCGTCGAGCTTCCGGAGCGACCCCGATTTCGTCGCAGCCATGAAGTCCGGGTGCGGAGTGGGCTGGAGGTCCTTGTTCAGATAGACCTCCTCATACCAGAACACGAAATCGTTGGCGGTGAACGGGGTGCCGTCCGACCACTTCTGGCCCTTCCGCAGCGAGATCGTCACCGACTTGCCGTCGTCGCTCTGCTTCCACTCGCGGGCCACGCACGGCATGATCTTCGTCCCGGTGTAGTCCCAGAAGAGGATCTTGTCGGTGGAGACGATGCGGTTGCCGTTCTCGCCGTCCCCGGGGCCGGTGAAGCCGCGGCGCCACGTGCCGCCGTAGCGGCCGATGCCCTGCAGCGGCTTGACCACCATCGGCTCGTCGGGCACCCGCTTCTCGACCGGCGGCAGCTTGCCCTGCTTGACCAGGTCGGCCAGCATGGGCGCCTCGGCGAACTTCTTCGGCCACTTCGTCGCGTCCAGCACCAGCTCCGGCCCTTCGAGCTTGCCGATGAGCTGGGAGCCGATCTTGGGCTCCTCCGCCCGCGCCGGGCCGGCCAGGCCACCGCGGCCCGCCGGCCACACCGAGGCCGCCCCGGTCGCGCCCGCGGCCAGCGCGGCGTCACGGAGGAACTCGCGTCGAGACCACTTCGTAGGCTTCTTTGCCATGGGGCTGCCTCCCTGGGGCCGGACGGCTCCCCGGCGTCGTCGCGGACCGGATCGTGGATCTGCGCGAGTCTACGGGATTCGCCCCCGCATTGACAAGCTACCGGGACGCGGGACACCATGGCCGGCATGCGCGTGGTCGATCTGAGCTTTCCCATCGGGCCGCACTTCCGCTGGAAGGTCGCGAGCGAGCGGCGCTCGAGCCACGAGGCCGGGCAGATCTTCCAGTCCACCATCCTCACCGTGAGCTGCCACGCCTACACCCACGTGGACGCGCCGGTCCACTTCCTGCCCGGGGACCGGGACATCGCGAGCATGCCGGTGGATCAGTGGATGGGCCCCGCGGCGGTGGTGGATCTCACCCACCTGGGGGAGAGCGCGGAGGTGACCGCGGCCGAGCTGGAGCGCCACGCCGGCCACGTGCAGGCGGGCGACATCGTCCTCCTGCGGACCGACTGGCCGGCCCGCTGCGCGGTGGCCAGCGAGCGCTTCTGGAAGGACGCGCCCTACACCGGGCGCAGCGCCTGCAACTGGCTGGTCGGCCATGGGGCGAAGGCGGTGGGCTACGACTACCCGCCCGACTACGTGATTCGCACGACGATCTTCTCGCCGAACACGCCGGTCAGCCGCGAGGAGTGCACGACCCACCACGTGTTCTTCCCGAAGGGCATCACGGTGATCGAATACCTCACGAACCTCGACCAGATCGGCGCGCCGCGGTGCCGCTTCATCGCCCTGCCCCTGCGGGTGACGGGCGCGGACGGCTCGCCGGTGCGGGCGATCGCGCTCGTGGATTGAACCCTACACCTCGAAAGGCTCGCCATGGACATCAACAAGGCCATCGTCAAGCGTCTCGCGGTGTGGGCCGTGCTCGGCCTGCTGGGGGGCGGCGTGGCCGCCGACACGCTCTGGCGGCAGAAGGGCGCGCAGGAGCAGGCCGCGCTGCGTGCGCAGCAGACGCAGGAGCTGGAGCGCCTGCAGGCGCAGCTCAAGGAGCTCACCGATCAGCTCGCCGCCGAGCGGCTCCGCCGTGAGGCGCTGGAGCGCTCGCTGAGCGAAGGCCGCAAGTAGTGCCTCTCGCGTGGCGGCTCGCCGCCCTGCTTCTCTTCGCGGTCGCCCTCACCCCGGCGTGGAGCCAGGAGCCCGCGCGGCCGCGGAACCTGCCCGCCGCGGTCGTCAGGATCGTGAGCGGCGACACCCTCTCGGTCTTCGTCAACGGCCAGGTGGAGCGCGTGCGTTACATCGGCGTGACCGCCCCCGACCCGGGCGAACGGGACGAGGCCGGCGATCCGCAGGGGCGCGAGGCCGTGCAGTTCAACCGCGGCCTGCTCAACGCCAAGAATGTGCGACTCGAGCTGGACGTGCAGGAGCGCGACCCGGAGGGACGGCTGCTCGCCTACGTCTGGCTCGGCGACGTGATGGCCAACGCGGAGGTGATCGCGCGCGGCTATGGCCAGGTGGTCACCGGGGGGCCGAACGTGCGCTACCAGGAGATGCTGCTGCGCCTGCAGCAGGAGGCGCGCGCCGCGCGGCGCGGCATCTGGAAGAGCGCGGGGCCGGCCCCGCCGCCCGCGCGGAACGGCTCGACCGGCGCGGCGAGCCGGCCCGCCGGTGGAGCCCGCTGAGCCTCGGATTCTTGATCCGCCCCGATTCTTGATCCGGGCGGTCCGACCCGCTATCGTGCTGCCGTGGGCGCGCGCCTGATCCTGGTCGCCGAAGCCGAAGCCGCCGTGCGGCAATCACTCGTCGACGTGCTGAGCCTCGAGGGGCACGAGGTGGACGGGGCCGGCGACGCCGAGACCGTGCTGCTGCTGCTCGAGCAACGTCACTACGACCTCATCGTCGCGGACCTGCGGATGGCCGATCTCCACGGCCCGGCGCTGCTCCGCGTGCTGCAGGAGCGCGCCGGCGCCGATCCCCTGCCCCGCCTCGTGTTCGTGACCCACCTCACCTTCGATCCGGAGTACGGCGGCTTCCTGGCCGACCTGCGGGTGCCGGTGCTCATGAAACCGCTGAAGCCCGGCCGCGTGCTGGAGCTGGTCGGGCGAGTCCTCGAGACATGAAGTCGCGGCTCATCCTGGTGGTGGAGGACGAGGGCAGCGTGCGGGAGCTGATCGCCAACATCCTGCTGCTCGACAACCACGAGGTGGACACCGCGCGCGACGGCGTGGAGGCGCTCTACCGCCTCGAGCACCGCCCCTACGACCTGATCATCAGCGACCTGCAGATGCCGAACCTCGACGGGCCGGGGCTGCACAAGGCCCTCCGCAAGCGCTACGCGCAGGCCCTGCCGCGTGTCATCTTCGTGACCGGGAACGCCGGCACCGAGGACTACGTTCCGTTCCTGGCCGAGACCGGCGACCCGGTGCTGACCAAACCCTTCACGGTGGAGGAGCTGCGTACGCTCGTGCAGTGGGTGCTCGAGACCTGACGGTCGGATCGCCCCGAGAGTTCACACGTCGGGCGGCCCGGTGACCGCCGGGCCCGCCAGGTCCATCCCGAGGCGATCCAGCCAGAACGTCATCCGCATCTCCTGGAGCAGCGCGCGCGCGGTGACGAGATGCGGCTCCGCGCCGGCCGCGTCTCCGCCGCGGCGGGCGAGGCGGCCCAGGCCCAGATGGCACCGCGCGGCCAGCGGGAGCATCCCCAGCTCACCGCACAGGTCGAGGGCGCGCGTGTAGTAGTCGCGGGCTCGCTCCGCCTCGAGCGGGGTCGCCTCGCCCGCGGCCAGGCCCAGCAGCCGGAGCGCGTAGACGGTGTTGCCGCGCTCCTTGTGCGCGAGGGCCAGATCGAGGGCGCGTCGCCCCTCCGCCGTCGCGGCGGCGGTCTGCCCCGCGAGCAGGCGCACCTCGCCCAGATGCGTGGTGATCAGCGAGAGACGCCCGAGCCGCTGCATGGTGTGGGCCTGGCGCACGCCGCGCTCGGCCAGCTCGAGGGCCTCGCCCGTCCGCCCGGTCACCGCGTAGACCACCGCGAGATCGCCCGCGAACGGGGGCAGGAACGCGGGCATCTCCGCGCAGAGCGCGAGCCCGCGCTCCAGCGCGCCCTTGGCCTCCCACAGCTGTCCGCGCCGGAGCAGCGTGCCGCCGAGCCCGAGCAGCGCGTAGGTGAGGCTGTAGCTGTCGCGTCGCTCCTGGGCGATGGCCACGCCCTCTTCGGCCGCGCGGAGCGCCTCGTCGAACTGCCCCAGCTCGGCCAGGGTCCACGCCAGGTGGGCGCGGGTGAGGACGGCCGCGATGCCCGGCAGGCCAAACGTCTCGCCGCTCGCGTGGGGCGGCAGCAGCGCGAGATTGCGCCGCAGGACCACCAGGGCCTGGCGATAGTCTCCGAGGGCCCGGCGGCCGGCGCCGACGTTGTAGTTGCCGACCACCTGCAACCCCAGATCGTCCGTCTGCTCGGCGATGGCGAGCGCTCGCTCGCCCGCCTGCGCGGCCTCGTCGGAGGCTCCCATCTGCCACCGCACGTTGCTCTCGAAGGAGAGCGCGCGGGCCAGCCGCGGCCGGTCGTCGAGCTTCTCGGCCAGTGCGGCGGCCTCACCCAGCACCGTCAGGCTGCGCGCGTGCTGACCGAGCGGCACCAGCGCGTTGTGCAGATCGCAGCGGAGATCGACCGCGAGGCCGCCTCCGACCACCTCGGGCGGATGATGGGCGAGCGCGGCCAGGGCCCGCTCGAAGAACGACACGCTCTCCCAGCTCGCCATGCGCTGGAGCGTGCGGGTCCCCGCCCGGCGGCAGTAGCCGACCGCGCGATCCCACACCTCGCCGAGGAAGGCGTGATGGGCCAACCGCTCGGTCAGCTCGACCAGCCGGCTCTCGTAGAAGCGCTCGACCGCCTCCAGGATGCGCGCGTGCAGGCTGCGCCGCCGATCCTGGAGCAGGCTCTCGTAGGCCACGTCGTGCACCAGCGCGTGCCGGAAGCCGTATTCCAGATCCGGAAACAGCGCGCGCTGGTCGAGCAGCCCGGCGGCCTGCAGCCGCTGGAGCCCGTCGCGCACCGCCTCGGCCGGCGTGTCGGCCACCGCCTCGAGCAGGCGCACCGGCACCTCGTCGCCGATCACCGCCGCGGCCTGGAGCAGCCGCTTGTCCTCGTAGCGTAGCCGGTCGATGCGCGCCGCGATGGCGGCCCGCACGGTGGCGGGCACGTCGAGGGTGAGCACCGGCCGCGTGGGCCGGTAGGCGCCGGGCTCACCCGCGAGCGCGCCGGTCTCGACCAGGCTCGCCACGCACTCTTCCAGGAACAGCGGGTTGCCGTTCGCCCGCTCGGCGACCAGCCGCTTGAGTGGGATCAGCGCCGGGTCGGTCCCCAGCAGCGCGTCGAGCATGCCGCCGATCGCGGGCGGCTCGAGTGCGCCCAGGCGCACCTGCCGGTAGCCCGGGTGCCGACTCCACCGCTCCGCATACTCCGGGCGCGCGGTCGAGACCACCAGGCAGTACGGCGGGAGCGCCTCCACCAGGGCGTCCATCGCCGCGTGAGACTCGGAGTCCACCCATTGCATGTCCTCGAGGATCATGACGAACGGCTGTCGCTGGCTCTGCCGGGTCACGAGCCGGTGCACGGTGTGCATCACCTGGCGTCGGCGCACGGTCGGCGCCAGCTCGGTGAAGCCAGCGTCCTGCGGCACGCCGAGCACCCAGAGGATCGCGGGCACGCCGACCTCGAGCTCCGGATCCAGGGCCCGCAGCCGCGTCGCCACCTTCTCCCGCACCACCGCCGGATCGTCTCCGCTCTCGACCTGGAAGTAGCGGCGATGCAGCTCTACCCCGGGCCGGTAGCCGGCGGCGCGACCGTAGGAGACGGCGGGCGCCTCGATGACCAGGCACCCGCGCGCCCGGCAGCGGCGGGCGAACTCCAGACAGAGCCGCGACTTGCCCACGCCCACCTCGCCGACCAGCGAGACGACCTGGCCGCTCCCCGCCAGCATCGCGTCGAGCGCCTGGACGAGCCGCTCGAGCTCCGCCTCGCGCCCGATCAGCGGCGAGTGGGGGCGCGGCGAGGCGGTGTCGAGCCGCGAGCGGATCGGCACCGCGCCGCAGATCTCGTGCACCTCCACCGGGGTCTGGAGCCCGCGCACCGGCACCGGCCCCAGGGCGCGGGTCGCCACCCGGCCGCGGGCGAGGGCCACCGTGTGATCGGTGGCGAGAATGGAGGCGGGCTTGGCCATCTGCTCCATGCGCGCGGCCAGGTGCACGGTCGGCCCCACCGCGGTATAGGTGAACGACAGATCGCGGCCGATGGAGCGGACC
>DATMMH010000139.1:0-9401 GCA_035569855.1 Candidatus Dormiibacterota bacterium
CGCTGGTGATGCCGTGCCAGCAGGACGACGTCCCGAGCGGATCCCAGAAGACCTGGGCGTCCATGTGGGTGTGACCGTCCACGAAGCCCGGCGCGACGACCCGCCCCTCCGCGTCGATGACTTCCCGGGCACCCTCGCGGAGTCGACCGATGGCGGCGATCCGGCCCTGCGTCACTCCGATGTCCGCGCGGAACCGCGGCATGCCGGACCCGTCCACCACCCATCCGTTCCTGATCAGCAGGTCATAAGCCATCGCGCTGGCTCCTCTCCGCCCCGCCCGGGGGTCCATCTGGGAAGCGGCCCCATGGTACCCTACCTGCCGGCCCTGCCACCAGACGGGGCCAAGTCGGCCGCGGCCGGTACCGGAGGGATCATGGACCTGGGCATCTTCGACCATCTCGACCGCCGGGACATGCCGGTGCACGACTTCTACGAGCACCGTCTGCGGCTGCTCGAGAAGTACGACGCGGCAGGCTTCTATTCGTATCACCTGGCCGAGCACCACGCCACGCCGCTCGGGCTGGCGCCAGTGCCCGGCATCTTCCTGGCCGCGGCCACCCAGCGGACGCGGCGCATTCGCCTCGGGCCCTGCGTCTACTGCCTGCCGCTCTACGACCCGCTGCGGCTCATCGAGGAAGTCTGCATGCTCGATCAGCTCTCCGGGGGCCGCTTCGACTTCGGGGTGGGGCGGGGGATCGTCCCCTACGAGATGGCCTACTTCAACCTCCATCACCTGGAGACGGAGGAGATCTACCGCGAGGCGCTCGAGGTGATCCTCCAGGGGCTGACCAGCGACGTCCTCGACCACCGGGGACCGAAGTACACCTATAGAAAGGTCCCGATGATCCTGAAGCCGCTGCAGAAGCCGCACCCGCCGCTCTGGTACGGGCTCGGCCACGCGGCCGGCGCGGAGTGGGCGGCCACCAACCGGGTCAACGTGATCGCCAACAACCCGAGCGACTCGGCGGCGCCGCTGTTCGAGCGCTACCGCGAGGTCTGGCAGCGCAAGCACGGCGACGCCCACATGCCGCGGCTCGGCCTCGGGCGCCACGTGGTGGTGGCGCCGACCGAGAGTGAGGCCCTGGCGCTCGGTCGCCCCAACTACGCGGTCTGGTACGGCAACCTCACCAAGCTGTGGCGCGACTTCGGCTCGCTCCCGATTCGCTTCGCGACCGACTTCGATGAAGCCCGCCGCCGAGGCGTGGCCATCGCGGGTACGCCGGCCCAGGTGCGCGAGGAGATCGAGCGGCAGGTGGCGACGAGCCGCTGCACGTACATGACCTGCCGGCTCATGTTCGGCGAGATGACCGACGCGCAGGCCGTGGCCAACGTGGACATGTTCACCGCCGAGGTCATGCCGCAGATCCGCGCGCTGACCCCGCCCGCGTGACCGCCCGCGTGGCTCCCCGAGTGTCTCCATGAAGCTCCAGGGGCGCACCGCCTTCATCACCGGGGCCAGCCGCAACATCGGGCGCGCCATCGCGCTCGCGTTCGCGGCAGAGGGCGCGGATCTGGTGCTCAACACGCGGGCCAACCGCGAGGAGCTCGAGGGGGTCGCCGACGAGTGTCGCAAGCTCGGCGTCCGCGTCGTCTCCGTGCTCGGCGACATCGGCGACGCGGCCGCGGTCGAGTCCATGGTGAAGAACGCGCTCGCGGTGCTCCCGTCGATCGACGTGCTCGTGTGCAACGCGGCCATCCGGCCCCACAAGCCGATCACCGAGACGTCGCTGGAGGACTGGCATCACGTGTTCGCGGTCAACCTGCACTCGGCCTTCTACCTGGCGCGCGCGGTGGTGCCGGGGATGAAGGAGCGCGGCCGGGGGAGCATCATCGCCCTGGGTGGGCAGTCGAGCGTCACGGGGCGGCCCGGGACCGCCGCGGTCACCGCGGCCAAGACCGGGTTGCTCGGTCTCGTGCGGGCGCTCGCCGCGGAGCTCGGGCCGTCGGGTATCCGCGTCAACATGGTGGTGCCCGGGACCATCGACACCGAGCGCCGGTACGCCGAGTGGTACCCTGAGTTCCGGCAGGCGCCCCCGGGTGGACCGGAGCAATTGAAGCGTATCCCGCTCGGCCGGCTGGGCCGTCCGGAGGACATCGCGGAGGCGTGCTTGTTCCTGGCCTCCGACGCCTCCGCGTACATCACCGGCGACACCATCCGGGTGATGGGCGGCAGCGTCATTGGCTAGGCGGATCGAGTCGAGAGGAGAGCGAGCGTGAGCGCACAGGCGATGGTGCTGGAGTTCGGGATGGGCGTCGACGTGCACGGAGAGGAAGGGACCAAGGCGGCGTGCCGGGCGGTGTCGGACGCGATCCGGCACTCGAGCCTGCCGCTCTTCACCGAGGTGCGCGCCAAGGGCGGGCGCATGCTGGTGGACGTCACGGTCGGCGTGCCCGATCCGAGCAAGGTCGACGTGGAGCGCGTGAAGAAGGAGCTGCCCCACGGCGAGGTGACGGTGCGGCCGGTCCAGGGCGGGCTGCGCGTGCCCAACGCAGACACCATCATCGCGTGCGCCGCGATCACGGTGAGCGTGGAGTACCCCGGGCGATGAGCGGCTCCGGCATCGGCCTCAGGCGGCTCCAGCACCTGGTGCTCTGGGTGTCCAACGTGGACCGCAGCGTGCGCTTCTACTGTGATGTCCTCGGCTTCGAGGTGAAGACGCGCTACCCGAACGCGGCCTTCCTGCGCATCGCGGGGAGCAGCGAGGATCATCACCTGGGCCTCTTCGAGCAGCCCGGCGTCACCGGGCCCGACGAGCGGACGGTGCGCATGTACCACTCCGCGTGGGAGGTGGGTGAGCTGACCGATCTGGTCCGCGCCCGCCGGCGCCTCCTCGACGCGGGTGCCCTGGTCGGCTCCTCGGATCACGGGGTGAGCCTCTCGCTCTACGCCAAGGATCCCGACGGCCTCGAGTTCGAGGTCTTCTGGACGGTGCCCGGGGGCCGCTCGGTGGGGACGCGGGCCCTGGATCTCGAGGGCGAGCTCGCCCGTCGTGGCATCCCCATGCCCAAGGAGATCGGCGTCGCCCCGTCCACATGACGTGTAGCGGCTGCGGGTTCGAAGCACCGGCCGACTTCGCGTTCTGCCCCAAGTGCGGGGCCCGGCTCGCCGCTGCCGCCGCGCCGCCTCCGCCCGCGCCCCCTGCCGCGCCCGAGAGCGACCGCCGCCCGGTCACCGTGCTCTTCGCGGATCTGGCCGGGTTCACCGCGCTCAGCGAAGGGCTCGATCCGGAGGACGTGCGCGCGATCCAGAGCGATCTGTTCCGGGAGATGTCCGCGTCGATCGAGCGCTACGACGGCTTCGTCGAGAAGTTCGTGGGCGACGCGGTCATGGCGGTGTTCGGTGCCCCGCGCGCGCACGAGGACGACCCCGAGCGCGGCCTGCGCGCCGCCCTGCTGATGCACGAGCGGATGGGCGAGCTCAATCGCCGCTGGGAGCGGCGGGTGGGGCGGCCGCTCGCGCTGCACATCGGGGTCAACACCGGCCCGGTGGTGGCGGGCCGGATCGGCGCGACCGCCGACGCCGCCTACGCGGTGACCGGCGACACCGTCAACACCGCCTCCCGTCTGCAGAGCGCGGCGCCGGCGGGCGAAGTCCTGATATCCGACGCGACGTATCAGCTCACGCACCACTCGTTCGCGTTCGCTCCACGGGAAGAGATCCGGCTCAAGGGCAAGAGCGACCCGGTGGCGGTTCACCGACTGCTGGGCCCGCTCGCCGCGCCGCGCTCGGCCCGCGGGCTCGAGGGCCTCGGGCTGGCCGCGCCGCTCGTGGGTCGCGAGCCCGAGCTGCGCCGGATGGAAGCGGCCTTCGGCGACATGCAGGCGGGGCGCGCCCAGGTGCTGAGCCTGATCGGCGAGCCCGGGGCGGGGAAATCGCGCCTGCAGCGGGAGTTCTTCGCGCGTCTCGAGGCCGCCGGGCGCCTCGAGGGCATCACGATCCGGCGCGCGGCGTGCTCGGCGCTGGGCGAGCAGACCTACGGGGCGGTGGCCGCACTCCTGCGCGACGCATACGGCGTGGAGCACGCCGACTCGGTCGACATCGTCCGGAGCAAGCTCACCGCGGGGCTGGAAGCGCTCGGCGTCGGCGCGGAGGACCGGTCGGCGATGGTGGCCGCGCTCATCCAGGTCCTCGGGCTCGAGCGCGACGAGGCGCGCATGCGTCACCTCCCGCCCGAGCAGCTCAAGCGCCAGATCTTCATGGCCGCTCGCGTCTTGCTGGAGTGGCGGCTGGCCGGCGGCCCGCTGGTGCTGGTCGTCGAGGATCTGCACTGGGCGGACGCCGCCTCCATCGAGCTGCTCGGCGCGGTGGCGGATCGTCTGGCGGATCGCGCCCTCCTGGTGCTCCTGATGTATCGACCGACGCTCGAACCGGGCGCGCTGGGCACGAGCCGGGCTCCCCACACCGCGATCGAGGTGAGCGCACTGACGCGATCCGACGGCGAGGATCTGCTGGCCGCGTGGTTCGGGGACTCGCGGGACTCCTTCCCGGAGCACGTGCGGGGGATGATCCTGGAGCGGGCCGGCGGCAACCCGCTCTACCTCGAGGAAGTGGTGCGCGCTCTGGTCGCGACCGGCGTGCTGGTCCGCGACGGCCAGGGGTGGCGCTGTGCCGAGGAGGCCGCGGTCGCGCAGGTGCCCTCGACGCTGCACGGGCTGCTCCTTGCGCGCCTGGACCGGCTCGATGCCGCGGAGCGGCGAGTCATCCAGGCGGCCGCGGTGATCGGTGCCCGCTTCGAGGCGTCGCTGCTGCGGGCGGTCTCGGCCGAGCCGGCGGTGGTCGACACGGCACTCGACGCGCTCGGACGCGCGGACCTGGTGACGCCGGGGCCGGAGTACCGGTTCCGCCACGGCCTTCTCCACGAGATCGTGTACCAAAATATCCTCTTGGCGCGTCGGACCGAGCTGCACACCCGGGTGGGCACGGTCCTCGAGGCCGAGGGCGCGGCCACGCCGGAGAGCCTCGAGCGGCTGGAGGCCCTCGGCCACCACTGGGCGCACGGCGCCGATAGGCGGCGCGGCGCGCGCTACCTGATGGCGGCGGGCGACTGGGCGCGCGGCATGTACGCCAACGCGGACGCGATCGGTCACTATCGGCGGGTGCTCGAGGCGCTCGAGCACGAGGACGACGTCGACACCGAGCGGCTCGCGGCCCGCGAGCGCATGGCGGACCTGCTCGGGCCGACCGGTCGGCGGGCGGCCGCGCTCGGCGAGTACGAGCTGGTCGAGGCCGCGCACCGCGCGGTGGGCGACGCGCCGGCGCAGGCGCGGATCCTGCGCAAGATGGGTGGCCTGCACTGGGACGCCGGCGCGCGCTCACGGGCGCTCGGGTGCTTCGAGGCCGGGCTCGCCCTGCTCGACGGCGATCGCGAGCACATCGAGCGCGCCCATCTCTACCAGGAGATGGGCCGGCTCGCCTTCCGCAGCGGCGACAGCCAGCGCGCCATCGAGTGGGCCGAGCAGGCCCGGGTCCACGCCGAGCGGCTCGTCGCCCACGACCCCGCCCCCGATCGCACGGAAGCGATGATCGCCGCCGCGCAGAGTCACAACACACTCGGCGTCGCGCTCGCTCGCCTGGGGCGCCTCGAGGAAGCGGTCGGGCACATCGAGCGCAGCGTCGCCCTCGCCGGGGAGACCGGCCTGCTGCAGGCGGCCTGCCGTGGGCTCGCCAACCTGAGCGTGCTCTACAGCACGCTCGATCCGGCGCGCGCGATCGAGACGTGCGCCGCCGGGCTCGAGATGGCCAAGAAGATCGGCGACCTGGGCTTCCAGTCGCGCCTGTACGCCAACCTCGCGGTGGCCTACTGCGCGCTCACCAACCGCTGCGACGAGCAGGGCATCGGCGCGGCCCACGCCGCCATCGATCTCGACCGGCGCCTCGGGCAGCTCGATCACCTGGCGGTGCCGCTCATCGTGCTCGGCCAGATCTACCAGTGTCACGGCGATCCGACCCGGGCGATCGCGCACTACCGCGAGGCGCTCGCGCTCGCCGAGGAAGCCGACGAGCCGCAGCTCCTGTTCCCCTGCTACGATGGTCTCGCCACCGTCCACCTGGATCTCGGCGACGAGGGGCAGGCGGAAGAGTTCATGCAGAAGGCCCAGGCGGTGTGCGAGCGGGCCGGGCTCGAGCCCGACGCGCTCGTGGTGTTGCCATTCCTGGATTGACGCGAACACGACTCGAATAGAAAGGCACCCTGCTCATGGCGTCCATGCTCCTTCGTCCCGGTGATCCCGCCCCCGACTTCGCGCTGCCCGCGGTCAATCGAGAAGGTCAGGTCTCGCTCGACGACTATCGCGGGCGCAGTCCGGTCCTCGTCGCCCTCTTCCGCGGCCTGCACTGTCCCTTCTGCCGGCGCCAGCTCGTACAGCTGGGCACGACGCAGGACAAGCTCAAGGCGATGGGTGTGGAGACGATGGCGGTGGTCAATACCCCGCTGGAACGCGCGCGGCTCTACTTCAAGTATCGCCCCGCGCGGGTGCTCCTCGCCGCGGACCCGGAGGCGGCGACGCACCGGGCGTTTCGGGTGCCCGCGGGTACCCTCGTCCAGAACGAATCGGAAGCCTCGTGGTCTCGGGGGACGGTCACGATGGGTCAGATGCAGGCGGCCCGGATCAATCCCACCGGAGAGCTGCCGGAGCCGCAGAATCCCTTCGTGGCGATGGAGACCCTGAACAAGCGGGACGGGTTCGAGGTGACCGAGGTCGATCAGCAGATCGCGGCCACGCACGGCATGCAGCTGGGCGGCCACTTCCTCATCGGCCGGGACGGGATGGTCCGCTGGCTGCAGATCGAGGGTTTGGAGCGGGTCGAGGACCTCTCCAAGTTCCCGAGCGACGAGGAGATCGTGGCCGCGGCCCGCGCGCTCTGAGCCGACCGGAGACATGGCCGATCCCCCGACGGACTTCCCGCTAGCCGACGTCGAGGGATCCCTGCCCGCCCGCTTCGAGCGGATCGTCAAAGCGCACGCGTCGGCTCCGGCGCTCGTCCTCGGCCCGCGGTGGCTCACCTACGAGGAGGTTGATCGCCGATCCGATCGGCTCGCCGCGGCCATCGCGGCCATCGCGCCAGCCGGCGAGGCGCCGGTGGCGGTCGTGGTCGGGGATCCGGGCTCCGCGATCCTCGCGATCCTCGCGACCTGGAAGGCCGGGCGGCTCTGCGCGCCGGTGAATCCGGAACACCCGCCCGCGTACCTCGGCGCGATCGTGCGCGACGCGGGAGCCGGGCTGATCGTGACGGATCGGGACGGCCGCCCCGGCGTGCCGCCCGGGGCCTGCGCACGCGAGCTGCGGGTGGACGAGGTGGATCTGCTCGAGCGCGTCGAGGCGCCGCGCCCCGTCATTCTTCCGTCGCATCTCGCGTGTCTGCAGTACACGTCGGGCTCGACCGGCGAGCCCAAGGGCGTGGTGCGTAGCCACCGCAGCGTGCTGCACCGGGCTCGCTGCTCCGTCCTGTCTCTCGGCATCCGCCCGGACGATAGGGTCAGCGCGCTGCACTCCCCGAGCTTCGCGGCCGGTCTGCGCGACGTGCTGACCGCGCTGCTCGGCGGGGCGGCGCTGTTGCCCTTCGACGTCAGACAGGCCGGACCACGCGGGCTGGCCGCCTGGATCGACCGGGAACGGATCTCGGTCCTGTGCGCGGTCGTGACCACGTTCCGACCCCTCCTCGCCGAGCCCGGGGCGTCGGCGGGCCACGAATCGGTCCGCGTGGTGCGCCTCGGCAGCGAGCCGCTCTACCGGCAGGACGTCGAGCGCTTCCGGGAGCGCTTCCGCCCCGACTGCCTGCTCGTGGCCGGCTACGGGGCGAGCGAGGCCAGCGGCATCGTCGAGTTTCCGATACGTCACGACACGCCGGTGCCGGCGGCCCGGGTGCCCGCGGGTTACCCGCTGCCGGGGGTGGAGATCCTGGTCCTCGACGACGATGGCCGTGCGGTCGGTGACGGGCAGGCCGGGGAGGTGGCGGTCCGCAGCCGGTATCTCGCGGACGGCTACTGGCGACAGCCGGACCTCACGCGGGCGACGTTCCTCGCCGATCCCGTCGATCCAGCCTTGCGCGTCTACCGGACCGGCGACGTTGGCCGCCTCCGCGCGGACGGCTGCCTCGAGCTGCTCGGGCGCAAGGACCATCAGGTCAAGGTGCGCGGATACCGCGTGCATCCGGGGCAGATCGAAGCGGCCCTGGCCGAGCACGAGGCCATCCGCGACGTGGTGGTGACCGCGTCGAGCGATGCGGACGGGGACTCCCGCCTGGTGGCTTACATCGTGACGGCCGCGCCCGCCGCGCCGACCCCGGACGAAATGCGCCGATTCCTCCGTGAGCGCCTCCCCGCGTATCTGATTCCGTCGGCGTTCGTGGATCTCGCGGCGCTGCCGGTCAGCGCCAACGGCAAGGTGGACCGGGCCGCGCTGCCTCCCCCACCTCCGCTCGCCACCCGGCCCGCGGGCTTCGTGGCGCCCCGCAACCCGCTCGAGCACCAGCTCGCCGCGATCTGGGAGGACCTCTTCGATCTGAAGCCGATCGGCGCGCACGACGACTTCTTCGACCTGGGCGGCGACTCGCTGCTCGCGGCCGGGCTGGCCGCCGCGGTCGAGGAGACCTGCGACCTCACCTTCTCGCCCGCGCTCCTGCTGGACGCCCCGACGGTGGGCGCGCTCGCGACCGCGCTCCTCCGCGAGGACGGCGTCTTCGACGAGCCCCTGACCGCGCTGCGCGCCTCGGGCGGCCGCGCCCCGATCTTCTTCGTGCACAACTATCACGGACGTGGGCTCTACACGCATGCGCTGAGCCGCGCGCTCGACCCAGACCGCCCGGTCTACGCGGTCCACCTGCACGGCCTCGCCACGCGTGCCCTGCCCGTGACCGTGGAGGCGATCGCGGCCGACCGGCTCCGGGCGGTACGCGCGGTGCGCCCGCACGGGCCTTACGTGCTGGGCGGGCACTGCTACGGCGGGATCGTCGCGCTGGAGATGGCCTGCCAGCTCGCGGCCGAGGGCGAGCGCGTCGACGCGGTGGTGATGGTGGACACGCCCGCGCCGCGCCGGCGGGTCCGCGTGGCGCACCGGGCATCCGAGACGCTGGGGCGGCTGGCCGGTCTCTCGCCCGCCGGGCGCGCCACCCTCTTCGCGGGCCTGGACCGTTTCGCGGAAGGGATCGCCGCGCAGACGCGCGCGGCCCGCGAGCGATTCCACCGCCTGGCTCGATCCGACATCCGCACCCAGGCGGGGGCGGTGGCGCGGCGGGTGGCCTGGGCCGCGCGCGGGATCGCCCACGCGCTGGAGGCCGGTCCCGCCCACGATCCTCACACGACGGCGGACGCATCCGGCGAGTCGTGGCAGGTCTATCGCCGGGCCATCCGGCGCTACGTGCCGGCCGCCTACGCGGGCCCGGTCGCCCTGTTCCGGGCCGA
>DATMMH010000140.1:0-3007 GCA_035569855.1 Candidatus Dormiibacterota bacterium
TCGTAGAGGCGCGCGTTCTCCAGCGCCGCCGCGAGCTGGTTCGCGAAGACCGACAGGTACTCGATCTCGCGGTCCGTGAACCGCTCCCCGCGGGGCCGGTAGGCCACCAGGGCCCCCTGGAGATGCTCGCGGATGAGAGGCACCGCCAGGATGGCGCGCCCGCCGATCTCCTCGATCCAGCGGCGCGACTCCGGCCGCAGGCGCATGCGCTCGTCCACAGCACGTCGCTGGTCCAGACTGGCAGGCGCTCCATCAGGGCCCGTCCCACCACGCCCTCGTCGGGCTGAAGCGGCTGGGCCCCCGCCGAGAGGGGACCGGAGTACTCCCCGCGCCCGACCGCGAAGCGCAGCGGCCCGCCCTGGGCGTCCTGCAGCCAGATCGCGAGATCGGGTAGCTTGAGGGTCTCGCGGGCCTGCGCGGCGACGATATCCAGCACCCGGGCCTCGTCGAGGGTGGACACGAGCACGCGACCCAGCTCGGCGACCGCGCGCATACGCTCGGCCTGCTCGAAGGCTTCGCGGTAGAGGCGCGAGTGGTCGATCGCGATCGCGGCCTGGCCCGCGAAGGTCTCCCCCAGCTCCTGCTCGCGCGCCGTGAACGCCCGCCGGCCGCGGAAGGCGAGCACCCCGATGGGGCGCTCGCCGACCAGGAGCGGCACGCCGAGGAAGTGGGTGTATCCGAGCTGCCGCCCGGCCGCCTCGTGATCCGGCGGCACATCGGCGTCGGCCAGCTCGCACATCAGGGTCTGGGCCGAGGCGAACACCTTGCCACTCAAGCTCTCCCCGATCTTGATCCGGGCCTGCGTCATGGTGAGATCGGCGGCGCCGGCCAATCCCGCCACGACCAGGTCGTCGCCGTCCAGCAGCCGGAAGCCCGCGTTGTCGACCTCGAGCAGCCGCGCCGCCTCCTCCGCGATGGAGGCGAAGAGGCTCTCCGGCGAGGCGAGCGCGCCGATCTTCTTGTTGATCTCGAGCAGGGACGACAGCGAGGCCTTGCGGTCGCGCTCCTGGGCGAAGAGCCGGGCGTTCTCGAGCGCCACCGCGGCCTGGCCGGCCAGCGCGGTCATGATCGAGATCTCGCCCGGCGACGGAGTGCGCGGCTCCCACCAGTAGGCGGCCATCGCCCCGAGCACCTCCCCCTTCGCCATGAGCGGCACCGACAGGACCGCGCGGTAGCCCTCGCGCTCGACCGCCGCCCGCGTCTCGGCGGTCAAGACCACCGACGGATCGTTCAGGATGTCCGCGCTCCACACCGGCTCGCGCCGCTCCACCGCCCGGCCGGTGGTTCCCTCTCCGACCTTGACGCGGAGCGAGGTGAGAAATTCGCGCGTGAGCCCGCGCCCGCGCTCGAAGACGAGCAAGTCGCTCGCGCGGTCGAGGCGAGCCACCCCGAGTCCGGCCACACCCAGGAGGGCCTGGCAGCGGTCCACCACGAGATCGAGCACGCGGTCGATCTCCAGCGTGGAGCTGACCACGCCGCTCACCTCGAAGAGAGCCTGGTAGCGGGCCGCGCTCCGGGTGGCCTCGTCGAAGAGTCGCGCGTGCTCGAGGGCGACCGCGGCCTGCGTGGCGAAATCGGTGAGGGTCGAGAGGTCCTCGTCGGTGAACGGGGGGGCGCCCGGTCCGCGGCCGGACGTCATCACGCCCAGCGGCCGGTTGCCCGCCATGAGGGGCGCGGCCAGGAGCCGGCTCGTGAACGGGATGAACTCGGCCATCGCGTGGGGCGAGCTCGGGTAGTCGTTGACGAGCGAGCCGCGACCCGTCGCGAGCGCGGCCCCCGCCTCGCCGATGCCGATCTTGATGCGGAGATCGCGGATCCAGTCCCCGACGTCCGACCACGCGCGCGGACGCAGGGTGTCGCCCTCGACCATGTAGAGCGCCGCGTAGGCGCCGCCGATCAGCCGTTGCGCCGACCGGGCGATGACCACGAGGAGCTCCTCGGTGTCGAGATGCTCCGAGATGTGGTGCTCGATGATCCGCTGCGCCTCGAGGCGGTCGAGGCGGGCCGCCGCGGTGTCGCGCAGCTGGGCCCGCTCCACCGCGAGGCCGACCTGCTGGGCCACGCTGGAGAGAATCGCCATTTCCTCCGGGAGGAAGTCCCGCTGCTCGGTGGAGACGAGGGCCATCACGCCCCACGTCTGCTTCTCCACCGGGATCGGGATCGCGAGCTGGGTGCGGTGGGCCCGCTCGGCGGCCATGCGCCGGATCTCCTCGTCCGACGGCGGCGCGGCGTCGAGGTGCGACACCAGGATGCGGCCGGTTCGCACCGCGTCCCCGATGCGCGAGCCCTCCAGCGGGCGAGTCCGGAAGCGCTCGACGTAGCGGGGATCGAAGCCCGACTGGGCCACCATCACCAGATGGTTGGCCGCGGTGTCGAGCCGGTACACGCCCCCCACGTCCATGCCCGCGAGCCCGCGCACCACCTCGAGCGTCTCCTCGGCGGTGGTGACCAGATCGGCGCCGCGGCCGATCGTGGCCGAGATCGCGTTCAGCGCCTCCAGCTCGCGGTTGCGCCGCTCGAGCGCCACGCGGGGGTTGTCGGGCTGCGGCCCACGCCCCGCGTTCATCGTCCGCCGGCCCCGGCGGACCGGCGGCAGGAACGCGCCCACCACACCCGCGAGCACGATCATGCCGCCCACCAGCAGCGCGAGGAACTCGAGCCAGAGGCGCCGCTCGGCGCGCCCGAACTCCCGCACCGGCACCGTCACCCAGAACGCGCCTTCGGGGGACGCGACCACCGGCTCGCCGAGACGGCGGAGGGCGACCGGCTCGCCGCCGGCCGCCATCACCCCGGCCGTCGTCCCTCGGGTCCATCCGGTCTCGGGCAGCTCGGGCCGGCTGCTGCCGAGCGCGCGGTCGCCCGCGAGGAAGACCACCGCCGGGCGCGCCGGTAGCCGGTCGAGCACGGGCCCCAGAGCCTCGACGCGTCGCCCCGCCACCACCATGCCGGGCGCGGTCCGCACGTCGCGGTCACTCGTGATGGGCGCGGTCGCCACGAAGTACGGCCG
>DATMMH010000141.1:0-8600 GCA_035569855.1 Candidatus Dormiibacterota bacterium
GGCCGTGTCGACCCCTCTCCGCCGAGTGCCCCCTTGCACGGCTGTGTAGCATGAGATTGAAGATACGCGAGCAGAAACACGGCCACGAGGGGGTTCCCGCGCGTTTACGCATGGCCAGCGGTCTGGTCGCCCGGCAGCCGCATAACGGAGGGCGAGTTCGAACAGCGTGCACACTTCCCCGGCCGTGGTGGTAGATTCGCTGCAAGGAATAGCATCTTGACCGAGCCGCCGCACGGCCGCCAGGTAGCCCGCGAGCTGGCCAACCTCTCGACGGAACGGACCCTGAAACTCGAATGGGCCCTCGCGGGACTCCTGATCTGGCTCATCTCGCTCGATACCTGTCTCGGGTGCGAGACGGCGCCCGAGCCCATTTTCGTCGGTTACTCCCTGCACGAGAGCGCGATGGGCACGACGGAGAGACCTGAACAATGATCACCGCTTACTACGCCAGCATGTTGCTCGGATGGCGTCTGCTGCTCGCCCCGCTCTGCCTGCTTGCCCTCGCCACGACGGCCTCGGCCGAGGGCGCCTGGACGCTGTGGATGATGGGCGCCTCATCGCCGTGGGATTCCGTTGGCACCTTCCCCACGCGGGAGGAGTGCGTGGGGGCCCTCCACCAGGAAGCGCAGGCGGTCGAGAAGCTGGGACTCAAGGTGACCGAGGATGTATCCGGCGGATCGTTCGCCGGCGCGGATGCCGATCGGGACATGCGCGGGCAGTGTCTCCCCGACACCGTGGACCCGCGCGGGCCAAAGGCCCAGTGATCGAGCAAGCCATCCCCTATGTCTCGGCGCCGCCCGTCCCGCGACCGGCCTAGTCCGCCTGGCGGCGGAGGAAGGCCGGCACGTCCAGGTCCTCCTCCGTCGGCTCTTCTCCTTCGGCACGCAGGTCCGCGATCCGGCGCCGCCAATCCTTGGCGGGCGTCGCGTTGCGCGGGCCGGACGGGATCGGCACCACCTTCGGCCCGGCGCTCGGGCTCTGCTGCTCCTTCCGCTCGCTGAATCCGGTGGCGATGACGGTGATGCGCACCTCGTCGCGCAGGGTCTCGTCGAGGACCGCCCCGAAGATGATGTTGGCCTCCTCGTGGGCGGCCTCCTGCACGATACGCGCCGCCTCTTCCACTTCATGAATCGACAGATCGGGACCGCCCGTGAAGTTGATCAGGATGCCGCGGGCGCCCTCGATCGAGGTCTCGTCGAGCAGCGGGCTCGCCACCGCCTTCTGAGCCGCGTCGAGCGCGCGATGCTCGCCCTTGCCGGTGCCGGTGCCCATCAGGGCCATGCCCATGCCCGACATGATCGTGCGCACGTCGGCGAAGTCGAGGTTGATCAGCCCGGGCACCAGGATCAGATCCGAGATGCCCTGCACCGCCTGCAGCAGCACGGTGTCCGCGACCTTGAACGCCTCGAGCAGCGGGGTGCCGCGGTCCACCACCGCGAGCAGGCGCTGGTTCGGGATCGCGATCAGGGTGTCCACCACCGCGCGCAGCTCGGCCATGCCCGCGTCGGCCTGGAGCGCGCGCTTGCGGCCCTCGAAGGCGAAGGGCTTGGTCACCACCGCCACCGTGAGGATGCCCAGCTCCTTGGCCACCGAGGCCACGATCGGCGCGGAGCCGGTGCCGGTGCCGCCGCCCAGGCCCGCGGTCACGAAGACCATGTCGGCGCCTTCCAGGACCTTCTTGATCTCCTCGCGGTCCTCGAGCGCCGCGTTCTTGCCGACCTCTGGATCGGACCCGGCGCCGAGCCCGGCGGTGAGCCGAGATCCCAGCTGGAGCTTCACCGGCGCGGGCGACGAGCGGAGCGCTTGTAAGTCGGTATTGGCCACGATGAAGTCCACCCCGGTGAAGGAGGCGGCCATCATCCGGTTCACGGCGTTGGAGCCGCCACCCCCGAGGCCGATGACCTTGATCTTCGCCGCCGCGCGCTCCTCCTCCAGCTCGAACACCGGCCGCCGCCCCTCTCGTTGCTCCATCGAGACCTCCTTGGAATGAGCTCGTGAATGCCGCGCCCGGACGGGCGGCACGGTCGAGAACAGCTCCGCCTGTCCGGCGGCGCGCGAGGGGGTGCCCTCGCCGCCTCTCCTAGAAGAGTTCCGCAAACCAGTCCCTCAGACGCCGGCCGGTTCGCCCGACCAGCGTGCCGTCCTCCATCTCGGTGGGCCCGCCCGCGCCGTGGCCGCGTGCCCCGTAGAGGGCCAGGCCCACCGCGGTGGCGTGGATCGGGCTCTGAACCACGTCGGCCAGCCCGGAGAGCCCCGAGGGCACCCCGCGCCGTACCGGCATGTCGAACACCTGCTCGGCGAGCTCGGGCACGCCGTGCATGATCGAGCTGCCGCCGGTGACCACCACTCCGCCGGCGGCCACGTCGTTGAGCCCGGCCCGCACCAGGTCACGAGCCACCAGGGTGAAGATCTCCTCCACGCGTGGCTGGATGATCTCGGACAGGATCTGCCGCGAGAGCTGCCGCGCCTTGCGGCCGCCCACGCTCGGCACGTCCACCACCTCGTCCTCGCGCACCAGCGCGGTCAGGGCGCAGCCGTGGCGCTTCTTCAGCTCCTCGGCGTCCGCGGTGGGCGTGCGCAGCCCGACCGCGATGTCGTTGGAGATGTGATCGCCACCCAGCGGGAGGCTGCTCGTGTGCCACACCGCCCCGTCGCGGAAGAGCGCCACGTCGGTGGTCCCGCCGCCCAGGTCCACCAGGAGGATACCCAGCTCCTTCTCCTCCGTGGAGATCACCGCCTCCGCGGAGGCGAGCGGCTCCAGCACCAGGTCCTGCACCTGCAGTCCGGCGCGATTGACGCTCCTCACCACGTTGCGCACCGAGGTGGTGGCCCCGGTCACCAGGTGCACCTCGACCTCGAGCCGCACCCCGGACATGCCGAGCGGCTCCTTGACCCCGTCCTGGTCGTCCACCAGGAAGGTCTGGGGCAGCACGTGGATGATCTCGCGATCCTGCGGCAGGTTGATCGCGCGCGCCGCGTCGAGCGCGCGCTCGATGTCGGGCTGGCTCACCTCGCGGTGCTTGCCGGAGACCGCGACCACGCCCCGGCTGTTGATGCCGCGGATGTGCCCGCCCGCCACCCCTGCGATCACCGAGGTGATCTCCACCCCCGCCATCTCCTCCGCCTCGGCCACCGCGTGCTTGATGGACTCGACGGTGGAGTCGATGTTGACCACCACGCCTTTGCGCAAGCCCCGCGAGGGACTCATGCCGACGCCCACGATGTCCAGGTTGCCCACCGGCGACCAGTCCGCGATCACGCAGCAGATCTTGGTGGTGCCCACGTCCAGTCCGGCGATGACCTGACGAACTCGGGATCGCGCCATTGGCCTCTTTACCTCGTGCCCGTCTTGAGAACCACTTGGTCCCGGAAGCGCAGATCGATCGCGCTCACCGGCTCACCGCCGGCGCGCGTCTGGGCCAGCACGCCCTGCAGCCGCCCGAGACGGGACTCCCAGTCCTCGGATCCGAGCCGCACCTCGATGCCGTCCACCGTGTAGAGCACCGGCCCGTCGGCGCGGCTCACGTCGATCTCGGAGATCTGCCGCAGCAGCGACGTCTCCGAGCGCAGGAGCACCCGCAGCAGCGAGATGCCCGCGGCCACCCGTGGGGTGGGCGCGCCGTCGGGCCCGGCGAGGTCGGCGGGCGAGAGACCGGTGATGACCGGCGCCTGCGGATCCACCGCGCGCGTCTCCGGGCCCAAGCTCACCCCCTGCTCGTCGATCCAGTGCAGCCGGCCCGCGTGGGCCAGCGTGAAGGGCCGCCGCTCCTCCACCGAGAGCGTGACCCGGTTGGGGAAGCGCCGCACCATCTCGGCCCGCCGCACCAACGGCAGCGCCTCGAGCCGGGCGATGACCCGGCCGCGGTCCAGCCGGAAGAGATTCGTCCCCGAGCCGATGCCGGACGCGGCGACGACGTCCTCGGGCCGGAGCCGGCTCGCGCCGGTCACCGTCACCTCGGTGACCGCGAAGCGCGGCGACGTGAGCAGCCAGCCCGCGACGAGCGCCGTCCCGGCCAGCGCGGCGAGCCCCGCGCCCAGCGGCACCGCCCGCGCGACCACCCAACGCGCGCGGCGGGTGAACCGTCGCGCGAGCCGCACCCGCGACACGCGCTGCCGCGAGATGGCCGGCCCCCGCTCCGCCAGGTCCTCGAGCCGAGCCCGGGAAGCCCGCGGTGAGATCACCGAGCTATGCGTTCGCATCGGCTCCGGTCCCGCTAGATCTCCCCCATGGTCTTCATCTCGGGCTCGAGCGTGATGCCGAAGTGGTTCCGCACGCGATCGAGCGTGAGCTGCATCAGGGCCTTGATGTCGGTCGCGGCGGCGCCGCCCCGGTTCACGATAAAGTTGGCGTGCTTGGCCGAGATCTCGGCGCCGTTGAGCCGCTTGCCCTTGAGTCCCACCTTCTCGATGAGCCGGGTGGCGGTCTCGCCGGGCGGATTCTTCCACACGCAACCCGCCGAAGCCAGCGCGAGCGGCTGGGTGGCCTTCTTCTGCTTGAGCCGCTGCTTGATGTCCTTCTGGATCTCCGCGAAGGGCCGTCGGTGCAGCTGCAGCCGGGCCCCGATCAACACCGCGCCCGGCGGCGCGGCGAACATGCGGTAGCTGAACGAGCTCGCGCCCGGCTTGAACTCGCCCAGGGTGCCGTCGGGGTGCAGGAAGTAGACCGCGGAGATGAAATCGGCGATGCCGCCGTCCGGCGTGCCCGCGTTCATCGCCACCGCGCCACCCACCGTGGCGGGTACGCCGACCAGGCACTCGATGCCGCCCAGGTTGAGCGCGGCCGCTTCCCGGATCAGCGCGGACAGGCTGACTCCCGCGCCGGCCACCGCCTCCTCGCCGTTGAACTCGGCGCGGCCGAGGCAACCCTCGAGCTTGAGCACCACCCCGCGCACCCCGCGGTCGCTCACCAGCAGGTTGTTGCCCCCCCCGATGACGTCGAGCGAGAGCTGTTCCCGCTCCGCGAACGACAGCGCGAGCCGGATGTCCTCGACGTCCTGCGGCACGATGAAGATGTCCGCGGGGCCCCCGATGCGCAAGGAGGTGTGGAAGCTGAGGGGCTCCTTGAACCGGACCTCGCCTCGGATCTCTCCCAGCATTGTCTTATCTCCTCTTGGACGGCGTGACGGAACCGTCGTCGAGCCGCTTGAGCAGGTCTCCGCCCAGCTGCCCCACGTCTCCGGCTCCGAGGGTGAGCACGAGATCACCCGGTCTGGTGGATTCGCACAGGTAGTCGACGATGGCCGCGCGATCCGCGCCCAGGTAGTGCACCTCACGGTGCCCGTGGGCCGCGATGCCGTCGGCCAGATCGCGGGCGTGGACGCCGGGAATCGGCGCTTCGCCCGCGGCGTAGATGTCCATGACGATGAGAACGTCCGACTGGTAGAAGGCGGTGAGGAAGTCGTTCCGCAGGTGTTGCGTGCGCGAGTAGCGATGCGGCTGGAACACCGTGACCACGCGGCGATCGAACCCCGCCTTGGCGGCGGCGAGGGTCGCGCGGATCTCGGCGGGGTGGTGACCGTAGTCGTCGACGACGAGGACACCCTGGGCTTCTCCCCGGATCTGGAAGCGGCGCTGGACGCCCGCGAAGGCGGCGAGCGCCGACTGGATCTTGTCGAACGGCATGTCGAGGTCGAGGCCGACCGCGGCGGCGGCCAGCGCGTTCAGCACGTTGTGACGGCCGGGGACCCGCAGGGTGACCGGCCCGAGCGGAGCGCCCCGGTGCACCACCTCGAAGGTGGAGCGCATCTCGGCGAACTGCAGCCGTCGCGCGATGAGGTCGGCGCCCGCCTCGAGCCCGTAGGTGATCACGCGCTTCTCGATCCTCGGGATCATCCGCTGCAGGTTGGCGTCGTCGAGGCATACCACCACCGCCCCGTAGAACGGCACCTTGTTCACGAAGGCGAGGAACGCGGCGACGATCGCGTCGAGATCCGCGTAGTGATCGAGGTGCTCGGCGTCGACGGTGGTGACCACCGCGATGGTGGGCGAGAGCTTGAGGAACGAGCCGTCGGACTCGTCGGCCTCCGCGACCAGGAACTCCCCCTGGCCGAGCCGTGCGTTGGTGCCGAGCCCGTGCACGCGCCCACCCACCACCACCGTCGGATCGAAGCCGCCCGCGCCCATCACCGCCGCCACCATCGACGTGGTCGTGGTCTTGCCGTGGGTGCCCGCGATCGCGATGCCGTACTTCAGTCGCATCAGCTCCGCGAGCATCTCCGCCCGCGCGATCACCGGGACGCCGCGCTGCCGCGCCGCGGCCACCTCGACGTTGTCGCGCGCCACCGCCGAGGAATAGACCACCACGTGCGCGCCCTCCACGTGGGAGGCCTCGTGGCCCACGAAGACCTTGGCTCCCAGGCGCTCGAGCCGCTCCACCGTCTCGCTGCGCCGCGCGTCCGATCCGGTCACGCGGTACCCGAGAGTGAGCAGCACCTCCGCGATGCCGCTCATGCCGACGCCGCCGATGCCCACGAAATGGATGTGCTGATATTTCTTGAACATCACGCCGCTCGAGCGTGCTGCGAGATGTTGAGCAGCACGCCGGCCGAGAACATGGTCATGAGCAGCGCCGAGCCGCCGAAGGAGATGAACGGCAGCGGCAGCCCCTTGGTGGGCAGGGCCCCGGTGACCACGCCCAGGTTCACCACCGTCTGGGTGGCCAGCATGATGGTGAGGCCCAGCCCGAGATACGCGCTGAAGGCGTCGGGCGCGCGCAGGCCGACGCGCAGGCCGCGCCAGATCAGCAGAGCGAAGAGCGCCACGATCACGGTGGCGCCGAGCAGGCCCAGCTCCTCCCCGATGATCGCGAAGATGAAGTCGGTGTAGGGCTCGGGCAGGTAGAAGAGCTTCTGCTTGGACTCGCCGAGTCCGAGGCCCAGCCAGCCGCCGGATCCCAGCGCCAGGAACGACTGGATGATCTGGAAGCCGCTGCCCTGCGGATCGTCCCAGGGATTCATGAACGCGACCATGCGGCGCCACCGGTACGGCTTGAGCGCGACGAGCGCCACGACCACCGGCAGCGCGGCGCCCGCGATGGCCGCCATGTGCTGCACCCGCGCGCCCGCCATGTAGGCGAGCCCCAGGGTCAGGATCACCAGGGCCAGGCTGTTGCCCAGGTCCGGCTGGAGCAGGGTGAGGCCTGCCATGCTGCCCGCCACCAGCAGGAGCGGCAGCAGGCCCTCGGTGAAGCGGCCGATGACCTCCTGGCGGCGGGTCAGGAACGAGGCCAGGTAGAGGACGAGGGAGAACTTGGCCAGCTCAACCGGCTGGAACGACACCGGGCCCACGTGGAACCAGCGCCGGGTGTTGTTGATCGACTGCCCGAACGGCGGCACCAGCACCAGGACCAGCAGCACGAAGGAGAGCACCAGCAGCGGGATCACCAGCCGCTCGAGGTTGCGGTAGTCGAGCAGCATCCCGGCCCAGAGACAGCCAAGGCCGAGCACGGCCCAGAAGAGCTGTTTCTTGAGGAAGAAGAACGGATCGTGGAAGCGGTCGGCCGCCACGATCGCGCTCGCCGAGTAGACCATCACCACGCCCACGCACACGAGCGTCACCACCACTCCGAAGAGCGGCAGATCGGGCGTGAGCTTCCGGGGCATCAGCCGACCAGCGCCCGCACCACGGCCTTGAAGACGTCGCCGCGGTGCTCGTAGTTGCGGAACATGTCGAACGAGGCGCACGCGGGCGAGAGCAGCACCACGTCGCCGACCTGGGCCGCGTCCCGAGCGCGTCGGACCGCGTCGTCCATCGACTCCGCGTTCTCGGACGGGACGCCCGCCGCCTCGAGGGCGCGCCCGATCTGGTCGCGGTCCTGGCCGATCAGGATGGCCCGCCGCACGCGGCCGCGCGCGGCCTCCGCGAGGGGGGCGAAGTCCTGGCCCTTGCCCTTGCCGCCCGCGATCAGTACCACCGGCTCGGTGAAGCTCGCGAGGGCCTTGATGGTGGAGTCCACGTTCGTGCCCTTAGAGTCGTTGTAGTAGACGATCCCGCGATCGTCGTGGACCCGCTCGATGCGGTGGGCCACCCCGCGGAAGGCGGCGATGCCGCGCCGGATCGCGGAGGGCGACATGCCGGTCCAGAGGGCGCACGCGGTGGCCGCGAGCACGTTCTCCACGTTGTGCTGGCCGCGCAGCGTGATCTCGCCCACCGGGCAGATCCGCTCGGTGGTCCCGTTGAGCTTGGCCACGATCCAGCCGTCGTAGAGGAAGACCCCGTGGGGGAGCGGGGTGAGCCGGCTGAACCAGATCGCCCGGCCCCGCGTCCGCCCGGCGAGGCCGGCGGTGACCGGATCGTCCGCGTTCAGCACCGCACAGTCGGTCACCGTCTGGTTGGCGAACATCCGCGCCTTGGCCTCGACGTAACGCTCGAAGGTGCCGTGCCGGTCCAGGTGGTCGGGGGTGATGTTCAGGATGACCCCGACCCGCGGGCGAAAGCGATCGACCGCGTCGAGCTGGAAGCTCGACACTTCCGCTACGACGATCCCGTCGCCCGGGAACTCGAGCGCGTGCTCGGCCAGCGGCGTGCCGATGTTGCCGCCCACCAGCACCGGCCGCACCTGGGTTCGGAGCAGCTCGCCGGTCAGGGTGGTAGTGGTGGTC
>DATMMH010000142.1:0-6596 GCA_035569855.1 Candidatus Dormiibacterota bacterium
GCCCTGGCCGAGCCCTGCATCATCCTGGTCATGGGCCTGGTGGTGGGCTTCATCGTGGTCGCCATGCTGATGGCCATCCTCTCCGTCACCGACCTACCAATATGAGGCGGCCCATGTCGCTGAGACGACGGCTCCGGGATCAACGTGGCTTCTCGCTGATCGAGCTCCTAGTGGTCATCATCATCCTCGGGCTCATCGCGGGCCTCGTCGGGCCGCGGCTCTTCGGCCGCGTGGGCCAGAGCAAGGTGGCCGCCGCCCGGGCGCAGATCGAGCTGTTCGGCGCCGCGCTCGACCAGTATCGGCTGGACATCGGCGTCTACCCGCCAGCGGGTGTGGGTCTGCAGGCGCTGGTTCAGAACCCCAACCTGGCCGCCTGGAACGGACCCTATCTCAAGAAGCCGGCGGTCCCGTCCGACCCCTGGGGTCGCCCCTACCAGTACAAGTGCTGCCCCGGCGACCACGGCGACTACGACATCTGGACCACCGGCGCCGACGGCGCTCCCGGCGGCGAGGGCGAGAACGCCGACATCACCTCCTGGGACGTGAAGTGACGCGCGGCTTCTCCCTCATGGAGCTGGTGGTGGTCCTCGCGATCCTCGCCATCACCGCCGCGGTGGTGGCCCCCGGCGTTGCCCGTACCGTCGACGGCGTGCGCGCCCGAGCGGAGGTCGGGGCGGTGGCCGCCTTCCTCCGCTCCGCCCGCGAGCAGGCGGTGAGCGGCCAGCAGGCCGTCGAGGTGCGCGTGGACAACGAGAGCCACACGCTCGTCATGCGCCGCGCGGGCCAGGCCGGGGAAGCCGCGGCGCAGACCCCGCGCGCTTTCTCTCCGCTCCTCCGCATCACGGCCGACCCGCCCCCGCCCCGCGTCATCTTCCTCCCTCACGGCATGTCGACCGGCGCGCGCTTCGCGATCACCACGCGCGGGCCTCGCGCGTACGTCATCACGGTGGACGCGCTCACGGGCCGCGTGAGCACCTCGAGGCCGGGCTCGTGACGAGCTCGCGGGGCTTCACGCTGCTCGAGGTGCTGGTGGCGCTGACCATCCTGGCCGTCGCCATCGTCGCCTTCATGCAGCTTTCCTCGCAGGGCCTCCGGCTCCTCCATCTCTCCGACGACTACCAGCAGGCCGTGGTCGTGGCGGATCGCGTCGCGCGGGCCACCGACGTCGTCGCGGAGAGCGCGGAGACCGGGCAGGAGGGACGCTTCCGCTGGGAGCGTCGCCTGCGCCTGGTGCCGGTGCCCGAGCAGCTGACACCCGGCGCGGGCCCACAGCTCCGCCTCTACGCCCTCTCGGTCGCTGTGCGCTGGGGTCGCGACCGCACGCTGGAGCTGGCGAGCCTGCGCGCGGTGGCGGAGAAGCCCGGGCCATGAGACAGAGATCACGCGCGGTGAGAGGGTTCACCCTGGTGGAGGTGGTCCTCGCGCTCAGCATCGCCGCCGCGATCCTCGCGATCGTCTTCGGCGGGCTGCGCGTGGCGCTGGCCGCGTGGAGCAAGGGCGAGGCGCGCGCGGCGCGCCTGGACCACGCCCGCGGCGTGATCGTCCTGCTCGAGCGCGCGCTCGACGGTGCCTTCCCCTACCACTTCGTCGCCCCGCAGGCACGGGAGCCGCACGTCCTCTTCGACGGTCGCCCGGACCGGGTCACGTTCGCCACGCTCGCGCCGCCGTTTCCGGGAGCCGTGCCCATCGCGTTCACCGCGGTCAGCCTCTCCAGCGAGGAAACGGGGCTGACGCTCCGCCAGCAGCTGCTGCCGAGCCTGCTCGTTCTCGACCGCCTCGCGCCCGTCCTGGTGGACCGGGAGACGGCCGCGGTGCGCTTCCGCTACCTGGGCGAGGAGCCCGGGGCCTGGCAGGACGCGTGGGACATGAGCCGCGAGGAGACGATCCCGCGTGCGGTCGAGATCACCCTCGTGGGCCGCGGCGGCGCGCGCGGCGCCGCCGCGCAGGTGCTCATCGTGCCCATCCGCGCGGCCATGCCATGACGCGGGGGCGTGAGCGCGGCTTCGTCCTGCTGGCCGTTCTGCTGGTGCTGACCCTGCTGGCGGTGGTCGTGACCGAGCTGGCCTTTTCGGCCCGGCTCGAGGCCTCGATGGTGCGCTCCTACCGCGACAGCGTGCTGGCCCGGCACCTGGCCGAGGCCGGGGTGCAACAGGCCATCCGTGAGATCGCGACCCCGGCGCAGGTGGCCGCGCTCGACGAGACGGGCCAGCTCGTCTTCTACCGCGTCCTGCCCGGGCAGACCACGCCGACCCGGCTGCCCGCGCTGCCCCGCGTGCGCGTCGCCCTCGGCGCCGGCGAGTTCTCCTACCGCCTCGCCGACGAGAGCGCGCGACTCGGGCTCAACACCCCCGCCGCGAACCGCTTCGCCAGGCTGCTCGACGCCCTCGGGGTGGACGCGAGCGAGCGCGATATCATCGTCGATTCGCTCCAGGACTGGCGCGACGCTGACGAATTGCCTCGCCTCCACGGCGCCGAGAGCGAGTTCTACCTGGCCATGCCCGTGCCCTATCGCGCGCGCAACGCCGATCTTCAGGACGCGGCGGAGCTGCTCCAGATCCGGGGCGTCACTCCCGAGCTCTTCTGGGGCGCCGGGGATCGGCCGGGACTGCGCGACCTGGTCACCGCAGCTGCCGCGAGCACCGTGAATCTCAACACCGCCTCCCCGCTCGTCCTGAAGGCACTCGGCCTCTCCGACGCCGAGATCGCCGACGTGGTGCAGACGCGCGCGCGCGCCCCCTACCCGAGCGTGCCCGGCCGCTTCGCGGGCCGCGGGCTGGCGGTCGGCAGCAGCGTGTTCCGCATCGAGGCCGAAGGGCGGGTCGCCGGCGTGGTGCGCAGCCGCGTGGTCGCCGTCGTGCAGCGCGGGCGCCGGAACGCGCCCCTCGAGGCGACCATCCTCTCCTGGCGCCCGGGGCCCGAGGCATGAGGCCGCCACGGATCGGGGTCTTCCTTCGCGACGACCGGCTCACCGTCGTCGCCCTCACCGGCCGCGCCCGGCTGACCTACGTGATCGTCGAGGCGGCGGAGGATCCCGCCGCGACGCTTGCCGCGGAGCTGCACTCGCGCGGGCTCGGGGGCCGCCGGCTCCGCGTGGGCCTCGATCGCCGGCTCGCGGTGGTGAAGGCCATCGAGCTACCCCCGGCCACGGGCAGTGACCTGGCGCGGATGGTCGGCTTCGACCTCGAGCGACATGTGCCGTTCCCGCCCGAGCAGACCCGCTTCGACTGGCTCGAGCTGCCGGGGCGGCCGGAGGAGCCGAGGCGCGCGCTGGTGGTGGCGGCGGAGGCCCACACGGTGGAGCGACTCCTCGCGCTGGTGGCCGGCGCCAAGCGTCAGCCCGCCGCGTTGACCGTGGCCTGCCACGCGCTGATCGCCCTCCTGCCGCGCACGCTCCCAGCCCGCCGTACGGTGTGGGCGCACCGGCACGACGGGGTGGCCGATCTGCTCTTTCTCGACGGCCGCACACTCTTGAGCAGCCGGCAGGTAGCCACGGCGGATTCGGCCGAGCTGGCCCGCGAGATCGGGCGGAGCTTCCCGGTGGTGCGCTGGAGCGGCGCCGACCTGCTGTGGCTCACCGGCCTGTCCCCTGACGACGCCCAGCCCTGGCGGGACGATCTGACCGTCATGCTGGGCGTCCCCGCGACCGTGCCGCCCTTCGCCGCCTCCGTCCTGCCTCTGGTCGCGGCCCTGCCCACGGATGACCCGGGCGCAGGCCTGCTCGCGCTGGCGGTCGCCGCGGAGAGCCGGAGCCCGGCCCTGAACCTGCTGCCCGCCGCGGCGCGGCCCTGGGCGCCGTCGCGCGGCCTGCTCGTGACCGCGGCCATGGCCATCGTCGTCGCCCTCCTGGGCCTGAGCGCGGCGCTCGTCCACGTCGTCCGGCAGGAGCGATATCTCGGACGCGTCACCGAGGAGATCCGCCGCCTCGAGCCCGAGGCGAAGGCGGTCGACGCCCTTGCCGAAGAGGTCGGGTGGAAGCGGCGTGTGCTCGCCGCGCTCGTATCCGCCCAGGAGGCCCGCGTCCCGGCCCTGCCGGTACTGCGCGAGCTGACCGAGACCTTGCCCGCGGGCGCCTGGCTGCAGGCGCTGGCCATGGACCGTCAGGGCGTCGAGCTCACCGGCCAGGCCGACGGCGCCAGCGCGCTGATCCCGCTGCTGGAAGCGTCGAGCTGGCTCGAGCACGCCGAGTTCACCTCGCCGGTGACCAAGGCGCAGAGCAAGGAGCAGTTTCGCATCCGCGCCTTCTGGGAGAAGGCTCCTCAGCCTGCCCCCTCCCCAGAGCGGCGAGGGTCGCGGTAGATGGCGACGCTCAGCCGGCGCGAGCGCGTGATCGTCGGGGCCGGCACCGTGGTGGCCCTCGTGGTCGGCGGCTATCTCTTCCTCGTCGAGCCCCTGCTGATGCGCGCGCGCGACGCGGCCGCCCTGGTGCCCGCCCGGGAGGCCACGCTCGAGCGGCGCCGACTCCTGGTGAGCCAGCGGCCGCGCCTTGCAGAGGAGCTCGCGGCCCTCAGCGAGCGGCTCGAGAGCGAGGCGGCCCGGCTACTCCGCGGCCCAACCCCACCGCTGGCGGCCTCCGAGCTGCAGAAGCTGCTCAAGGAGCTGCTGCCCGCCGCCGGCGTCGAGGTCAGGAGCGAGCGAGTCCTGCCACCGGCGGACCAGCAGGGCCTCCAGGAGATCGGCATTGAGCTGACCCTCGTCGGGAGCATCCGCGACACCGTCACCGCGCTGGCCCGTCTCGAGCGGACGGATCGGCTGCTCGCGCTGAAGGACGTGAAGATCCGGGCGGTCGCGCCCGGGCAGCCTCGCGATCTGCTGACCACGCTGACGGTGGTCGGCTATCTGCTCCCGGGGATGGGGACCTAGCTTTCATGTCGGGCCGGCTCCGCATCGCCGATATCGCGCTCGGCCTATTGGGCTGCCTGCTCGTGGCCGGGCTCGGCCGCGAATTGCTGGCCGCTCACCCGCTCCCACCGCCGCCCGTCCCGCGCCCGGCGCGGCCAGTGGCGTCAACCACCGCGGCTGCGACGGCCGCCCCGCCGCTGGCCGAGGCGGCCTACGGTGTCATCGTGGCGAAGAATCTCTTCAGCCCGAGCCGATCCGAAGCGCGGGCCGGTCCGGTGGTCGCCGCGGGCGCCAAGCCGGTGCTCCACGGCGTCGTGATGGACGGGCCGAAAAGTCGAGCCTACCTGGAGGACCCTGTGCTGAAGCGCACCTTCGGCTACGTGGTCGGCGACACCGTCGGCGGCGGCCGGGTGGACTCGATCGCCGTGGACCGCGTCGTGATCGGCCTCGGCGACGGGCTCCTCGAGGTCCTCCTGCACGATCCGTCGAAGCCTAAGCCGGCCCCGACGGCCGCCGCGCCCGCACCGGCTGCCCCTGCGCCTGGTCCGGCCGGCCAGGCCGGACCCGCGCCCGCGGTGCCGGCGCCGGCGACCCGGATACCCGTGCCCATCTCGCAGGCGGAGCGGCGATGACCGCCTCGAGCCGCGCCGCGTGCTGGCTCCTGGTCGTCGAACTCGCGGGGGGCTGTGCTTCCGCCGCGCCACCGCCCCGGGCGCCGACAGCCGGCGGCCCGGCCGACGAGCCGGGCCGCCCACGGGTCGAGGTGACCACCGAGCCGCCGACCAGCCCGCGCACGCCCGTCCGGCCGCCGCCCGTCGTTCCGCCGCCCTCCCCAACCGAGACCGAGCCGGACAAGGCGGCGACCGCGCCCACGCCACCCGAGTCGGGTGTCCCGCCGTCTGCCGCCCCGCCCGCTGCGGCGGCCGACGCGCCCACGCCGGCGGCGGCGCGCCCGCGTGCGCGGCTGCTCGTGCTCAACTTCGACAACGCGGACGTCGAGGTCGTCATCCAGGCCGCCGCCGAGATCGTGGGCTTCAACTACGTGCTCGCGCCCGCCGCGCGTGGCCGGAAGATCACCGTGCAGACGGTGGGGAAGATCTCGAGCGACGAGGTCTTTGCGGTGCTGCTCACCATCCTCGACGTCAACGGGCTGGCCGCGGTGCGCTCCGGCAATCTTTATCGGATCATCCCGCGGGAGGGCGCGCCGCAGACGCCGATCAAAACCATCGTGGGCCGAGAGGTGAGCGCGAGTCTGCCGCCCGACGAGGTGGTGACGCAGGTCGTGCCGCTTCAGTTCATCGGCGCCCAGGATGCGGTCGCGCTGCTGCGCCCGTTCGTGCACGCCCAGGGCGCCCTCGCCGCGCATCGCGAGACGAACGTGCTCATCCTGACCGATACCGCCGCCAATGTCCGGCGACTCCTCGAGGTGCTGGCGCTGGTGGACGTGGAAGTGGCCCTGAGCGAGCTCCAGATCATCACCCTCAAACACGCCGACGCCCAGGAGCTGGGCCAGCTCCTCGCCCAGCTCTTCGCGAGCGGGCGCGTGGGCGGCGCGCCGGGCGCCCCACCCGCTCCAGGGCCCCTCGCCCCGCCGGCCTCGCCCCCGGGCGCGTTGTCGCCTCCGCCGGGTGCGGGCCCGGCCGCGCCGACGGCGCTGATCGTCCCGGAACGGCGCTCCAACTCGCTCGTCGTCCACGCGCGCAAGCAGGACATGGAAATCATCCGCCGGCTCATCGAGAAGCTCGACGTGGACATCT
>DATMMH010000143.1:0-18390 GCA_035569855.1 Candidatus Dormiibacterota bacterium
TCGATCGCGTCGACCGCGGTCGCCCCGGGATATCGCTTGGTGAGGCGCCGGAGCGTCAGGCGTCCGCGACGCGCTCCTTGGTCAGGGGTGGCGACCTCGAGGACGGGCCCACGCGACGTCATTGCCGCGGAGGATAGTCGACTTGCCCGAGCGTTGCAATCAGCCGCTCCTTGACAGCCTCGGACCCGCATGCTACAGAGCCCGCAGCCACCGCCGATCTCGACGACGCGACCGGCATCACGAGAGGGTCTCCACCTGGTGCGGGAGGACATCATGATCGAGTGCACGGAGCGAAGCGCGGGAGCGGGAACGTCCCAGACGGAGCTCACGCGGCGGGCGTGGCTCGCGGGCACCGCCGGGCTGATGGCGACCGCGGTCGGTCCGTTCGTCCGGACTCGGCGGGCGAATGCGGCGGGCAAGGTGATCGTCCGGACGATCGGCGGCGCGTACGAAGAAGCCACCACGAAGGCGATGTTCGACCCCTTCACGCGCGCGACCGGCGTCGAGGTCGTGAAGGTGCCCGCCACCATGGGCAAGCTCCTGGCCATGTACGAGGCCGGCAACGCCGAGCTGGACGTCATGGAGGCCGGGGAGCTGGGGGCGCTCTCGCTGAGCGAGAAGGGCGCGCTCGAGAAGATCGCCTACAAGAGCTGGAAGCTCACCAACCCCGACGACTTCGATCCGGCGAGCCGCCGCGACGACCTGATCGCCAACTACTACTACTCGACGGTCCTCGGCTACAACCGCGAGCAGTTCCCCGGCGACAAGCATCCGCGGAGCTGGGCCGAGTTCTGGGACCTCAAGAAGTTCCCGGGGCCCCGCATGCTGGCCGACATGGCCTCGGGCTCTCCCGATCTGGAGTTCGCCCTCCTCGCCGACGGAGTGCGCAAGGACAAGATCTATCCGCTCGACGTCGAGCGCGCCCTGAAGTCGCTCGAGCGCGTCCGGCCGGCCATCCGCAAGTTCTGGGACACCGGCGCCCTCGCGGCCCAGATGCTGGCCGACAAGGAAGTGGTGCTGGGCAGCATCTGGAACGGGCGGCTCCAGGCGGCGGCCGACAAGGGGGCGCCGCTCGCCATCGAATGGAACGAGGCGTGTCTGCAGACGCAGTTCTGGGGAGTCCTCAAGGGGGCCAAGAATCTCGAGAATGCCCAGCGCTTCGTGGAGTTCGCCTGCCAGCCGGAGGCGCAGGCCAACCTCGCCAAGCTGATTCCCTACGGGCCCACGAATCGCCAGGCCTTCAGGACGATCCCGGCCGACGTCGCCACGCGGCTGCCGTCGAGCCCCGACCACAAGGCGCAGGCCCTGCTGCAGAACGGCAAGTGGTGGGCGGACAACCGCTCGAAAGTGAGCGAGCGCTGGTCGCAGTGGCTCCTGCAGAGAGGCTAAACGGCGGGGCCGAGGTTCGTCTCCACGAGCTGACGAAGACGTACGGCGCGGTGGTCGCGGTGCGCGACGTCTCGCTGACCATCGCGCCCGGCTCGTTCTTCACCTTCCTCGGCCCCAGCGGATCCGGCAAGACGACCACCCTCATGATGGTGGCCGGCTTCGTCCATCCCACCCGCGGGGAGCTGTTCGTCGACGGGGCGCCGATGGGGGGGCGCCCGCCGCAGAAGCGCGACCTCGGCATGGTGTTCCAGAGCTACGCGGTGTTTCCCCATCTCACCGTCTCCGAGAACGTCGCCTTCCCCCTGCAGGTCCGGAAGCTGGACCGCGCCGAGATCGACCGCCGGGTGGGCGAGGCCCTCGAGCTGGTCCGCCTCCGGGGCTACGAGCAGCGGCTGCCGCGCCAGCTCTCCGGTGGCGAGCAGCAGCGGGTGGCGATGGCGCGCGCCCTCGTCTTCCGGCCGCGCGTGCTGCTGATGGACGAGCCCCTCGGGGCGCTCGACAAGAAGCTCCGGACCCACATGCAGCTCGAGCTAAAGGACATCCAGCACCGCCTCCACGTGACCGTGCTCTACGTCACCCACGACCAGGAAGAGGCGCTGACGATGTCGGACGGCGTCGCGGTGATGCGGGACGGGCGCATCGAGCAGGTCGGCACTCCGAGCGAGCTCTACGAGGCCCCCGCGAGCCGGTTCGTCGCCGACTTCGTCGGTGACTCCAACTTCCTCGACGCCACCGTCGTCGGCGCGGCCCCGGCCGGCGGGTGGCTCTGCCGCGCGCCGGGCGGGCTCGAATTCCGGGGCATCGGCGCGGGGTCACTCCACACCGGCCAGGCCATCACCGCCGCGATCCGGCCGGAGAAGCTCGTCCCCGCCGAGGACGCCGGCGGGGCCGGCCCGGGCCCCGGTCACAACGTCTGCAAGGGCGTGGTCGAGGAGGCGATCTACGTGGGCGATGCGACCCGGTACCGGGTCACCCTCGGCCCGGAGGGCAGCCTCACCGTCAAGCGGGCGAACCGTCTCGCCGTCCGCCCGCTCACGCCGGGAGCCACGGTCGCGCTGGCCTGGTCACCCGACGAGACCCGCCTCTTCCCTCGGAGCGAGGCGTGAGCGGGGCGGAGCGTCGGGAGACACTCCGCCACGTTCTCCTGCTCGTCCCCGCCCTGCTGCTGCTGATCGTGCTCTTCGTGTATCCCCTCTCCGGCATCGTCAACCGCAGCGTGTACAAGAACGGCTACACGCTCGACGCGTACCGGCAGATCGTCGGAGTCCCGGTGTACGTGCAGGTCATCGCGCGGACGTTCCGCACCGCGGCCCTCGTGACGCTCCTCTGTCTCGCCCTCGGCTATCCGCTCGCCTACCGCCTGGCGACGCTCCGCCCGCGGACGGCGCGACTCCTGATGATCGTCGTCGTGCTCCCCTTCTTCACCAGCGTGATCGTCCGCACCTACGCGTGGATGGTCCTCCTCGGTCGCACCGGGCTCGTCAACCAGTCCCTGACCGCGCTCGGGCTCGCCCCGGGGCCCCTGCCGCTGCTCTACAACCAGGCCGGGGTGCTGGTGGGGATGACCTACGTGCTGCTGCCGTACATGGTGCTGACCCTCTACAGCGTGATGCGCGGCATCGACGGCGCGCTCATCCGGGCCGCCTACGGCCTCGGCGCCAGCCGCCTTCAGGTCTTCCGCCGGATCTTCCTCCCGCTGTCGCTCCCCGGCGTCGCGGGCGGGACGCTCCTGGTCTTCATCCTGAGCCTGGGGTTCTTCATCACGCCCGCGCTGATGGGCGGGCCGGCCGACATGATGATCGCGATGCTGATCGAGCGCGAGGTCGAGATCACGCTCAACTGGGCGTTCGCCTCGGCGCTGGCGGTGATCCTGCTGGCCCTGACCCTGGTCGGCTTCGTCGGCTACAACCGGATCATCCGGCTCGATCGGATCTTCGAGGCGCGGAGCTGATGGCCGACGACGGACAGCGCGTGGGCCCGGGCGTCGTCGCGATCACGACGCTGACCGGCGCGACGCTCCTGTTCCTGCTGGCGCCGGTGGTCATCATCGTGATCCTCTCGTTCAGCGGCGCCGACTACCTCCGCTTCCCGCCCCCGTCCCTGTCGTTCCGGTGGTACGAGCACTTCTTCGGAGTGCCCGCCTGGCGGCGGGCCATCCTGGTCAGCACCGAGGTGGCCACGCTGACCACCGTGCTCGCGACGGGCCTGGGCCTGCTCGCGTCGCTGGCCCTGGTGCGCGGCCGGTTCCGCGGCAAGGGCGCGGTCTATGCCTTCGTCCTCTCGCCGATGATCGTCCCCACCGTCATCACCGCGATCGCGCTCTACTTCTTCTTCGCGCGGATGAAGGCCACCGGCAGCGTCGTGGCGATGGCCCTCGGACACACCGTGCTCGCGCTGCCGGTCGTGGTCATCATCATCGTGGCCACGCTCCAGGGCTTCGACGTCCGCCTCGAGCAGGCCGCGCTGAGCCTGGGCGCGAGCCGGGTCACCGCGCTCCGGCGCGTCACGCTCCCGCTGATCCTGCCCGGCGTCTTCTCGGCGGGGCTCTTCGCGTTCCTCACCTCGTTCGACGAGCTGCTGATCTCGCTGTTCCTCTCCGGCGCCGAGATCCAGACGCTCACGGTGCGCATCTGGAACAGCCTCCTGCTCGAGGTCGATCCGACGATCGCGGCGGTGAGCGCGTTCCTGATCGGCGTGACGACCGTGGTGCTCGGGGCGAGCGCGCTGGCCCGGCGACGGGGCGAAGCGCCCGAGGCCTGAGCCGCGACCGTGGCGCTCCACTTCTCGAAGAGCGAGCTGGCCCGGCGCCGCCGACGGGCCTGCCGCGCGATGGCCGAGCGCGGTCTCGACGGCCTGCTGCTCTTTCGCCAGGAGAGCCTCTACTATCTGACCGGCTACGACACCAGCGGCTACAGCATGTTCCAGGGGATGTACCTGGGGGCCGACGGCGCGCTCGCCCTCTGCACGCGCTCGGCGGACCTCCGCCAGGCCCGCCTCACCTCGGTGATCGGCGACGTCCGCGTCTGGCGCGATCGCCAGGGCGCCAACCCGGCGGAGGACCTGCGCGACATGCTCGAGAGCTATCGTGGCCGCGGCAAGCGCCTGGGCGTGGAGTACCACGCCTACGGGCTCACCGCCCAGCGCGGCCGGCTCGTCGACGCCGCGCTGCACGGCTTCTGCCGCACCGAGGACGCGAGCGACCTGGTGCGGCTCCTCCGTCTCGTCAAGAGCCCGGCCGAGCTCCGATACGTCCGCCGCGCCGGCCGGCTGGCCGACGCCGCGCTCGCGGTGGCGAATCGGATGACCGTCCCCGGCGCGCTGCCCGGGGCGATCTACGCGGGGATGCTGCGGCCGATCCTGGCCGGCGACGGGGATCCCTCCGCCAGCCGCTGGCCGATGGGCAGCGGCCGGGAAGCCCTGCTCGTGCGCTACCACACCGGCCACCGCGCGATCGGCCGGCGCGACCAGGTGACGTTCGAGTTCGCGGCGGCCTACCGCCACTATCACGCCGCGCTCATGCACGTGGTGCTGACCGGGCGCGTCGATCGGCGCCACCAGGACATGTTCCGCGCCTGCCGCGCGGCGCTGCGCGAGTGCCAGGCCGCGCTCCGCCCCGGCCGCACGGTCGGCGACGTGTTCGCGGCCCACGCGCGCGTCCTCGGCCGGGCCGGCTACCGCGGCCACTTCCTGAACGCGTGCGGCTACACGCTCGGGGCGACCTATCCGCCCACGTGGATGGACGAGCCGATGATCTACGCCGACAACCCCCAGGTGCTGGCCCCCGGCATGGTGTTCTTCCTCCACATGATCCTGGTCAACAGTCGGACCGGGCTCAGCATGTGCCTCGGCGAGACCTCGATCGTCACCCGGAGAGGGAGCGAGCCGGTCACGCACGCCCCGCGGACGCTCGTGGTGAACTGACGTGACGTTCACCCGGGCCGAGTACGCGGTCCGCCTCGCCGCCCTGCGCGCCCGCATGGCCGCCCCGGGGCTCGACGTGCTGCTGGTGGACGCGGTCGAGCACCTCGCCTGGGTGGCCGGCTGGCACGGCTCGGGCTCGCTCTACCACGTCTGCCTCGTCCCCCGCGAGGCCGAGCCGATCATGATCTGCCGCCGGCTGGACGAGCCCGCCTTCCGGGAGCGGAGCTGGCTGACCGAGGCCACCTTCTTCGCCGACACCGAGGACGCGATCGAGGTCGTGGCGGCGACGCTCACCCGCAAGGGCTGGGCGGCCGGACGCGTGGGCGTCGAGCTGGACTCCCACTACTTCCCGGTGCAGCGCTACGAGGCGCTCCGCCGGGCGCTGCCCGCCGCGACGTTCGTGGACTTCGCGGGCGTGCTGCGTGAGCTGCGCCTTCGAAAATCCGAGGCGGAGATCGCCTACCTCCGGCAGGCCGCCGCCATCGCGGACGAAGCGATGCGCGTGGCGATCGCGACCGCGGGGGAGGGCCGGCGCGAGCGCGAGATCGCCGCCGCGGCGGCCGGGACCTTCCTTCGCCTGGGCGCCGACACCGGGCGAACGGGCCCCATCACCGCGGGCCGCCGATCGGGCACGCTCCACGGCACGCTCGGCGACGAGCGCCTCGCGGCGGGCGATCTCCTCCACATGGAGCTGGTCCCCTCGGTGCAGGGCTACAGCGCGCGGCTGATGCGTCCCACCGTGATCGGCCCGCCGTCGGTGGAGCAGGCGGAGACCGCTCGCGTGCTCGTCGAGATCCAGGACCGGCAGATCGCCGCGATGCATCCCGGCGCGGCCGCGCGGGAGGTCGATCGGATCTGCCGTGAGGGCGTGCTCGGGGCCGGGCTCCGCGAGCGATACGACAACATCTCCGGGTACACGCTCGGGTACTACGGCACGCCGCTCATGCCGCCGCGGAGCAGTGACTTCACGCGGACCTTCCTGCCCACCGCGGCGTGGAGCCTCGAGCCCGGCATGGTCTTCCACATGTACACGGGCGCCCGCGGCATGGCGTTCAGCGAGACGGTGCTGGTCACCGAGCGCGGCCCGGAGCGGCTCACCCGGCTCGAGCGCCGGCTCTTCGAACGCTGAGCCGAGGGCAGCGGCCGGTCGCTAGCGGCCCCGCTCCCGCAGCCAGTCGTCCGCGCGCGGCAGCTCCGGATTGGACGGCCTGAGGCTGTAGTAGCCGACCAGCGGGAAGTAGCGGCCGGCCAGGCGACGCAGCTCGCGCACCGGCTCGGGGTGCAGGTCGACGCGCAGATCCACCAGGGCGAAGGGCTCGCGATCGACGACGTAGAGTCCGGCCGACTGCTCGCCGTCCGGCTGGCCGCCCGCGCGCTTGCCCGCCTCGAGCGCGGCCAGCAGCCGCTCCCACAGCGGCCGGTCGGGGTCCGCCTCGAAGCTGTCGAACATGGCGTCGACCACGCCGGGGCCGACCACCATGTTGGCGGCGGCGACCACGTTGCGGGCCGCGCGGTGCCCGGCCCACGGCCGGTTGCCGGAGCCGGTGCGGCCGGCGGCGTGGCCGGTGATGTCGAGGCAGCCGAGCTGGCGGCGCTCCACGTGGCGGTCGCTGGCCGCGATCTCGTCCAGCGCCCGCGTCGCGGAGTAGCCGGCCCGCATCAGGTTGAGGCCGAGGAAGCCCAGGCGCGGGTTGGTGCTCGCCTGGCAGACGACCGCGCCCACGCCGGGCGCGACGTGGATGCAGCGCGAGCCCACCGCCATCTCGCTGGTGGAGATGGCGACGCCGAGCATGCCGGTGCGCTCGCAGCGTCCGGCGAGGGAGAAGGTGGTGAACTCGATACCCAGCTCCGCCGACACGGGCACGGGCGGCATGCTACGGCGCGTAGGACCCGAAGTAGTTCATCGTCACGATCCGGGTCCGCGGAGTGAGCTTCTTCATCTCCTTGACCCAGAGGTCGAGGTTGGCCGGATCGCCGTAGATCCCGCGCAGGTCCGTCGGCGGCGCGGAGAGTGGCGCCTCGAAGTGGTCCCAGTGGGTGGGCAGCACCAGCTTCGGGTAGTTGAGCGCCCGGACGAGCCGCGGGGTGAAGTCGTGGGTGTTGTTGGAGAAGAGCGGGGCGACGAGGGCGACGTCGGGCTTGAGGCCCGCGATGGCCCGCTCGACGTAGTTGCCCGAGCTCATCAGGAAGACGGTGTACTTGCCGCCGATCCGGAGCACGTAGATGAGGGTGTCGCCCTCCGGCAGGTCGCCGACCTTGGTGGGCGGCGCCGTCGGGACCGACACGAGGTGACCGGGGACCGCGTACTTCTTGGTGCCGCCCATCGAGTGGACGCTCGGGAAGACCTCGATCGTGTAGCCGTCGAACTGCATGTACTCGCCACCCTTGACCGGGACGATCTTGCCCTCGGGGACGCCCGCGGCGCGCATGACGTTGGCGTGTGTCTCCGAGCCGATCACCATCGCGCCGGTCTTCTTGGCGATGTAGGGCACGTCGGCCATGTGGTCCCAGTGGCCGTGGCCGATCAGGATCTGGTCGGCCTTCTTCACGTGCTGGTCGATGAGCGTGGTGTCGGTCGGGAGCACCGCGTCGTGGTTGAGCTTGTTCTGGAGGAATCCCGACTCGAACCGGTTGAACCAGGGATCGATCAGGATCGTCTTGTTGCCGAAGGTGATCTCCCAGCCGTTGGTGCCGAACCACTTGAAGCTCACCCCGGCCGTCCCGGGCCCTCCGCTGGCCGCGGGCGTCTCGGCGCCCTCCGCGACGCCGGGCAACCCCAGCGCACGGCTCCAGCTCGTCGCGGCCACGGCGGCGCCGGCCACCAGGCCGCCGCCCAGGAACCCGCGCCGCGACAGCGGTGACGACGCGGCGCCCATCCCGTCGGTATCGATGAAGCACATGCCGGTGTCCTCCTCAGGTCGTCGGCAGGGTGAGAAACGCCCGCACCACGTGCCATAGCTGATTCCGGCTCAGGCCGAGCGCGACCGCGTGGGAAGCGCCGGCCAGGACGACGAACTGCCGATCGGGGTTCGGCAGCCGGCGGAAGAACTCGAGGAGATCCTCTTCCGTCGCGATGCCGTCGTGCTCGCCCCGGACGATGAGCACCGGGGACTTGACCCGCAGCGGGTCAACCACCGGGAGATTGGCGGTCATGTCGAGGTAGGTCCCGGTGGGGATCGTGTCGCCGAAGACAAGCTCGGCGTCGGCCAGCGCCTCGGCGACGGCGGGATCCGACGTGCCCGGCTTGTCGCGCGTGAAGATCGAGCGGATCATGTCGCGATCACGGGGGCGCCGGTTGTGGGTGCGATAGTACTCGACCTGCTCGGCCCGCTTGCCGAGCGTGGGCGAGCCCTTTCCGGTCCAGGTGAAGGCCTCGAGGATCAGCCGGTCCACGCGATCCGGCCGCGCCATGGCGAAGGCCGCCGCGCGGAGCGCCCCGGAGGAGCCGCCGTAGAAGTGGGCGCGCGGCTGGCCGGTCTCCCGCGAGACGACCTCGCCGGCGACCTTGAGATCCTCCACCCCGCTCGCGATGTCGGAGTTGGCGGCGGTGCGGGTCGACTTGCCGTAGCCCTCGTGATCCATCGTCCACACGTCGAATCCGTACCCGGCGAACACGTTCATCAGGGAGTACTCGCTCTTGCCCGCCACCGTGAGGTCGAAGCTCGGCTTGGCCGAGACCGACGAGCCGTGGACCAGGAAGAGCACCGGCCGCGGCCGCTCGCCGGCCTTCGGCGCCCCGATCCGCTTGCGATAGATCGCGAGCGTCACGTCGCCCTTCCGGGCCGCGTACTCCGCGCTCCACAGCTGACCGCCGGCCGGCTGGCCCGCCTGCGCGAGCAATGGCGTCGCCGCTCCGTCCGCCGCGAGCGCGCCGAGGCCGGCGCCCGCGCTCAGGAGCAGCGCGCGCCGCGAGACGCCACGTGCATCGTCCATGTCACACCCCCAGGTAGTACTTCTTCACCAGCTCGTTCTCACGCAGCTCGCGCGTGCTGCGCCCCTCGAACTCGATCTTGCCGTGGACGATGATATAGCCGCGATCGGCGATCTTGGTCGCCTGGTTGAAGTTCTGCTCGGCCATCAGCACCGTGAGCTGGCGACGCTCCTTCAGCTCCCGGATCTTGCCGATCACCCGGCTCACCAGGATGGGCGCGAGCCCGACCGAGGGCTCGTCCACCAACAGAATCCGCGGGGAGGACATGAGCGCGCGGGCGACCGCCAGCATCTGCTGCTCGCCGCCCGACATGCTGCCCGCGAGCTGGCGCCGGCGCGCGGCCAGCACCGGGAAGGCCTCGAAGGCGAAGGCCAGGTTGGCGTCGATGTCGCCGCGCGCGCCCGCCCGGTAGGCCCCGAGGAGGAGATTCTCCTCCACCGAGAGCTTCGGGAAGAGCCGGCGCCCCTCGGGCACCAGCGCGATGCCCAGGCTGACGATCTCCTCGGTGGACTTGCCGACGAGGTCGACGCGCGCGCCGTCGGTCTCGAGGAAGATCTCCCCCGCCTCGGGCGTCACCATGCCCATGATGCACTTGATGAGCGTGCTCTTGCCGTTGCCGTTGGTGCCCAGCAAGGCGACGGTCTCGCCGTCCCGGACCTCGATCGACACGCCGTGCAGCACCCGCACCGCGCCGTAGCCGGCGTCCACGTCGCGGACCACGATCCTATTCGCCAAGGTAGGCCTTCTCGACGTCCGGATTGCGGACGATCTCGTCCGGGGTGCCCTCGGCGATGCGCTCGCCCGCGTCCAAGACCACGATGCGCTCGGAGAACCGCATCACTGCCCGCATGATGTGCTCGATCATGATGATCGTGATGCCCCGCTCGTTCAGGCGGAACAGGATGGCCAGGATGTCGTCCACCTCGGCGTGCGACAGCCCGGCCATCGCCTCATCGGAGATGAGCAGCTTGGGCCGCGCCGCCATCGCCCGCGCCAGCTCGAGCTTGCGCATCTCGATCTGGGTGAGCCCGGCGGGGCGCAGGTGCGCCTTCGACGCGAGCCCGATGTCTCGCAAGATCTCCGCCGCGTCGGCGGCGGCCTCGCGGGAACGCCGGTGCGCCGCGTACTCAAGCGGGATGTCGAGGTTCTCCAGCACGGTCATGCTGCGGAACGGCTTCGGGATCTGGAAACTCCGCACGATGCCGAGCCGCGTCCGCCGATGGGCGGGCAGATTCGTGATCTCCCGGCCCTCGAAGAGGATCCGCCCGCCGTCCGCGGGCAGCGAGCCCGACACGCAGTTGATGAGGGTGGTCTTGCCCGACCCGTTGGGGCCGATCAGCCCGAACCGTTCGCCGGGCTTCACGTGCAGGGTCAGCCGGTTCAGCGCGAGGAAGCCGCCGAAGCGCTTGGTGAGACCGTCGACCTCCAGGATGGCGCTCATCGGTCAGCGGCCCCGCAGGCGCCGCACCAGGCCGAGGATGCCCTCGGGGGCGAGGACCACGAAGGCGACCAGCACCACGCCCACGATGAACAGATTCATCTCGGACGAGATCGTCACGGTGGCGAGCTGCTGGGCGGTGCCGAGCAGCACCGCCCCGATGATCGGCCCCACCCAGCTCGTGGTCCCACCGATCATCGGCATCGCGAGCGCGTTCACCGCGTAGTCGAGGCTGAAGGCCGAGTTGGGATCGACGAAGGTCACGTAGTACGGGAACGGAGCGCCCGCGACGCCCAGCAGGAAGCCGCTGATCGTGGTGGCGAACAGCTTGAGGCGCAGGGTCGGCACCCCCATGCACTCGGCGGCCTCCTCGTTGTCCCGCAGCGCAGCCAGCCCGCGGCCGATCCAGGAGCGCTCGATGAAGCGGGCGGTCGTCACCGCGACGACCGCGAGGAGGACCATGACCGTGAACAGGAACGTCACGTAGTTGCCGAAGGGCGGCCCGCTCGGCCGGATCAGGCTGAGGCCCCGGGAGCCGCCCACGAACTCCCAGTTGATGATCACGGTCTGCAGCACGATCGACAGCGCCAGCGTCGCGATCGAGAAGAAGACGCCGCGCAGGCGGAGCGTGAGATAGCCGATGCCGAGGCCGAGCAGGGCCGACACCAGGCCGCCGGCCACGATCAGAACCGGCAGGGGCGCCCGCACCGACTGGATGAGGAAGACCGCGGTGTAGGCCCCGAGCGCGAAGAAGGCGGGCGTGCCGAAGTTCACGTAGCCGGCGTAACCGCCCAGGATGTTCCACGCGGTGGCGATCACGATGTACTGGAGGATCACGTAGCCCGCGAAGTAGAAGTAGGGATTCACGCGCAGCGAGGCCACCAGTATCCCGGCCCCGACCACCGCCAGGCCCAATATCAAGACACCGAGCGTTCGGCGCATCTAGCGCCCGAAGAGCCCGGCCGGGCGCACCGCGAGCGCGACCAGCAGGAGGCCGAACGACACCGCGAGCGACCACGAGGGGCCGAAGAAGGTGCCCATCAAGCTCTCGACCACGCCGAGGATGATGGAGGCGACGAGGGTCCCGCCGATGCTGCCCATGCCGCCCAGGACCGTGATCGCGAACATGCGCCCGATGTAGTCGCGGTCCGACGACGGCACCACCGGCGCGATCGTGATCAGCAGCGCGCCGGCCAGACTGGCCGCGGCGATCCCTACGCCGAAGGCGATGGTCTTGATCTGGACCGGGTTCGCGCCCATCAGGCGCAGCGCGCCGGCGTCCTGCGACACCGCCATGATCGCCCGCCCGTAGAAGGTCCGGCCCAGGAAGAGGTAGAGGGCCAGGGTCATCGCCAGCCCGACGAGGCACGGCACCAGCAGGCGATACGCGATTCCGACGCCGCCGAGGTCGATCGACTTGCCGATGTAGGCCGCCTGCACCAGCCGGTAGTCGACACCGTACTTCAGGCTGAGACTCACCTCGATGATGAAGAGGAGACCGAAGAAGAAGACAAGGCCCCGCAGCGACTCCTCCCCGCGTCGCTCGAAGCTCCCGTAGTAGACGCGATAGACCACGACGCCGAGCCCGTAGAAGACCGGAGTGAAGAGCACCCCGGCGAGGATGGGGTCCAGCCCGAACGAGGTGTTCATCACGTAGGCCGCGTAGGACCCGAGGATCAGGAACGCGGGCTGCGCGATGTTGGCGATGTCGAGCAGGCCGAAGATGAGCGAGATGCCAAGGCTCACCGCGGCATAGAAGCCCCCGATTAGGAGTCCGGCGACCAGCGCGTTCGCCAGCAGGTCCCAGGAGAACAGGGAGGGCTCGCCGCTAGTTCTGCGCCGCCGCGTACGGGTAGATGATGCTCCCGGACTTGAACTCGTCGGGATAGAGCACGACCTTCTTGCCCGGCCCGCGGAACTGATCGATCCCGTTGCCCTGGATCTTCTGGTACTGGACCATCAGGGTTCGCCCCTTGGCCCACTCCCCGTTCTTGCCAAACTTCACCTTGCCCACGATGGTGTTGAACTCGGTGGCGCGGATGTAGTCGGCCAGCTTCTGCTGGTCGAGGCCCTTGGTGGCCTCGATGGCCTGGGCCAGCACCTGGCCGGTCGCGTACGAGTAGGGGGGCAGGTAGTAGCCGAGCGGATCGACCCCGGCCTTCTCGGCGCGGGCCTGGTACTCCTTCAGGAACTCCTTGATGCCGGGCATCGAGAGGAACGTCGGCTCCGGGGCCCAGAAGTCGTAGTTCACCACGCCGTTGAGCATCGGCCCCATGCTCGTCATGATGCTCGTGAACATCAGGCCCACCATCCCGCCGCCGAAGAGCTTGGGCTGGAGCCCCACCTCGTGCGCGGCGCGCAACATGCCCACCGAGTCCGGCGGGTAGGAGGCCACGAACACGATGTCGGGGTTGGTGGCCTTGATCGCGCGGACGATCGGGGTGTAGTCGGTGGTGCTGGGCGGGTAGGTCCTGTCGTAGACGGTCTTGAAGCCGAACTTCTTGATCAGCTCGCGCGCTCCCGCGAGCGCGTTCTGCGGGTACTCGGCGTCCGCCCCCACGATCGCCACCGTCTGGGGCTTCGGGTTCTGCCGGGCGGCCAGCTCGAAGAAGCCGAGCGCGGTGCTGGTCTCCGGCTCGGGCCCGTTGGGCGAGATCTGGAAGTAGTTCGGGTACTTGTACTTCTCGTTGTTCGCGAGCCCGAAGATCCCCATGATCATGAGCTTGCGCTCCATGGCGATCGGCATGAGCGGCGCGATGAGGTTGGTGCCGTAGCCGGAGGTGACGAGGTCGACCTTGTCCACGTCGAGCAGCTTCGAGTAGATGCCGGGAACGGTGGCGGGGTTGGTCTGGTCGTCGTAGAAGACCAGCTCCACCGGCCGGCCGAGGAGACCGCCCTTCTTGTTGACGTCGTCCTTCCAGATCTGCAGGGCGAGCAGGGCCGGCTTGCCGTTAGCGGAGAGCCCGCCGGTCAGGGCCATGCCGAAGCCGATCTTGATGGGATCGGCGGCCCGGGCGACGAACGCCCCGGCGCCGGCCAGCACGATGGCTCCGATGACGCTCGTGAACAGGACCCAGGTCAGGATCGGATGGCGTCGGGACGGCCTCATGGGCTTCCTCGCTCTCTGCGCGGCTCTCTCGTGGAGCGCGCCGGTCATTGGGCGGGCCAAGACTGCGCCCGGGGACTCGGCCTTGTCAAGGCGGCGCACGCCGCCGGCGGTTGGTCTATAGTCCCTGGGGAGCCGAGGACCACCAGCCAAAAGGGGGACAGAGCCGTGGACGACAAGGTCACCGTGCTGAGCCGGCCGCTCACCCGACGCAGTCTTCTCCAGGGCGGTCTGGCCGCGGCCTTCGCCGGCCCGGTTGCGCTCGCGGCCCAGCCCCGGGCCGCCCTCGCCCAGGCGCCGGCGCCCATGTCGCTCCAGCTGGGCTGGTTCGCCAACGCGCAGATGGCCGGGGATTTCACCGCGATCGGCAAGGGCTACTTCAAGGACGCGGGTCTCGACGTGAAGATCGTGCCCGGGGGGCCGTCCATCGACCCGGTGGGCGTGGTGGCCAGCGGATCAGTGCCCATCGGGAACGTCGCGTCCATCGGCGTGCTGGTCAGCGGCCGCAGCCGGGGCGTGCCGCTCAAGGCCTTCGCCACCGCGTTCCAGCGGCATCCCTTTGCCTTCTTCTTCCTCCGCGACTCCGGCATCAAGACGCCGGCGGACTTCGCGGGGAAGACCATCGGCATCCAGGGCACCGCGCGGCCGCTGCTCGACGCGGTGCTGGCCAAGTACCAGGTGCCGCGCGACAAGGTGAACGTCATCATCATCGGCGGGACCACGACGCCGCTCCTCACCAAGCAGGCCGACGTCGTCACCGGCTGGGTCATCAACTACGCGCAGAACGTCCCCATCGAGGGCAAGAGCAGCCACTTCCTCCTGTGGGACCTCGGGATCCGGATGTACGCCTACACCTACTTCACGACCGACCAGGTGTACAACACGAGGAAGGACGTGCTCACGCGCTACCTCGCGGCCGCCGGCCGAGGCTGGCTCTACGCCAAGGAGCATCCCGAGGAGGCGGTGGACTACGTGCTGAAGAACGCGAGCGGGCTCGAGCGGGACATGGAACTGCCCACCTGGAAGGTCAGCATCCCGTACGTCTCCTCGCCCGCCACCCAGCAGCAGGGCTGGGGCTACATGGATCCGCAGGTGTGGGGCAGCCTCGCCGACACGTATCTCGCGCTCGACCAGATTCCGCGAAAGGTCACCCCCGACGAGATCATGAGCAACGAGATCGTGCTGGCCGCCAAGACCCCCAAGTTCTGATCGTGGCGACCGTCGACATCGCCTGCCGCGGTGTCTCGATGGTGTTCGGCACCGGCCCCGGCGCGGTGTCGGCGCTGCGCGACGTCACGCTCGACGTCGCCCGCGGCGAGTTCGCGGCCCTGATCGGCCCGTCGGGCTGCGGGAAGTCGACGCTGCTCCGCCTGATCGCCGACGTCCTGCAGCCCACCGGCGGCACCATCGAGGTGCGCGGCGGCCCGCCGATGCGGGCCCGCCTGGCGCGGGAGTTCGGCTTCGTCTTCCAGCACGCGGGGCTCTTGCCCTGGCGCGACGCGCTCGCCAACGTCTCGCTGCCGCTCGAGGTCGGCGGCTGGGGACGCCGCCACGCGGCGCCCCATCGCCCGGAAGCGCTGCTGGACCTGGTCGGGCTGCAGGGCTTCACCCACGCGTTCCCCCGCCAGCTCTCGGGCGGCATGCAGCAGCGCGTCTCGATCGCGCGCGCCCTCGTGACCGGCCCGCCGATTCTGTTGATGGACGAGCCGTTCGGCGCGCTCGACGAGATCACGCGCGATCACCTGAACCAGGAGCTGCTGCGCATCTGGGCCGCCACCGGCACCACGATCATCTTCGTGACCCACAGCATCGCCGAGGCGGTCTATCTCTCCAACCGAGTCTTCGTGTTCGCGCCGCGGCCCGGCCGCGTGACCGAGGAGGTGCGGATCGACCTGCCGTCCCCGCGCGAACCGGCCCTCAAGGACACGCCGGAGTTCGGGCGGTACGCCGCGGCGCTGCGGCGCGCCCTCGCCGCGAGCGCGTCCGCGTGATCGCGACGGCCTCCGCCAAGGGCCTGGCCGCCGACGGCCGGGCGCCCACCGGTCCGGGAACCCGGAGCGCGGGCGCGGTGCTGCTGCGGCGCCTCCTGCTCCCGGTGCTCGTGATCGCCCTGCTCATCGTCGCGTGGGACGTGGCGATCCGCGTCCTCGGCATCCCACCCTACGTGATCCCGACCCCGGCGTCGGTCGGGCAGGCGCTGGTCAAGGAGCGAGGGCGCCTGCTCGACAACTCGGTGCCGACCATCGTCGAGAGCCTGGGCGGCTTCGCCCTCGGCAATCTCGTCGCCATCGCCGCCGCGATCGCCTTCGTCCACAACCGGACGCTCGAGCGCGCGCTCTATCCCGTGGCGGTGGCGGTGCGCACCCTGCCGATCGTGGCGATCGCGCCCATCTTCGTCCTGATGCTCGGCAACGGCTACGCGCCCAAGATCGCGATCGCGGCGCTGATCACCTTCTTCCCCACCCTCGTCAACATGGTCGAGGGGCTCGAGTCGGCGGATCCGCAGGCGCTCGAGCTCATGCACGTGCTCTCCGCGAGCAAGACCGAGACCTTCCGTTACGTGCGGTGGCCGTCCTCGCTGCCCTATCTCTTCTCGGCGATGCGCATCGCCTCGACCTCGAGCGTGTTGGGCGCGCTCGTCGCGGAGTGGATCGGGACGAACAAGGGGCTCGGCTACCTGATCGTGCTGACGACCTACGATTTTCGCACTGCGCTCCTGTACGCGGCCATGGTGGTAACATCGGCCATCGCGCTCGCTTTCTTCTTCCTGGTGAGCGTGCTCGAATGGCTCCTGGTGCGCTGGGAGCGCTGAGGTCGGGAGCGCCGAGATGAGAGGAGGGGTCGACATGGCAACCGTGACCGAGCCGAGCCGGCAGACGCCGGTGGTGGCCGAGACCGACGTGCTGGTGGTGGGGGGCGGGCCGGCGGGCCAGGCCGCCGCGGTGGCGGCCGCGCGCGCCGGCGCCGAGGTGACGCTGCTCGAACGCTACGGATACCTGGGCGGCCTCGCCTCGGGCGGCATGGTCCTGGTGCTCGACGACATGTGCGCCGAGCGCGAGGTCTCGGTGGGGGGGCTCGCACTGGAGATCGTCGAGCGCATGCGGCGCATCGGCGCGTGCGTGGCCCCGCCCATGGAGGACTGCTTCTGCAACGAGCCCGAGGTGCGGGACCGCTGGGTTCGCTGGGGGTTCGAGGAGCTGTACGCCCGGCGGAAGCCCAAGCCGATCGTGTACGCGGCCTCGTTCGACCCCGAGGGCTGGAAGCAGGTCTCGCAGGAGATGGTCCTCGAGGCGGGCGTGCAGCTGCGCTTTCACTCCTGGTTCTCGAGCGCGCTGGTCGAGGACGGCGCGGTGCGCGGGGTGATCGCGGAGACCAAGGCCGGCCGGCAGGCCGTCCGCGCCCGCGTCGTGATCGACGCCACCGGGGACGGCGACGTCTTCGGCAGCGCGGGGGCACCGGGGGTGCACGGCTCGTACATCATGACCCTGGTGCACCGGCTCGCGGACGTGGACACGGCCGCCGCGCTCCGGTTCGAGCGCGAGGATCCGGAGACGGCCCATCGGCTCGACGGCGAGGTCAAACGGATGCTGGGAGGCGCCTGGGACATGTGGTGGATGCTCACCCCGCGGCCCGGCGTGGTGTGGTGCAACTGCCCGCACATCCCGGGCCACGACGGGCTCAGGCCCGAGGATCTCACCCACATCGAGATCGAATCCCGCCGCCGCTTCATGAAGGTGATCGACTTCGTCCGCGCGCACTGCCCGGGTTTCGAGCGCGCCTACATTCTCGACGCGGCCCCGCAGGTCGGCGTGCGCCAGACCCGCCTCCTCGAGGGAGAGTACGTGGTCACCAAGGAGGACGTGATCGAGCGCCGCACCTTCCCCGACGTGGTCGCGCGCGGGCGCGACTACTTCACGCCGTACCGAAGCCTCGTGCCCAAGCACGTCGAGGGGCTGCTGGTGGCGGGCCGGTGCTACTCGGCGACGTCGGAGGCGCAGCGGATCAGCCGGGAGATCCCGCCGGTCATGGTGATGGGCGAGGCGGCGGGGACGGCGGCGGCCCTCAGCCTGGAAGCGGGGGTGACCCCGCGCCGGGCGGACGTGCCGACGCTGCAGAAGCGGCTCATCGCCCAGGGCGTGAACCTGGGCACCCCGCTGGCGGTGGCCTGACCGGCATGGAGTTCGCCCGCGTCGAGCGCGACGGGCACCTGCTCGTCGTCACCATCGACCGGCCGCGCGTGCTGAACGCGCTCCACCGCGCCGCGACCGACGAGCTGGACGAGGTGTGGACGCGCTTCGAGGCCGACCCGGACCTGCGCGTGGCCATCCTCACCGGCGCGGGCGATCGCGCGTTCTCGGCCGGCTACGACATGCGCGATCCCGCGCCGGCGGGTGAGGAGCGCGGCGCCGGCTACCTCGCCCACCGGCACCCGCGCGGGCTCGGGGGGCTCACCCTGCGCGACGGGATGGCGAAGCCGATCATCGCGGCGGTGAACGGCTTCGCGCTCGGCGGAGGGCTCGAGCTCGCGCTCGCCTGCGACGTCATCGTGGCCGCCGAGCACGCCGAGTTCGGCTTCCCCGAGCCGCGGGTCGGGCGCATGGCGCT
>DATMMH010000144.1:0-2157 GCA_035569855.1 Candidatus Dormiibacterota bacterium
GACCGCGCTCGACTCGATCGACCTCGAGATCCCGGACGGCCAGTTCGTGGCGGTGGTGGGCCCGAGCGGGTGCGGCAAGTCCACGCTGCTCTCGCTGGTCGCGGGCCTGCGGCTGCCCTCGGCCGGGACCGTGCTCTGCGACGGCGAGCCGGTGACCGCCCCGATGCCCCGCAAGGTGGGCGTGATCTTCCAGGAGGCCAACCTCCTGCCCTGGCTCTCCGCGGTCGACAACGTGGCCTTCCCGCTCAAGCTCCGGCGGGTCGCGAAGGCCGAGCGGCTGGCCGCGGCCCGTCGCATGCTCGAGCTGACCGGCCTCGCCGGCTTCGAGGGCCGCCTGCCGCACGAGCTCTCCGGCGGCATGAAGCAGCGGGTGGCCATCGCCCGGGGACTGGTGCAGAACCCGGCGGTCCTGCTGATGGACGAGCCCTTCGCCTCGCTGGACGAGCAGACCCGCATGGTGCTGGGCGACGAGCTGCTGCGCATCTGGTCGGAGACCCGCAAGACCGTGCTCTTCGTCACCCACAGCCTGAACGAGGCGGTGTACCTGGCCGACCGCGTCGTGGTGCTGAGCGCCCGGCCCGGGCGCGTGGTGGACGACGTGGACGTCGACCTGCCGCGCCCGCGCAGCTTCGCGATGAGCGGGGGCGAGCGGTTCGGGGCGCTCAAGGACCGCATCTGGCAGCACATCAAGGGCGCGGAGCGGCGATGACCTGGCTCGAGCGGCACCTGCGCCTGGGCCAGGCCGTCCTCTATCTCGCGATCCTCGCCGCGTGGGAGATCCTGCCGCGCGCCGGCGTGGTGCCCCGCCTCTTCGTGCCGCCGCTCAGCGAGGCGCTCGGGGCCTTGCTGGCCGACCATCGCGAATACCTCGGCAGCCTTCCCACCACCTTCGGCGAGATCTTCGTCTCCTACGTCGTCGTCTGCGGCGGCGGCATCCTGCTCGGCCAGCTCGTGGGGTCGTCGGCGACCGCCCGGCGCATGCTGCTGCCGGTGCTGCGCAGCGCGTACGCGGTGCCGCTGGTGGTGCTCTACCCGGTGATGATGGTGTGGTTCGGGCTCGGCTCGCAGTCCAAGATCGCCTTCGCCTCGATCTACGCCTTCATCCCCACCATGCTGACCGCGGTAGCGGGCGTCGCCGCGCTGAGCCCCGCGCTCGCCGAGACCGCGCGCGCCTTCGGGGCCACCCGCGGCCAGCAGATCCTCTACGTCGCTCTGCCCGCGAGCCTGCCCTCCATCGTGGCCGCGCTCCGCCTGGGCGGGGCCCTGGTCATCGTGGGAGTGATCGTGGCCCAGATGCTCGGCTCGGCCGAGGGGCTGGGCTTTCTCATCACCCGGCATCGCACGCTGCTGAACAGCCCCGGAGTCTATGCCGGCATCGTGCTGGTGCTGCTGATCACCGGGATGCACGAGGTCCTTCTTCGCCGCCTGGAGCGGAAGGTGGCGGCGTATCGCCAAGGAGCGTAAGGCCATGGCCCAGCAGGCGCTCACGACCACCGTGGTGGGCAGCTACCCTCAGCCCGACTGGCTCGTGGATCGGACGATGCTGTCTCTGGGCGTCCCGCGCGTGCGCATGCAGGCGATGTGGCGGGTGCCCGAGCCGTTCCTCGAGCAGGCCCAGGACGACGCCACCATCGTGGCCATCCGCGAGATGGAGCGCGCGGGGATCGACATCATCAGCGACGGGGAGATCCGGCGCGAGAGTTACTCGAATCGATTCGCGACCGCCCTCGACGGGATCGACGTGGCGAAGCCCGGGGTGATCACCGACCGCAACGGCAACCAGACCCACGTGCCGCGGGTGATCGGACGCGTGCGGCGGACGCGACCGGTCGAGCTGCGCGACATGCAGTTCCTCCGCCGCCACACCGACCGGCCGGCCAAGATCACCCTGCCCGGCCCGTTCACGATGGCCCAGCAGGCGAAGAACGAGCACTACCGCGACGTGGAGGAGCTGGCCATGGATCTCGCGGTGGCGGTGAACGAGGAGGCGCGCGAGCTCGAGGCCGCGGGGGCGGACGTGATCCAGCTCGACGAGCCGTGGCTCCGCAACGATCCCGAGGGCGCCAAGCGCTACGCGGTGCCCGCGATCAACCGCGCCCTCGAGGGCCTCACGGTGCCGACCGCGCTCCACCTCTGCTTCGGCTACGCGGCGGTGGT
>DATMMH010000145.1:0-6264 GCA_035569855.1 Candidatus Dormiibacterota bacterium
CGCGCTCCAGGCCGCGGGCCTCCCGCTCCAGCCACCACCGCGGACCCAGCCCGCCGGCAACAACGTCACGCCGGGGACCCTCGAGGCCAACGTGGCGCAGCAGCGCTATTTCGCAGACACCATCACCCGGGCGATCCTGCCAGCGTTCCGGCAGGACGGCGGCCCGTTCATGCTCGTCTACTGGTCACGCGATCCGGATGGATCCCAGCACAATCAGGGAGATAGCCTCAACACGCTCTCGCCCGGCATCAATGGCCCGACTTCCCGGGCGGCGATCCGGAACGCCGACGACAACCTCAAGCAGATCCTCGACTTCATCCAGAGCGATCCCGATCTGGCTTCCACCACCGACGTCTTCGTCACCGCCGATCACGGCTTCGCCACGATCAGCAAGCGCGACCTCGACGCCTCGGGCCGGCGGTTCACCCGGAGCTACGCGGCGACGCAGACCTACCGGGATCCGGCCGGCCGACAGGAGGTCAACGCCGGCTTCCTGCCTCCCGGCTTCGTGGCCATCGATCTGGCGCATGAGCTGGGACTGCCGCTCTACGATCCCGACAGCCAGATCACGGTCAACGGGGTGAGCGTGTACCAGCCGGTCGATCCCACCATCGACCGGCCCACGGCCGCCGCACGCCAGCGCCCCGCGACCGGCAACGGGCTCATCGGCGGAACCGGGCGGATCGGCGACCCGACCGACGCCAAGGTCATCGTGGCGGCCAATGGCGGCTCCGACCTGATCTACGTGCCCGATCACGACCCGGACCTGCTCCGGAAGGTCGTGTCGATCCTCGTCCGGCAGGACTACACGGGCGGCGTCTTCGTGGACGACGCGTACGGCGAGGTGGCGGGCGCCCTGCCGCTCAGCGCCATCAATCTCAAGGGCTCGGCCGCGCTACCGACCCCCGCGATCGTCCTCAACTTCCGTAGCTTCGCGACCGAGGCGGGCAACCGCTTCATGACCATGGTGGAGGTCGCCGACAACAATCTCCAGCAGGGTCAGGGCATGCACGGCAGCTTCAGCCGCGCGGATACGTTCAACTTCATGGCCGCCATCGGCCCCGATTTCAAGCCGGGCTTCGTCGATACCGCGCCGGTCAGCAACGCGGACATCGCGATCACGTTCGCGCATCTGCTCGGCCTCGACCTGCGCGAGAAGGGTCAGCTGCGCGGCCGGGTGATCGCCGAGGGGCTTGCCCAGGGGCCCGCCGCGCCGGAGAGCGAGCGATACGTCCGCGTCTCGGCGAAGGCCCCGGACTCGGCGTTCCGGACCGTGCTCCTCTTCCAGAAGCTCGGGCCGCACGTCTACGCCGACGAAGCCTGCTTCACCGTGCTCGGGCCGGACCGTGACCGTCCGGACGCAGGCCACCAGCAGCTCGTGTCGGCTCCCGAGCACGCGGCGCTCTGCGCGGTGCCGGCGACCCCCTAGCTCAGCCGCCGCCCGAATAGCCGGAGCGGAGCGGCGGCCTCGGCCGCGGGATCGGCTCGCCCCGTCGCCATCGCTCCTCGATCAGGCGGAGTCGCTCCCGATCCAGCCGCTCTACGGCCTCCAGGGCCGACTCCGCTTCCACGACGCAACCGGGCAGCTCGGGGTAGGCGGCCCGCCGCCACCACGTGCCGTCCCGCTCGACGGATTCGATCACGAGCAGGTACGGCACCGCGCGGTAGTCGTCGAGGTCCGCGGCGGTCTCGGGCTCGGACGGGAGCGGGCCGGTCACACGAACGGCACCCACGCCATGGGCACCCCGGCGTCGGACTGGCGCGCCTTCTCGGTCGCGGTGAGCCAGCTCTCGCCTTCAGGCAGCAGGGCGGAGGCTGGGCGCACCCGGTAGAGCTTCGCATCGTCGACGTTGGCGGGCACCGTCCCGCGATCGCGCAGAGTCTTGGCCGCGTCGATCAGGAGCCGGCGCGCGAAGATCACCATCGCGTCGGTCGTGCCCAGGTGCTCCTGGGTCCGGTCGTAGATCGGCCCCATGGTCTCGGTCATGGCGCGGTCCTGCAGGTTCCCCAGGAACGGGATGCCGAGGTTGAGCTCGGTCTTCTGCAGCTCGTAATCCACGAGGTAGTCGTTGTGGAGGTTCGCCTTCGTGTAGTGGCGGCTCCGCGGATCGCTGCCCGCCTCCAGGTAGCCGCCCCACGCCGCGAACGGGTCGCGGACCTGCCGGCACTCGGCCTCCGTCACCGGCCGGTCGAGCCGCCCCCGCATGACGAACTGCAGGTTGTGGTAGTCGTCGAGCGGCACCCAGGCCCGCGCCGAGACCACGTGGGGATCGCTGGCCGCGATCATGGTGAAGAACGGAAGGATGAACTGGGTGATGCGGTGCCAGTACAGGCCCTCGGTGTCGGAGCGCCGGCGCGCCGAGTAGCAGGCCCCATAGTCGGTGGGCAGCACCTCGAGCCGCGGCCGCTTGTCGCGGTGATAGGTGCCACGCTGCGCGCCGTCGGGGCGAAGCTTGCCGTGCACCCAGTCGATGTGCGCCGAGTCGATGTCGCCCTCGAGGGCCTGCATCCAGTTACACTCCTCCAGCATCATGAGCGGCGGGTACACCTGCTCGGCGGGCAGCGTGTTGATCTCGAAGGCGGGCAGCGGCGGCGGCGTCTCGCGACCTCCCAGGTATACCCAGATGACCCCGTTGACGTCACGGCACGGGTAGGCCCGGGCGCGCACCTTGTCCTTGAAGGTGCTCTCCTCCGGCTCGCTCGGCATGTCCACGCAGCGGCCGGTCACGTCGAACTTCCAGCCGTGGTACGCGCAGCGCAGCCCGCACTCCTCGTTGCGCCCGAAGAACAGCAACGCGCCGCGATGTGGGCAATTGGCGGCCAGCATCCCGACCTTGCCCTCGCTGTCGCGGAACGCGACCAGGTCCTCGCCGAGGAGCCGCACCTTCTTGGGCGGCCCGTCGGGGGCCGGCAGCTCCGACGACGGCAGGCCCGGCATCCAGTACTGGCGCAGCAGCTCACCCATCGGAGTGCCCCGGCCCACCCGGCACAGCAGCTCGTTGTCCTCTCTCGAGAGCATCGTCGTCTCCCTCCTACTCCCACACCGCGAAGGCCATGCCCACGCCCGTCCCCGCCTCGGAGCGATAGGAGGGCACGTAGTCCACCAGGCGCATCTCGAGCCCCTCGAGCGCGCCCGCCGCCGCGATCCAGTTCCGGATCTCCGAGCTGCCGGACTCGAGGCCCTCCCGCGGCAACCCGGCCACCGCCTCGACGTCCCTCTTGGCGAGGATGTCGAGCACACGGCGATCGAGCTCCTCGTCGACCACGAAGTGGCTGAGGCCGCCCGAGGCCACGACGGCCACGCGCCGGCCCACCGGCCACGTCTCGATCACCTGCCGGATGGCCCGCCCGAGCTGGTAGCAGCGGCGTGGCGTCGGCTGGTTCGGGGGAAAGTACGTGTTGAGCAGGACCGGCACGATCGGGACGATCCGCTCGCCCATGAGCCGCTGGTGCACGAAGCTCCACGCGTGCCCGAGCGGGGCGTGGCGCGGCTGCACGCAGACGTGCGCCACGTCGAACTCGTGATCGCGTGTGAGCGACTCGACGAGATGACGGCCCAGGGCCGCGTCGACCGGAAATGCGCGGTTGGTCCCGTCGCCGTAGTAGCCCCAGTACGCGCGGCGCAGGGACGGTGCCATGCGCTCCACCGGCGGCGGCAGGTTCTCGACGCTCTCGCCCCAGTAGATGCAGACCGCGGGCTGGCCGTCGGCGCTGAACCACTCCCCCTGGTCGTCGCCGATGACCACGAGCGTGTCCGGCGCCGCCTCCACGAGCGCGGTGCTCAGCCGGGCCAGCGCGGCCTGGGTCGCGTCGTGCCGCGCGCGGGTGACGTCGGGCGCCAGCTCGCGCCCGATCCACGCCGCCTTGCCGCGCGCCAGCGCGTCGAAGTCGCCGACGCGCGCCCGGTCGCGCTCGGCGTGCCCGGCGAACGCCTCGTGCGGCGTGCTGAGCATCGGGCTGTGCGAGCTGCCGATACCGAGGATGATCTCTGCCATGCCTGTCCTCGTCGTCGTCAGCCGATGGTACACTCCCCCGTCCGCGTAAGAAAGCGGATCCGAGAGGGGGGTGAAATGGAGCGCGAGGAATCGACCCTGCGATTTCGCGGAGACGACTCGGACGTCACGGTGACGGTCCTGACTCCGCGAATCGTGCGGGTGAGACTCGGGGGCGCCACGCCGACGATTCCCTCCTACCTCCCCGATCGCGAGTGGGAGCCCGCGCCGTTCCGCCGGCTGGACGGCGAGCCGCTCCGCGTCGTGACGAGCGATCTCCAGATCGAGGTGGCCAGCGCGCCGCTCCGGCTCACCTTCCTCGATTCGCGCGGGGAGTGGCTGCTCCGCGAGCCCGCCGACGGCGGCATGTCGAGCGAGCTCGTCGCCTCATCCGGGCGGCGACGACTGCGCGCCTGCCTGAGCTTTTCCGGCGAGCAGCACTTCTACGGGCTCGGGCAAGGCGGTGGAGAGCTCGACCGCCTCGGGGTCACGCGCCAGCTCTGGAACACTCAGCTCGGTCACGGGCCGGGCTCGGACCTCGGCGTGCCGCTCCTTCTTTCAAACCGGGGCTACGGACTCTTCTTCGACAACCCGGGAGACGCGGTGGTGGCGGTGGGCCGCTCGGACAACGGGGTGCGCCTCGTCTACACCGCGGAGACCGGAGCGCTCTCCTGGTACTTCCTGATGGGCGGCGACCTGCGCGGGGTGATGCGCGAGGTGGTGGAGCTGCTCGGTCGCCCCACGATGCCCCCGCGCTGGTCCCTCGGGTTCCTCCAGTCGACGCGGCACTTCCGTGACACCGCCGAGCTCCGACAGCTCCCCCGGACGATCCGCGAGAAGAGCATCCCCTGTGACGCGCTGATCCTTCTCTCGAGCTACGGCGACGCCCTCGGCTGGAATCGGGGTGTGGGCCATCTCGAGTTCCAGCCCACTCTCCTTCCGGATCCCGCCCCGCTTCTCGGAGAAGTCCGATCCCAGCACTTCGAGGTCGTCACTCACGAGTACCCGGTGCTCCACGAGGCCTCACCGCTGTTCGAGGAAGGGGCCGCCCGCGGCTACCTCCTGGACGCCGGCTACGAGCGCGCGAGCCCGGCCGGGGCCAACTATCGCCAGGGCCAGCGCTACGTCGATTTCTCAAACCCGGCGGCCTGCGCCTGGTGGTGGTCGGCTCACCGCGAGCTGGTGCGGGCCGGGGTGGCGGGCTGGTGGCTGGACGGCGGCGAGGGCCCACCCGCCTCGGCTGGACTCCACGGGGGCGACGGACGGCTGCTGCACAACATCTACGACCGCCTCCGTCACGAGACCTTCGCGGCGGGCGAGGCGGCGGACCGCCCCGACCAGCGCGTCTTCCTGCTCTGCCGGTCCGGGGCCGCCGGCATGCAGCGCTTCGGCGCCACGACGTGGACGGGCGACGTCAACAACGACTTCCGGACCCTCGAAGCGCAGATTCCCCTCGGCCTCAACACCGGCCTCTCCGGCGTGCCGTACTGGGGCTCTGACATCGGGGGCTTCTTCCACGCGGTGCCCGAGACCGGCGAGCTCTACGCGCGGTGGTTCCAGCTGGGATCCTTCAGCCCGATCTTCCGCTCGCACGGCTGGGTCTGGCGCGAGCACGTGCCGTGGGCGCACGGCCCGCGCGTGGAGGCGATCTGCCGCGAGTTCGCCGAGCTGCGATACCGGCTGCTTCCCTACACCTACACGCTCGCCTGGCAGGCGCACGCCGACGGCCTGCCCCTCATGCGCGCGCTGGTGCTGAACTACCCCGACGACCCACGCGTGTGGGCGCTCGGGCATCAGTTCCTCTGGGGCGACGATCTGCTCGTGGCGCCGGTCACCCGCGAGGGCGCCACCGCGTGGCCGGTCTACCTGCCGGCCGGCGTCTGGTACGACTTCTGGACGGGTGCCCCGCACAAAGGCCCCGCGGGCATCACGGTCGACGCCCCGCTCGAGCGTCTCCCGCTCCTGGTGCGGGCCGGCGCCATCATCCCGATGGGCCCGGTGGTCCAGCACACCGGCGAGCGGCCCCTCGACGACGTCACCCTCTTGATCCACCCTCACGGACGCTCGCGCTTCGAGCTCTACGAGGACGACGGGCGATCACACGGGTACCGTCACGGACGCTCCGCAAGGACGACCTTCGAGTGCGAAACCAGCCCAGGCGGCGTAACCATTCGAATCTCTGATCCAAAGGGTGATCGATCACTGGTGCCGGCAGGACGCCGCTACCTGCTCGAGCTTCGCGGCGTCACGCCCCGAGTGGTCGCGGTGGGCG
>DATMMH010000146.1:0-5789 GCA_035569855.1 Candidatus Dormiibacterota bacterium
GGTCGCGCCACCAGGGATAGAAGGGCGGCATGTCGGCGCTGGCCCGCAGCGTGAAGCGCGCGGGACGCTTCTCGAGGAACGCGGTCACGCCCTCGTAGGCGTCCGCCGAGCGGCCCGTCCAGTCCATGCACTTGGAGTCGAGCCGGTGCGCTTCCATCGGATGATCGGCCCCGAGCAGGCGCCACATGAGCTGCCGCGACAGGGCCACCGAGATCGCCGAGGTGTTCCGGGCGATCTCCAGCGCCAGCTCGCGCGCGACCGGCAGGAGCCGCTCGGGTGCGACCACGCGGCTGACCAGGCGGCCCTGCAGCGCTTCCTCCGCCGGAAACACACGGCCGGTGTACACCCACTCCGCGGCCTGGCTCGGCCCGACCAGACGTGGCAGGAACCAGGTGCTGGCCGCCTCCGGGACCACGCCGCGACGGGCGAAGACGAAGCCGATGCGCGCGGCCGTCGAGGCGATGCGAATGTCCATCGGCAGCGTCATCGTGATCCCGAAGCCCACCGCCGGGCCGTTGATCGCCGCGATCAGCGGCTTCTTCATGTCGAAGATACGCAGGGTGACACGCCCGCCCCCGTCGCGATGCTCGCCGGGCGCCTCGCCCCGCCCCCGCGCCACCCGATCGAAGGTCTTGGCGCCGCCAGAGAGATCGGCGCCCGCGCAGAACGCGCGCCCGGCCCCGGTGACGATCAGCGCGCGCACCGCATCATCTCCGTCGGCCTGGTCGAGCACGGCGAGCAGCTCCTCGAGCATCACGGTGTTGAGCGCGTTCAGCTTGTCGGGCCGGTCGAGCGTGACGGTGCCCACGCCGTCGGCCACCTCGAAGCGGAGCGTCTCGAAGGGCACGCCGGTCAGCGCGCAGGCGGCCGGTCGCCGCCGGGCTCGCCGGGCACCGCCTCGTCGACCTCTCCCTGCTTGAGCTTGCGGAAGACGGTCTTGGGATCGATGCCGAGCATCTTGGCGGTGAGGGTCTTGTTGCCGTGATTGATGCGCAACGTCTCCTCGAGGAGACGCTGCTCGACTTCGGCCAGCGGCGTGCCCACCCGGATCTGGAAAACGCCTTCGGGCACCGCGCCTCCGCCCGCGACCTCGAGCGGGGCGCCGGCGACGGCGCCACGCAGCAGCATGACCGAGCGCTCGCGGACCGGGTCGGGCAGATCGGGCGCGTCCACGCGGCCGCCGCGGGCCAGCACCACCGCGCGCTCCACCACGTTCTCCAGCTCGCGCACGTTGCCCGGCCACGAGTAGGCTTCGAGGCACCCGAGCGCCTCCTCGGTGAAGCCGTCGAGGGCCCGGTTGTTCTTGGCCGCGTAGACGCGGAGGAAGTGCTGGGCGAGGACCGGAATGTCCTCGTGGTGCTCCCGGAGTGGGGGCACCTTGATGGTGATAACGTTCAGGCGGTAGAAGAGGTCCTCGCGGAAGCGCTTGTCCCGCACGAGCGTGGCCAGGTCCTGGTTGGTGGCGGTCACGATGCGCACGTCGACCCGCAGGGACTTCGTGCCACCGACCCGCTCGAACTCGCCTTCCTGCAGCACGCGCAGGATCTTGGGCTGGGTCACCGGGGACAGGTCGGCGATCTCGTCGAGGAAGAGGGTGCCGCCATCGGCCAGCTCGAAGCGCCCTTCCTTCCGGCTCGCTGCGCCGGTGAACGCGCCCTTCTCGTAGCCGAAGAGCTCGGACTCGAGCAGGGTCTCGGGCAGCGCCGCGCAGTTCACCGCGATGAATGGGCCGGTGCGGCGGCTCGATCGATCGTGGACGGCGCGGGCCACCAGCTCCTTGCCGGCTCCGCTCTCTCCCTGGATCAGCACGGTGGCCGAGCTATCGGCCACCTGCTGCACCAGCGTCATCAGGCGCCGCCAGACCGGGCTGGTGCCGATCATGTTGCCCTGGCGCAGGAGGTCGTCGAGGCGCTTCTGCAGCGCGCGGTTCTGGGCGATGAGGTCACGACGCTCGAGGGCCTGACGCACCACCTTCGTGAGCTGCGCCCGCTGGAACGGCTTGGTGAGGAAGTCGGTGGCGCCGTCCTTCATCGCCTTCACCGCCTCTTCGACGGTGCCGAACGCGGTCAGCAGGATCACGTCGACGTCCGGGGCGACCGCCTTGGCCTCGCGCAGCAGCTCGAGGCCGGTGAGCCCCGGCATCTTGAGATCTGAGAGGACGAGGTCCACCCCGCCCGCCTGCAGCCGTTCGAGGGCGGCCTGCCCGTCCGGGGCCAGCACCACCGCGTAGCCCTCGCGGGTGAGCGTGCGCTCGAGGCTCTGGCGCACCGCCGGGTCGTCGTCGGCCACCAGGAGCGTGGCCAGGGGTGCGGTCGGCTCAGACATGCTCGGCCCTCTTGATGGGCAGCGTCATGGTGAACGTGGCCCCCTCGCCGAGCGTGCTGCTCCAGCGGAGGGTGCCGCCGTGCTCCTCCAGGATCTGGCGCGAGATCGAGAGCCCGAGGCCCGTGCCCTGCGGCTTGGTGGTGAAGAACTGCTCGAACAGGCGCTTGCCGACCTCGGCGGTGATGCCGGGCCCGTTGTCGCTCACCGCGATCTCCACCGTCTCAGCCACCTGCCGCGTCGTGAGGGTGAGCGCACCGCCCTGGGGGGCGGCCTCGATGCCGTTCTTCATCAGGTTGAGCACCGCCTGGCGCAGGAGGGTGCGGTCGATCTCCATCGGCGGCACCGTCTCGTCGGTGCTCACCTTCACCGTGATGCCCTGACGCGCGGCGAGCGGGCGCACAAACTCGGCCACCGCGGTGACCATCTCGTTGACCGAGTCCTCCTCGAACTGCGGCCGCGGGAAGCGCGCGAAAGCCAGGTACTCCTCGGTGAGCGCGTCGAGGGCGGAGACCTGATCGCGAATGGCGCCGATGAGCGCGGTGGCCTCGGTGCCGTCCTCGCTCACTCGGCCCTGCACCATGTCTCCCAGGAGCTCCGCGTTCAGCTCGATGGCCGCGATGGGATTGCGCACCTCGTGGGCCACCTTCAGCGAGAGGCGTCCGACGGTGGCCATGCGCTCGGCCTCCACCAGCTCCTCCTGAGCGGCCTGCAGCCGCGTCAGCGTGCCGGTCAGCTCCGCGTTGAGCCGCTCCACCTCCGCACGCGTGCGCCGCTCGCGATCGGCCACGTGGCCCAGCGCGAAGGCGGGCAGGCCCACCAGGCCCATGAGGATCGCCACCGCGGTCCACGCCGCGTCCGGCGGGGCGAGCCACGCCGCCGTCCAGTAGAGCATGCCGGCGATCACGGTCAGGAGCAGGCCGACCCAGCGCCCGAAGTAGTACGCGTTGACCGCCACCAGCGGGAAGAAGAGGTTGACGAACGGGCTGTCGCCGCCGCCGGTCAGGTAGAGCAGCGAGAAGACCAGCATCAGGTCGATGCACAGCGCCCCGGTGAAGATCCCCCGGGTGCCGCGCGGGTTCACGGTGACGAGGGCCAGGATGCCGGCCTTGTAGAGCCCGAACCAGATCACCAGGGAGTAGACGTCGACGCGGTGGCGCGGGCGGAGCGGGACGAGGCCGAGGGTGGCGAGCCCGCCCACCATCACGAAGGCCAGGAGGACCGCGAAGAGGCGCTCGTCCCGCTCCAGCACCCGCAGCGGCGCGGCCCAGGGCGTGCGAGCGGGAGCAGTCACGGCCATGACTGGGGACACACTATCACGCGATCCCCGAGGGTCAAGCCGCCCTTGACGAGGCGCCGCCGCGTCGCTACCGTCGGCGGCATGACCATCGCCGGCAAGGGGGTGCTCGCGTTCTGGCACGACGTGGCTCCGGGTGGCGACGCCGAGTTCGATCACTGGCATCTGCGGGAGCACATCCCGGAGCGCGTGGCGGTGCCCGGGTTCCTCCGCGCGCGGCGCTACGTGACGCTGGGCGGCCCGCCTAAGTATTTCTACTTCTACGAGACCGAGTCGCTCGACACGCTGCAGAGTCCCGCCTACCTGGCCCGCCTGGCGGCCCCGACGCCCCTGACCCGCCAGACGCTGCCGCTCGTGCGCAACAACAAGCGCACCGCCTGCCGGGTGGTCACGAGCCTGGGCGACGGGCTGGGCGGCGTGATCGCGGCCCTGCAGTTCGGTCCGCGCGCCGGCCACGAGGAGGCGCTCCGCTCGTGGCTGACCGGCACCGCGCTCCCGGCGGCGGCCGCGCAGCCGGGCATCGTCGCGAGTCATCTGCTCGAGGGCGACGCGGGCGTCAGCAACGCGGCCAAGAGCGACGAGAAGAAACTGCTCGAGAAGCCGGACGAGCTGGTGCGCTGGGTCCTGCTGATCGAGGGCATCGACGCCGCCGGGCCCGAGGCCGCCTGCCGCGAGCTGTTCGGCTCCACCGCGCTCACCCGGCGCGGGGCCGCGGAGGACGTGATCGCGGGAACGTACCGGCTCCAGCTGGTGCTCGCGAAGTAGCCGCGACGCCCGCCCGCGCTCGGCCCTCCGCGCGGGCCGCTCAGGCCAGATCGGGCGTCCGCGTGTGCCAGTCGGTCGCGCGCTGGTACGCGTGGCCCAGGCGCAGCACGCCCGCTTCGTCGAACGGGCGACCGACGAGCTGGAAGGCCAGCGGCAGCCCGGCGCGCGAGAAGCCGCAGGGCAGGCCGAGCGCGGGCAGGCCGAGGCCGTTGAACGGCCGCGTGAGCCGGGAGAAGCGCCCGTGACGCGCGGTGATCTCTTCGAGCGAGCCCTCGAGCGCGGCGGCCAGCGGCGGGGCGGGCTCGGGGATCACCGGGACCGCGAGCACGTCCACCTCGCCCCACACCTCTCGTGAGAACGTGCGGGCCAGCCGCGCGCGGAGCCGCAGCGCCTGGAGGTAGTCGAAGGCGGGCACGCGGAGGCCCAGCTCGATCCGGGCCCGCGCGAAGGGGGCGAGATCGGCCGGGCGCGCGCGCATCGGCCCCGCGTGGATCGCGGCGCTCTCGCTGCGCGAGATGATCTGGGTCACGTCGTTCACGACCTGCGGATCCGGCAGCCGGACCTCCCGCACCTGCGCGCCGAGCGAGCCGAGCGTCGCGGCCGCCGCGCGCACCGCGCTCTCGATCTCGGCGTCGATGCCCTGGAAGAAGAAGTTCTCCGGCACGCCGACCCGCACCCCCGCGATCGGCTCCTCGAGGGCGGCGAGATAGTCGGGCACCGCCCGCGGGCTCGCGGTCGCGTCGAGCGGATCCGCGCCCGCCATCGCCTGTAGCATCAGCGCGCAGTCTCGGACGGTGCGGGCCATCGGCCCCAGGTGGTCGTTCGACCAGGAGAGCGCCATGCCGCCGGCCCGGCTCACCCGCCCGTACGTCGGCTTGAGCCCGGTGATGCCGCAGCAGCCGGCGGGGAGCCGGATCGAGCCGCCGGTGTCGGTGCCGATGGCGCCCAGAGCCATGCCGGCCGCGACCGCCACGCCGGAACCGCTCGATGAGCCGCCGGTGCACCGATCGGGATTCCACGGGTTGCGCGCGTGGCCGTGGTGCGGGTTGTCGCCGAACGCGCCCATCGCGAGCTCGGTCATGTTGAGCTTGCCGAGGGTGATCGCTCCCGCCGCGACCAGCCGCGCCACCGCGGTGCAGTCCCGCTCGGCGCGGAAGTACTCGAAGTTCCCGGTGCCGCAGGAGGTCGGCAGCCCACGGATGAAGCAGAGATCCTTGAACGCGAGCGGCACCCCGTGGAGCGGCCCGCGCGACCGGCGCCCCGCCTCCGCCTCGAGTCGTCGCGCGGCGGCGAGCGCGCCGGGGGCGTCGACGGTGATGAAGGCGCGGAGCCGGGCGTCGAATCGCTCGATGCGGGCGAGGCACTCGCGGGTGGCCTCGACCGGCGAGAGCTTGCGCTCGCGGAT
>DATMMH010000147.1:0-28506 GCA_035569855.1 Candidatus Dormiibacterota bacterium
TCGAGACGTGGCCCTCCATGAGTCGGCGCGCCTCGCGGCGTGGCTCGCCGGGGATGATCGCGTAGATCTTCACGGGGATCGCCTTGCCCTTCACGGTGACCTCGCCGAGATCGCGGGCGCCGAAGTGCTTCCGCACCTCCGCGTAGGTGGCCTCGCTGATGATGATGGGCACGTTGAATTCCTTGGTGAGGCCTTCCAGCCGCGAGCCCAGGTTGATGGTGTCGCCGATCGCGGTGTACTCGAGCCGCTGCTCGGAGCCGATGGTGCCCACGACCGCGTCGCCGGTGTGGATGCCCACCCCGCAGGCCAGCGTGCCGCCGTGCTCGGTCGCGAAGCGCTCCGCGAGCGGGCGGAGGCGCTCCTGGAACTCGATCGCGGTGCGTACCGCGCGCAGGGCGTGGTCCGGCGCCTCGAACGGCACGTTGTAGAGGGCCATGATCGCGTCGCCGATGTACTTGTCCACGGTGCCGCCGTGCTTGAAGACGGCCTCGGTCATCACGGTGAGGTACTCGCGCAGGAACGTGACGACCTCTTCGGGCTGCATCTTCTCCGACATCGACGTGAAGCCGCGGATGTCGGAGAACAGCACGGTCATGCGGCGCCGGTTCGCCGCGAGCTTGGCGTCGTCCTTGTGGCGCACGATCTCGGACACCACGTCGGGCGAGAAGAAGCGCGAGAGCCGCCGCTTCTCGCGTTGCTCCTGGGCGAAGTTCTTGGCCACCGTGCCCGCGTAGGTCACCAGGAGGGCCAGCGGTACCGGCACCACCTCCACCCAGTAGCGCGTCCACAGGAACGCGGCGTGGCTCGCCCCCAGGTAGCCGAGCACGCCACCCGTGATCACCCCGAACGCGGGCAGGGGCCGCAGCGCGGTGGCGGTCCACGCCGCGAGCGCGCCGGCCAGCACCGCGATCACCGGCACCAGCAGCCGCGGGGCCCGCCGCAGGGCGATGCCCTGCAGCAGGGTCTCGAGGGTGTGGGCATGGATCTCGACGCCGGGCATGCCCGACTGCGAGGCGAACGGGGTCGGGAAGATGTCGTGCAGCGTCGGCGTGGTCGCCCCCACGAGGACGATCTTGCCCGCGAAGACCTCGGGCGGGATCTCGCCCGTGACCACGCGGTGATAGGCCACCATCGGGAACGTCCCCGGGCCGCCCCGGTAGTTGACGAGCAGCTCGGGGCCGGCCGGGGCGGGCGCGTGCGCGAGTCTGGCCCGCTCCGCGCGCCGGTAGAGCAGCATGTCGAACCCCGGCCACTCACGATCCTGGAATTCCCGCTTGAGGGTGGCGCGCCGGACGAAGGCGTCCGCATCGGAATCGTAGTCGGCGGAGCCGAAGGCGGCCCGACCGCGAACCTCCGGGATCGGCGGGTTCAGCGCCTGCTTCACGAACGAGGCGTCGCCCACCGTCGTCAGGGCCGCCGCCAGCACGATCCGATCGTGCAGCCGATCCACGGCCGCAGCCAGGGCCGCATCGTCGGCCGGGCCTCGAGAAGACGGCTCGGTGAAGAGGATATCCATGCCGATCGCCACCGGCCCGCCCCGCCCGACGATGTCCAGGAACTTGGCGTGCATCGCGCGCGGCCACGGCCAGGAGAGGTTGAGGCCGTCGAAGGAGTCCTCGTCGATGGTGACCACCACGATCGGGGAGACCGGCGCCCGCGGGCCCCGGAGGGTGAACTGGGCGTCGAGGGCCTTGAGCTCCGCGATCTCGAAGAAGCTGAAGGGGTTCGCGGTGGCCAGGGCCACGACGGCGATGCCGGCCAGGCTTCCGGCGAGGAACACGCGCCAGGACGCGGCGAAGATGCGCACCACGATCGAGCCTAGCACAACGGAAGTTGCCGCCGCTGCGGGGAAACGTCTACACTCGATACATGCGGGTTCGTCCGCTCGTCCTGATCCTCTTCTGGGGGACGGCGTTCATCTGGGTGGGCTACAACGGCATGCAGGCCGTGTCGTCCTACTTCCAGACCAACGACGTCGCCGAGCAGGCCTTCCGGGACGCCTCCGAGAGGCAGCGGCAGCGCAATCCTGGCGAGCTGTTCTCCTCCGACTTTATCGCGGACCTGCGGGCCGGCGTGCTGACCGGGGCCCGGCGCGCGGGGCTCGAGGTCGATCCGGCCAGCCTCAAAGTGGCCGCCGAGGCCGGGTTGGTGCGCGTCACCGTGAGCTGGACCTACCGGACGTGGCCGCTCACCACCTGGGGCTGGGACACCGGCGTGCCGGTTCCCCTGTGGCTCGGCCGTAGCTTCGACCCGCAGCTCGGCACGCATCGGTTCTTCTGACCGGGCGATGACCGAGCGCATCGTCATCGCGGAGGACGATGAGGACCTCGCCTTCGTCCTGCGCGAGACACTGCGTCGGCAGCGCTACGAGCCCGAGGTCGCTCCGACCGCCGGCGCGCTGATCGACAAGCTGAAGGCGACCTCCTACGACCTGATCCTGCTGGACGTGCGCCTGCCCGACATGGACGGTCTCGACGCGATCCCGCGCTGCCGCGAGCTGGCCCCGGACACCCCGATCATCGTGATGACCGCCCACGGGACGCGGGAGACCGCGATGGAGGCCATCACCCGCGGGGCCTACGACTTCTTCACCAAGCCGCTCAAGATGGACGAGTTCCAGGTAGTGGTCGCGCGCGCGCTCGACCGCCGCCGGCTCCAGAAGCAGGTGAAAGCCCTCCGCGACAGCCAGCCGAGCGGGCTCGAGGGCCTCATCGGGCAGAGCGAGACGCTCAAGCGCGTGGTGGACATGGCCCATCGGGCCGCGCCCACCGACCTGACCGTGCTGATCCTGGGCGAGAGCGGCACCGGCAAGGAGGTGCTGGCCCGCGCGATCCACCGATTGAGCCCCCGGAAGGACGGCCCGTTCGTGCCGGTCAACTGCGCGGCGATCCCGGAAGGGCTGCTCGAGTCCGAGCTGTTCGGCCACGAGCGCGGCGCCTTCACCGGCGCGGTGCGGGCGCGGCCCGGCCGCTTCGAGCTGGCCAAGGAGGGCACGCTCTTCCTGGACGAGATCGGCGATATGCCGCCGTCCATGCAGGCCAAGATCCTGCGCGTGCTCCAAGAGCGCGAGTTCGAGCGGGTCGGCGGCACCCGCACCATCACTGCCGACGTGCGGGTGATCGCGGCGACCCATCGGGATCTGGAGGCGGCGGTGGCGCAGGGGACCTTCCGCCAGGACCTGTTCTACCGGCTGCAGGGCGTGAGCATGCATCTGCCGCCCCTGCGCGAGCGCATCGACGACCTGCCGCTGCTCGCCGATCACCTGCTGCAGCGCGCGGCCACGCGCCTGAACCGCGAGCCCGCGATCCTCTCGCCGGAGGCCCTGCGCTGCCTCTGGACCTACGCGTGGCCCGGGAACGTGCGCGAGCTGCAGCACGTGCTCGAGGGCGCGATGGTGCTCTCGGACGGGGTCATCGGCCCGTCGCACCTGCCGCCCGCGGTCCAGCGCGGGGCCCAGGCGCGCCCCGCCGCGGAGACCGCGCCGCTGCTGTCGGGCTCCCTCGACGAGGCGCTCGAGAAGTGGGAGCGGCGCATGATCCTGGACGCGCTGCAACAGAGCCAGGGGGTCCAGGCGCGCGCGGCCAAGGTGCTCGGCGTTTCGGAGCGCAGCCTCTGGTACCGCATCAAGAAGCTGGGCATCCAGGTGAAGGGAGCCGAAGAGATCGCGCCGTCGGCCTGAGTCGGGTTTCCTTTCCGATCCCCCTCGTGTATCGTCAAGCTCCATGAAGGTCAGGAAGGCCGTCTTCCCCGCCGCGGGTCTCGGCACCCGGTTTCTGCCCGCGACCAAGGCCCAGCCGAAGGAGATGCTCCCGCTCGTGGACAAGCCCACCATCCAGTACGTGGTGGAAGAGGCGGTGGCCTCCGGCCTGGAGGAGATCGTCCTCGTCACCGGCCGGAACAAGCGCGCGATCGAGGACCACTTCGACTCGCACTTCGAGCTCGAGTACTACCTGCAGGACCGCGGGAAGGTCGAGGAGCTGACCCAGATCAAGACCATCTCGGAGCTGGCCTCGGTGTCGTACGTCCGCCAGAAGGAGCCGCTCGGTCTGGGCCACGCGATCCTGTGCGCCCGGCCGCTGGTGGGCAACGAGCCGTTCGGTGTCTTCCTGGGCGACGACATCATCGTGTCGCGCGTGCCCTGCATGCGCCAGCTCCTCGACGTGTTCGAGCGCCACGGCGGGCCGGTGCTCGCGGTGATGCGCATGCCGCGGGAGGAGATCGGCCGCTACGGTGTCATCGCCGCGCGCGGGCTCGGCGCCAACGTGTACGAGGTCCTGGACCTGGTCGAGAAACCGGATCCACGGGATGCCCCGTCGGACCTGGCGATCATCGGGCGCTACGTGCTGACCCCCGATCTTTTCCCGATCCTGGCCGACACGCCGCCCGATTCCCGCGGGGAGATCCAGCTCACCAACGGGCTGCGCGCCCTCCGCGGTCGGCGACCCATCTATGCGGTCGAGTTCGAGGGCAAGCGGCACGACACCGGCGAGAAGCTCGGCTTCCTCAAGGCCACGGTGGAGTTCGCCCTTGCGCGGCCCGATCTCGCCGACGCCTTCCGCGAGTACCTGAAGGGCCTCCGGCTCTAGCCCGGCCCCAAAAGGCCTTGTGCGGCGGGGCTTTGCCGTCGAGAGTGGCGCCTCCATTGATTGACTTCCCCTCACGTTTCTGGGACAATCCGGGCACTTTACTTACGGGCCGGGAGGTGTCAGCACCTTTATGAAGAGCCAGCCCAAGCGCGCCTTCCACACGGCCTCCGAACCCGAGATCAAAGCGGGTGAGGTCTCCGACGTCTACTTCGACCGCACGGTCGAGATCCTCCGCGCCCGAGGCCTCAACAAGCGGGTGAAGGCGGAGATCCGCCTCAAGAGCTTCCCGCAGCCCGACTGGACGTTCGGCGTGCTGGCCGGCATCGAGGAAGCGGCGGCGCTGCTCGAGGGGCTGCCGGTCGACGTGTGGGCGATGGACGAGGGCACGCTGTTCGCGCCCGAGGACACCGTGCTCCTCATCGAGGGGATCTATCCGGAGTGGGCCAAGTACGAGACGGCTCTGCTCGGGTTCCTCTGCCAGGCCTCCGGCATCGCCACCAAGGCCGCGCGCTGCAAGCGCGCCGCGGGCGAGCGTCAGGTCATCTCCTTCGGGGCGCGCCGCATGCATCCGGCGCTGGCCCCGATGATCGAGCGCAACGCCTTCGTGGGCGGCTGCGACGGTGTCGCGGTCACCAAGTCCGCCGAGCTGATCGACGCCGATCCCACCGGCACCATTCCGCACGCGCTCGTGCTGCTCTTCGGCGACACGGTGGAGGCGCTCCGGGCTTTCCACGAGGTGATCGACCCCAAGGTGCGCCGGGTGGCCCTGATCGACACGCTCCAGGACGAGAAGTTCGAGGCGATCCGAGTCGCGCGCGCGCTCGGTCGCGATCTCTACGCGGTGCGCCTGGACACCCCGTCGTCCCGCCGCGGCGACTTCTACAAGATCCTCGAGGAGGTCCGCTGGGAGCTGGATCTCCGCGGGTTCAGCCACGTCAAGATTCTCGCCTCCGGCGGCATCGACGAGTACGAGATCCTGAAGCTGAACCCGCTGGTGGACGGCTACGGGGTGGGCACGTCGATCGCCAACGCTCCCGTGCTCTCCTTCGCGCTCGACATCATGGAGATCGAGGGCGAGCCGATGGCCAAGCGCGGCAAGCGCTCCGGGGCCAAGCAGGTGTGGCGGCAGCCCGGCACGGTGGAGAACGTGGTGCTGCCCGCCGGCGCGCCCGCCCCGGTCGGTCCCGACGGCCGCCGCGCCGAGGCGCTGCTCAAGCCGTTGATCGCGGGCGGCCGCCTGGTGCGCGACCTCCCGCCCCCGCGCACGCTCCGCGAGTACGTGATGGAACAGATGGCGCGTATCGACATCACCGCGGGGCGGGACCACGGGCAGCGCGGCGACTACTAGTTGCATGGGCGTCCTCGATGAGATCGTCGCCCACAAGCGCTCCGAGGTGGCCGCGCTCAAGGCGCGTCGCCCCCTCGACGCGCTGATCGCGGCCTGCCGCGGCCTCGCGCCCGCGCTCGACTTCGAGTCCGCGCTGAGGCCCTCCTCGGGCGCGCGGGTGCGCCTCATCGCCGAGGTCAAGCGGGGCTCGCCGTCGCAGGGCCTCTTCCGGTCCGACCTCGATCCCGTCGCTCAGGCGTCGATCTACGCCAAGGCCGGCGCGGCCGCGGTCTCGGTGCTCACCGACGCGCGCTACTTCCACGGCCGACTGGAGGATCTCGTGGAGGTACGCCGCGCGATCGCGCGGCCGGTGCTCCGCAAGGAGTTCATCGTCGACGAGTACCAGCTCTGGGAGGCGCGCGAAGCGGGCGCCGACGCCGTGCTGCTGATCGTCGCCGCGCTCGAGGACGCGGCCCTGCGCGATCTGCTCCACGCGGCCAAGGGCGTTGGCCTCGCCACCCTCGTCGAGGTGCACACCGCGGGCGAGCTGGACCGCGCGCTGCGCGTGGGCGCGCCGATCATTGGGGTCAACAATCGCAATCTCCAGACGCTCGAGACCAGCCTCGAGCCCTCGCTCGCCCTGCTACCCCAGATCCCGCCGGGGCCGGTGGCGCTGAGCGAGAGCGGGCTCCGGAGCGGGGCCGACGTGGAGGCGGTGGTGGCCGCGGGCGCCCACGCGGTGCTGGTGGGGGAGACGCTGCTGCGGGCCACCGACGTGGCCGCAAAGGTGCGCGAGCTGTCGCTGCGATGAAGATCAAGCTCTGCGGCATCACCAGCCTCGACGACGCGCGGCTCTGCGTGGAAGCAGGCGCCGACGCGCTCGGCTTCATCTTCGTGGAGGGCACGCCCCGCTACGTGAGCCCCGACTCGGCCGCCCGCATCATCGCCACCCTGCCGCCCTTCGTGACCCCGGTCGGTGTCTTCTGGGACCACGCGCCGGGCCACGTCAAGGCGGTGGCGGAGCAGTGCGGGCTGGGCGCGCTGCAGTTCCACGGCGACGAGACGCCCGAGGACATCGAGGAGTACCGGCTGCCGGCGATCAAGACCCTGAAGGTCGCGGGCCCCGACGACGTCGCTCGCATGGCCGCCTATCGTGTCTCGGCCTTCCTGCTCGATTCCCCCGCGCGGTGGAGCCAGGGCGAGACGCGGCCGACCATTCCGTGGGAGGTGGCTGCGGAGATGGCCCGGCGCCATCCGGTGCTGCTCTCGGGAGGGCTCACCCCTGACAACGTGGCCGCGGCGGTCGCCCGCGTCAACCCGTACGGGGTCGACGTCGTCTCCGGGGTGGAGGAGCGCCCGGGGCGAAAGGATCCCGCGCGGGTGCGACGCTTCGTCGCCGAGGCGCGCGCGGCGGCGCGGCCATGAAGGCGGCGCGGCCCCGGCCAGGGGCGCTGCCGGACGCGGGCGGCCACTTCGGGCGCTTCGGGGGCCGCTTCGTGCCCGAGACGCTGATGCAGCCGCTCGTCGATCTCGAGCGCGCCTACCGCGCGGCCCGCGCGGACGTGCGCTTCCGGCGGCGGCTCCGCGACCTCCTCGCTTCGTACGCGGGCCGGCCCACGCCGCTCTACTTCGCGGAGCGCCTGACCGGCCACGTGGGCGGGGCCCGTATCTACCTCAAGCGCGAAGACCTCTGCCACACCGGCGCCCACAAGATCAACAACGTGCTCGGGCAGGCCCTCCTCGCGCAGCGCATGGGCAAGACGCGCGTGATCGCGGAGACCGGGGCGGGCCAGCACGGGGTGGCCTCGGCCACCGCGGCCGCCCTGCTCGGTCTCAGCTGCGAGGTCTACATGGGCCGCGTGGACGTCGAGCGCCAGGCCCTCAACGTCTTCCGCATGAAGCTGCTCGGCGCGCGGGTGATTCCGGTGGAGAGCGGATCTCAGACGCTCAAGGACGCGGTGAACGAGGCGCTGCGCGACTGGGTCACCAACGTGCGGACCACCTACTACCTGCTCGGCTCGGTGATGGGGCCGCATCCGTATCCGATGATGGTGCGCGACTTCCACCGGGTGATCGGGGAAGAGGCGCGCGCCCAGAGCCGGAAGCTGATCGGGCGCCTGCCGGATCTGCTGGTGGCCTGCGTGGGGGGCGGCTCGAACGCGATCGGGCTCTTCTGGCCGTTCATCCCCGACCGGCGGGTGCGCATCGTCGGGGTCGAGCCGGGCGGCCACGGCCTCTCCACCGGCCGCCACGGTGCTTCCCTCGGCGCCGGCGCGGTGGGCGTACTCCACGGGAGCATGAGCTACGTGTTGCAGAACGACGACGGGCAGATCGCGGAGGCCCACTCGATCTCGGCCGGCCTCGACTATCCGGGCGTGGGGCCGGAGCACTCCTACTACAAGGACGCGGGCCGCTTCGAGTACGCCTCGATCACCGACCGGGAGGCGCTCGAGGGCTTCCAGACCCTCACCCGTCTCGAGGGCATCATGCCCGCGCTCGAGTCCGCCCACGCGGTGGCCTACGCGATGCGCGCGGCCGCGCGGATGAAGAAGTCGCAGAGCGTGGTGGTGGGGCTCTCCGGGCGCGGCGACAAGGACGTGCACACCGTCGGCCAAGCGCTCGGCGGCGGCCACGGGGCCAACGGCCACGGGGCTCCCGCGTGAAGGGCGCCCCCACGGCCCCGCCCTCCCGGCTCGAGGCGACCTTCGCGGTGCTCCGCGCTCGCCGGGAGCGCGCGCTGGTCGCCTACTTCACGGCGGGCGACCCGTCGCTCGCGCTGACGCGTCGCCTCGTGGTGGAGGCGGCCCGTCGCGGCGCGGACGTCGTCGAGCTCGGCATCCCGTTCTCGGATCCGCTCGCCGACGGGCCGGTGATCCAGCGGGCGACCCAGCGCGCGCTCGCGGCGGGCGTGACCCTGCCGCGCGTGCTCGAGCTGGTGAGGGAGATGCGGGGCGAGGTCTCCGTGCCGCTCGTGTTCCTGACCTACTACAACCCGATCCTCGCGTTCGGCCTCAAGGCGTTCTGCCGGACCGCGGTGGAGGCGGGCATCGACGGCGCCATCGTGGCCGACGTCCCGCCCGAGGAGGCGGAGCCGCTGCGCGCGGAGGCGGTGCCGGCCGGGCTCGACGTCATCCACCTGGTGGCGCCCACGTCGACTCCGGAGCGCATGCGCAAGATCGCCCGGGCGAGCCGTGGCTTCATCTACGTGGTCTCGCTCACCGGGGTTACCGGCGAGCGCGCCGCGCTGGCCCCGGAGCTGAGCCAGCAGCTCCGGGCCCTCCGTGCCATCACCACCAAGCCGGTGTGCGTGGGCTTCGGGATCAGCACGCCCGCGCAGGCCGCCGAGGTTGGCCGGGTGGCCGATGGGGTCATCGTGGGCTCGGCCATCGTCCGCCTGGTCGAGCAGTACGGCGCGTCTCCCGAGCTGCTCCCGCGCGTCGGCGACTTCATCGCCGCGCTCAAGGCGGGCTTGAAAGGGCAGCCCTGATGGCCGCCTGGTTCTGGAAGAAGAAGGACGACGACGGCGAGCGGCCGAAGAAGGTCGTGATCGCCGAGGGGCTCTGGGTCAAGTGCGACTCCTGCCGGGAGATCGTCTACCGGGCCGAGGTGGAGCGGGCGGGGCGCGTCTGCCCCAAGTGCGGCTATCCGTTCCGGATCTCGGCGCGGGATCGTATCGCCTCGCTGATCGACCAGGGCTCGTTCGAGGAGCGCGAGGCGGGCCTTCGCTCGCGTGATCCGCTCTCCTTCAAGGACACCAAGCGCTACACCGAGCGGCTCAAGGCGGCCCGCAGCAAGTCGGGCGGTGAGGAGGCGGTCATCACCGGGACCGGCCGCATCGGCGGGTATCCGGTCGCGCTCGCCGTCTTCGACTTCTCGTTCCTGGGCGGCAGCATGGGCTCGGTGGTGGGCGAGAAGCTCACCCGCACCATCGAGCTGGCCCTGCAGAAGCGCATCCCGCTGATCATCGTCTCGGCCTCCGGCGGGGCGCGGATGCAGGAAGGCATCCTCTCGCTGATGCAGATGGCCAAGACCTCCGCCGCGCTCCAGCGCCTGTCCGCCGAGCGGGTGCCCTACATCTCGCTGCTCACCGATCCCACCACCGGCGGGGTGACCGCGAGCTTCGCGATGCTCGGCGACCTGATCCTGGCCGAGCCGCGCGCCCTCGTCGGCTTCGCGGGACCGCGGGTCATCGCCGAGACCATCCGACAGCCGCTGCCCGAAGGGTTCCAGCGCTCCGAGTTCCTTCAGGACCACGGCCAGGTCGATCTGGTCGTGGAGCGGCGGGAGCTGCGCGCCACCCTGCGACGCATCCTCGCCTTCTTCTGCGGACCGGCCCCCGCGCCGGCTCCATGACGTATGCCGAGGCGGTCGCCCGCGTCCTCGCGCTGCGCGGCGGGGAGCGGGCGGGCATGCGCCCCGGTCTCGAGCGCATCGAGGAGGTGCTCGACGCCATCGGCCGGCCCGAGCGCGCGTACGTCATCGCCCAGGTCGGCGGCACCAACGGCAAGGGCTCCATCTCGTCCATGCTCGCGGCCATCCTCCAGGCCTCCGGGCGGCGCGTCGGGCTCTACACCTCTCCCCACCTCTGTCACTACCGCGAGCGCATCCGGGTGAACGGGCGCCCGATCTCGGAGGCCGACTTCGTGGACGGAGTCGAGGCGATCGGCACGCTCATCGCGCGCCTGGACCTGACCGTGTTCGAGGCGGGCACCGCGCTCGCCCTCGACCATTTCTGCCGGGCCCGCGTCGACGTGGCGGTGCTCGAGGTCGGCCTGGGCGGCCGGCTCGACGCCACCACGGTGGGGGAGCCGCGGGTGGAGGTGCTCGGGCCGATCGACTACGACCACCAGGCGGAGCTGGGCGACACCCTGACGCGCATCGCGGGGGAGAAGGCGGCGATCATCCGGAGCGGGGTCGCCTTCTCGGCGCGTCAGGAGCCGGAGGCGGAGGCGGTACTGCGGCGCCGCGCCGCCGAGGTCGCGGTCCCGCTCGTGATGGAGGGCCACGATCTCCACGTGGTTCCGCGGAGCTTCACGCTCGAGGCCCAGCGGATCGATCTCGCCGGGCCGGACTGGCGGCTCGCCGACGTGGATTGCGGCCTGCTCGGGCTCTATCAGCCGAGCAACGCGCTGCTCGCGGCCGCGGCGGGTCGGGAGCTGGGCGCCGGCGAGGCGGCCATCCGCGCCGGCCTGCGCGGAGCCCGCTGGCCCGGCCGCTTCCAGATCGTCCGGCGCGACCCGGTGGTCGTCCTCGACGGCGCCCACAACCCGGCGGGCGCGCGGGCCCTGGCCGCGTCGCTCCGCGCGTATTTTCCCGGCGAGCCGGTCACCTTCGTCCTCGGGATCCTCGCCGACAAGGACGCGCGGAGCATCCTGAGCCCGCTCGTGCCGCTCGCCGCGCGCGTGATCCTCACCGCGTCGACGAATCCGCGCGCGGCGTCGCCCGAGGCTCTGCGCGCGCTGCTGCCCGCGGCGCGCTTCCGCGTGGACATCGCGCCGTCGCCCCGCGAGGCGCTGGCGATGGCCACCGCGCCGACGCCGCGCGGCATCGTGTGCGTGGCGGGCTCCCTCTCGCTGATCGGCGACGTCCTGGCGATCGCGGGGGACGGGCAGGATGTCCTTTTCCCCGAGGAGGCCCGCGCCTAACCCGGTACAATGTCTACGATTTGGGACTGCGGGAAACGAGCGCGGACAACCCGCGGAGCCACCTCCGGGGAGGTCCAGAGGGGGCAATCCATCGAGAACCGGATCGGGGTCGACTCCTGATGATCCCCCAGATCGATCTCAAGCGGCAGCACGAGGCGCTGCGCGGCGAGCTGATGGACGCGGCCGCGCGCGTGCTCGACTCCTGCCGGTTCATCCTTGGGCCCGAAGGCCAGGCCCTCGAGCGCGAGCTGGCCGCCGTCTGCGGCGCGCGGCACGGCGTCGGGACCGGCTCCGGCACCGACGCCCTGCTGCTGGCCCTCAAGGCGGTCGGGGTGAAGCCGGGCGACGAGGTCATCACCTCGGCGTTCTCCTTCGTCGCCTCCGCGACCACCGCCGTGATGGCGGGGGCGACCCCGGTCTTCGTGGACATCGACCCGGTCACCTTCAACCTGGACCCGGCGCAGGTCGCCCGCGCGATCACCCCGAGAACGCGCGCGATCCTCCCGGTGCACCTCTACGGTCAGATCGCGGCGATGGACGCGATCGGCGAGCTCGCGCGGGCCCACGGGCTCGTGGTGGTGGGCGACGCGGCGCAGGCGGTGGGCGCGACCTACGCGGGCCGGCCGGTCGCCGGGTGGGGCGACGTCTCGATCCTTTCCTTCTATCCGACCAAGAATCTCGGCGGCTGTGGCGACGGGGGCATGGTGCTGACCGCCCGCGACGACGTGGCCGAGCGCGTACGGCTGCTCCGCGATCACGGCGCCCCCCGCCGGTACACCCACGTGGAGCTGGGCGGCTGCAGCCGTCTCGACGAGCTGCAGGCGGCCTTGCTGCGGGTGAAGCTCAAGCGGCTGCCGGAGTGGAACGAGCGCCGGCGCGCCATCGCCCAGCGCTACGGCGCGGCGCTGGCCGGCCTGCCGCTCGGCCTGCCCACGGAGCGCCCGCCCGCCCGGCACATCTATCACCAGTACACGGTGCGGTCGAGCAAGCGCGAGGCCCTCGCGGCCGCGCTGGCCGGCCTGGGCGTCGGAACCTCGATCCACTACCCGAGCACGATCCCGGCCCAGCCGGTGTTCTCGCGGCCGAACGCGGACCGCGATTTCCCGGCGGCCACCCAGGCAGCCGCCGAGGTGCTGTGCCTGCCGTGCTTCCCGGAGCTGACCGACGGCGAGGTGGGCCAGGTGGTGGAGGCGGTGACGCGCGCGGTGGGCGAGGTGATGTGAGGTGACGCCGCCGCTCGGCGCCCTCGTCGTGGCCACCCGCAACGCCACCGGCCCGCTCGGGGCGCTCCCGCACGTGATCCGGATCTGACACACCTCTTGAGCCTCCTGGTCGCGGTTCTCGTCTCGCTGCGGCCCCGGCAGTGGGTCAAGAACCTATTCGTCTTCGCCGGGCTCATCTTCTCGCAGAGTCTGCTGACCCCGCTGTTCTGGCCCGCGCTGGCCGCGTTCGCGATCTTCTGCGCGCTGTCCGGGGCGATCTACGTCTTCAACGACGTGGCCGACGCGGAGAAGGACCGGCTGCATCCCAGCAAACGCAATCGCCCGATCGCCCGCGGCGCGCTGCCGATCCCGGCCGCGGTGGCTCTGGGGCTAGTGCTGCTGGCCGGGAGCCTCGTCGCGGCGTTCTGGTTGTCGGTGGGCTTCGGGGTGGTCGCGGCCGCCTACGCGGCGCTGCTCACCGCCTACTCCCTCTGGCTCAAGCACGTGGTGATCCTCGACGTGCTGACGGTGGCCGCCGGCTTCGTGCTGCGCGCGGTGGCCGGGGCGGCCGCGATCGGCGTCGAGATCTCCGGCTGGCTCGTGATCTGCACCATCCTGATCGCGTTGTTCCTGGCCCTGGGCAAGCGCCGCCACGAGTACCGCACGCTCCGCGGCGACGCGGCGGCCCATCGGCCGATCCTGGCCGAGTACAGCGAGGGCTTCCTCGACCAGATGGTCGCGGTGGTCACCGCGTCCACCGTCACCGCCTACGCGCTCTACACCATGTCGCCCGAGACGGTGGCCAAGTTCCACACCCGGCTCCTGCCGGTGACGCTGCCGTTCGTGCTCTACGGCATCTTCCGCTATCTCTACCTGCTCTACCGCCGCGAGCAGGGCGGCAATCCCTCGGATCTCCTGCTCAGCGACCGCGCGCTGCTGATCAACACGGTGCTCTGGATGCTGGCGGTGCTCGTCATCGTCTACGGTCAGCAGTGGGGACCGGGGTGGCTGGCGCAATGGACCGATTGAGCGAGCCGCCGCCGGGCGCGGACCTGCCCGCGGAGGAGATCGCGGGCTGGGGGCGGCACCCGGTGGGGCGCGGCCGCGTGCTCCGCCCGGACGATCTGGCCCTGCCCGAGGGCGGAGAGCCCGTGCTGCCTCGCGGCCTCGGCCGCGCGTACGGGGACGCCGCGCTCCCGTCGGCGCCGGGCGGCCTGGTGATCGAGTCCACCCGGGCCGACCGCATCCGCAGCTTCGACGCGGCCTCCGGCCGGCTGCACTGCGAGGCCGGGCTGAGCCTCGCCGAGGTCCTCCGGTTGTTCCTGCCCCGCGGCTGGTTTCCTCCGGTGACGCCGGGCACGAAGTTCGTCACGGTCGGCGCGTGCGTGGCCTGCGACGTCCACGGCAAGAACCACCATCGCGACGGCTCGTTCGGCAACTTCGTCGAGCGGATCGCGCTGCGCGCCGCCGATGGCCGGCTCGTCGAGTGCGGGCCCGATCGCGAGCGTGAGCTCTTCCTGGCCACCGTCGGCGGCATGGGACTCACCGGTCTGATCACCGAGGTGACCCTGCGGCTGCGGGCGGTCGAGACGCCGTGGATCGTGCTCGAGACGCAGGGGGTCGCCGGGCTCGAGGCGATGCTCGACGGGCTCAAGCGCAGCGCGGCGGACTGGCCGTACACGGTCGGCTGGATCGACTGCCTGGCCCGCGGCGGCCACGTCGGCCGCGGCATCCTGATGCGGGGCCGCCACGCCGGCCGCGTGGAGGTCGGTGATCGCCGGCTCCGTCGCCCGCTGCCGCTCCGCGTGCCCTTCGACGCGCCGGAGTGGCTCCTGAACCCGCTCTTCATGCGCGGCTTCAACGAGCTCTACTACCGGCTGCACGGCGCCGCGCTCAAGCGCCGGCTCGTCCCCCTCGACGGGTTCTTCTATCCGCTCGACGCGGTCCGCGGGTGGAATCGCCTCTACGGCCGGCGCGGCTTTCTCCAGTATCAGTGCGTGCTGCCGCGCGCGGCGGGGCCGGCGCCGGTGGCCGCCCTCCTCGAGCGGCTCGCGGCGGCGGGAGCGGCCTCCTTCCTGGCGGTCATCAAGGACTGCGGGCCGGGCTCGGAGGCCTACCTGTCGTTCCCGATCGAGGGGACGACGCTCGCGCTCGACCTGCCGTATCGGGGCCCGGCGACCGAGACCTTGATCCACGAGCTGAACGCGGTGGTCATCGCCCACGGCGGGCGCGTCTACCTGGCCAAGGACGCGGTGACCCGAGCCGCCGACTTCGCCCGCATGATGCCGCGCCTGGCCGAGTGGCAGGCGGTTCGCGATCGCTGGGACCCCAAGCGGCGGTTCCGCTCCGCCCAGTCGGTGCGTCTGTTCGGGGATCCGGCGTGAAGGTCGCGTTCGTCGGCGCCACCCGCGGCATGGGCCGGGCCCTGGCGCGGCGGCTCGCCGAGCGGGGCGACGCGCTCTTCCTCCTCGGCCGGAATGCCGAGGACCTGGCCCTCGCCGCGCGCGACCTGGAGGCGCGCGGAGCTCCCGGTCCGGTGGGCCACGGCTCGCTCGATCTCGGCCGCCCCGCCGGTTTCCCGGAGGCCCTCGACGCCGCGGACGGCGCGCTCGGCCGCTTCGACACGCTGGTGGTGACCGGCGGCCTGTTCGCCCGTCAGGATGAGCTGGCGGGCGACCCCGCGCGCCTCGGCGCGCTGCTCTCCGCCAACTTCACCGGGACCGTGCTGCTCTGCCAGCAGGCCGCCGGGCGGCTGGCCGCGCGGGGCGGCGGTACCATCTGCGCGTTCAGCAGCGTGGCGGGCGATCGCGCCCGCCGCAGCAACTATCTCTACGGCGCTTCCAAGGCCGGGCTCTCGGTGTTCCTCGACGGGCTCGATCTCGCGTACCGCGAGCGCCGGGTGCGCGTGCTGTGCGTGAAGCCCGGCTTCGTCCAGACCGCGATGACCGCGGGCCTGCCGGTGCCGCCCTTCGCAGGCGAGCCGGAGACGGTGGCCCGCGCGGTGGTGCGGGCGATGGACGCGGGCCGCCATCTGGTCTACGCCCCCGCGGTCTGGCGTCTCGTGATGCTCGTGATCCGGGCGCTGCCGCGCGCGGTGCTCCGCCGCGTGCAGTTCTGATCGCCACCCGTACCTTCTCGAGGGAGACCCGCGCATGGCCAGGATCTGGCGCGTCTACAGTGGTCCCGACGGCAAGTCCCACATCGCGGAGGTCGTCTTGCCCATGAAGCCCTTCGTCGACACCGAGGGCGCGCACGGGGAAGGGAGCCCGATGCAGCGCGCCGCCGGCATCGCGTTCCGCGTGGCTCCCGCCGGCTACGTCCTCGACTGGCACTGCGCGCCGCGGCGCCAGTACTCGATCTCGCTCTCCGGCACCGCCGAGATCGAGGTCGGGGACGGCACGGTGGCCCGGATCGGACCGGGCGACGTGGTGCTCGCGGAGGATCTGACCGGCCAGGGCCACGTGACGCGCGTGGTGGGCTCCGAGCCCCGCTTCTACGCGATCGTCCCGATCGAGGAGGCGGAGTAGCCAGAAGAATTGCCGACACGGTATAACTAGAAGGTCGGGCGTCGTCTCGTAGTCGTTCCGGACGTTCATCTCGCAGCCACAGCGCAACACACAGGAGGGCACCGGCTACCCATGTGTGGCATCGCCGCCCTGCTCCGCCTCGACGGTCGGCCGGTGGATCCGGCCGTCCTCGCGCGGATGAGCGACAGTCTGATCCATCGCGGCCCGGACGGCGGCGGCGTTCATCTCGAGGGGCCGGTAGGGCTCGGGTTCCGGCGCCTCGCGATCCTCGATCTGTCCAGCGCCGCGAATCAACCGATGGCGAGCGAGGACGGCGGCCTGGTGCTGGTCTTCAACGGCGAGATCTTCAACTACGTCGAGCTGCGCGCGGAGCTGGCCGCCCGGGGGCACGGGTTTCGCTCCACCGGCGACACCGAGGTGCTGCTGCACGCCTACCAGGAGTGGGGCCGCGAGTGCCTCCCGCGCCTGAACGGGATGTGGGCCTTCCTGATCCACGATCGGCGTCGCGGTGTCCTCTTCGGGGCCCGTGACCGCTTCGGGATCAAGCCGCTGTACCGCTACCGCAATGCCGTGGTCTTCTGCGCCGCCTCCGAGATCAAGGCGATCCGGGCCTCCGGGAGCTACCGCGACGCGATCGACTGGGAGCGGGCCAGCAACTTCCTCCACCGGGGTGCGCTCGACGAGGGCGAGGAGACGCTCTACACCGGGATCTGCCAGGTGCCGCCCGGCACCGCCTTCGAGGTGGATCGGGGCGGTCGGGTCACCGAGTGGCGCTACTGGTCGCTGGATGCGGTGCCGCCGGCCGACGTCCGGGATCCCATCGGGTCCTTCCGCGATCTCTTCGAGGAGTCGGTCCGGCTCCGGATGCGCAGCGACGTGCCGGTCGGGGTCTGTCTCTCCGGCGGGCTCGATTCCGGCTCGATCATCTGCGCGGCCGCCCGCGAGCGGCGGCGGGTCAACCGCGCCGAAGGGGGCGCCGACGGCCCGTCGCTGCAGGCCTTCTGCTACATGTCGCCGGAGTTCGACGAGTCCCCGTACATCGACGACCTCCTCGCGGCCACCGGCGCCGAGATCAAGCGCCTCGAGACCGGCCCCGAGGAGCTGTGGGAGCGGCTGCCCGACGTGCTCGCGTACCACGACGAGCCGGTCTACTCGATGACCGCACTGGTGGGATTCGAGCTGATGCGGCTGGCCTCGCGCCACGGCATCCGGGTCATCCTGAACGGGCAGGGGGCGGACGAGACCGCCGCCGGCTACTTCAGCTACTTCCGCAACTACTGGCGCGAGCTGGTGGCCGAGGGCCGGCTGGGGCGGGCCTGGCGCGAGATCGGCGGCTATGCGGTCACCCACGAGGCGAGCTTCGTCCGGCTGCTCCTGACCACCGTCGAGGACGCGGTGCGGTGGCGGCTCAGCGCGTTGCCCTCCTACCGGCAGATCGCGGTGCGGCGGCGGCGGCGCGCGCTCGAGCAGGACCCCTGGTTCCGCCCGGACCTTACCGCGCGCAGCTCTCCGGAGAGCGCGGCGGAGCGGCGGAAGTCCGACCTCGCGGCGGCCCTGAAGCACTCGGTCGCGCGCGCGAGCCTGCCCCTCTATCTGCGGGTCGAAGACCGCAACTCGATGGCCCACTCGGTGGAGGCGCGGCTGCCGTTCCTCGACTACCGCCTGGTCTCGCTCCTGTTCAACCTGGAGGCGGAGTGGAAGCTCCGCGGCGGCCTCAACAAGTTCGTGCTGCGCGAGGCGATGCGCGGGCGCATCCCGGAGTCGGTCCGGGGCCGGAAGGACAAGATGGGATTCCCGATTCCCGCGCGGAAGTGGTTCGCGGCGGAGCTCTACGCCCCCGTCCGCGAGCTGTTGACCGCGCGCACGGTGCGGGAGCGGGGCATCTACGATTCCCAGGCCATCCTGCGCGATCTCGAGGCGCACCGGCGGGGCGAGATGGACGTGTCCGACCGCCTGTTCCGGGTCGTGCAGTTCGAGCAGTGGATCCAGATGCTCAAGGTTCCCGCGCCCGCGCCGGCGAGGGACGGCGGCCGCGACCGTCGAGGGATCCGGCTGAGCCTCGGCCCGGCGATCACCTTCGCCGGCCCCGCCCTGCAAACCGGCGCCGAGATTCTTCTCGGGCTCTAAGCCCTGCCCGCGCGTCAGCGCAGCTGGACGGTGGGCTCTCCCGTCGCGTCGAGCACCGCCTGACGCCACTCCCGCTTGAGCGGGAGGATCGGCGGCATCGGCACCACGTCGGGCGCCGGGGTGGGCGCGGCCACCGCGTCCTTGCGATCGGTGGCGGCGCCTTTCTTCATGAAGAGGTTGTAGATCACCCACTGCAGCCGCCGCCGTCCGCCCCGAACCGGGAAGCGACGGGCCATCGACGAGGGCGCGTAGAAGGTCTCGTAGGCCGCGGTCTGACCGAGTCGCAGCTCGTCGCCGGTCATCCGGACGGGGCGATAGACCACGTTGGCCTGGTCGTACTTTTCCCAGTCGTAGGAGACGATGCGGTCCGCCTTCTTCATCTCGTACCAGGTGAGCGTGCCGGGGTACGGGGTCAGGACCGAGTACGCGCAGGCGTCGTAGTCGGCGCCGATGTTGAAGCGCGCGGTCTCCTGGAAGACGGACGGGTCGTCGCCGTCGAAGCCGAACATGAAGAGCCCGAAGACCATGATCCCGTACGAGTGCACCTTCTCCACGAGGGCCGCAAAGGTCTCGGGGCGGTTCACGTGCTTGTGCACGCTGGTGAGGGTGGACCGCGAGATCGACTCGAAGCCGATGCTGAGCATGGTGCAGCCGCTCGCGGCGGCCAGCTCGAGCATGCGGTCGTCCTGGGCGAGCTTGGAGGTGACGCCGGCCTGCCAGTTGATCCCGCGGCCCCGGAGCGCCCGCATGACCTCCTTGGGGCGTTCGGCGGTGCCGAAGAAGTCGGCGTCGTTGATCGAGATCATCCGCGAGCCGCAGTTCTCGACCTCGTGGATCACCTCGTCGACCGGCCGGTAGCGGAACTTGAGCCCGTTCATGAGCGGCTCGGCGCAGAAGGTGCAACCCTGGTGGCAGCCTCGCGAGGTCTGCACGAACGTGGTGTTCACGTAGCGGTTCTTCTTGAGCAGGTCGTAGCGCGGCATCGAGAGGCCCTGCATCGGGTGTAGCCGCTCCGACTTGTAGGCGCCGCGCATCCGGCCGTGCTCGAGATCGTCGAGCAGCCGGTCGAGCACCAGCTCCACTTCCCCGATCACCACCGCGTCGCAGTGCTTGAGGGCTTCCTGCGGCATGAAACTCGGGTGCACCCCGCCCATCGCCACCGGCACCCCGCGCGCCCGGAACGTGTCCGCGATCTCGTAGCCGCGATTCACGTAGCTGGTCATCGCCGAGATGCCGACCAGGTCCGCCTTCAGGTCGAAGTCGATCGTCTCGATGTTCTCGTCGGTCAGCACGACCTCGTAGCGATCGCGGGGGAGCGCGGCGGCCACCGCGAGCAGGCCGGCGAGCGGCGAGTAGAGCGCGCGGTTCAGGTAGAGCGGGCGGGTGGTGAGGGAATCGGTTTTCGGGTTGATGAGATGGATGACGCGGTGACGCATCGCGGGACCTCCTCGGCGAAGGGTGTCTCGGAGTCTAGGTCCGCCCCGGGGGGCGCGTCAAGCTCTCAGAGAACCCCGCGCTCAGGGCCGAGGAAAGAGGATCGGCAGGACCCGATCGGCGGTGAGCATGCAGCGGGCATTGTGGCCGCACAGCGGGACCACCACGAACCGGGGCGCGGCCCCGTACTGGTGTTCGAGGTAGCTCGTGAACGCTTGGGCCCGAGCGAGGCGGCTCGGTCCCTGCGCCATCGCCGGGCAGGAGGCGTCGAAGCCCGCGATCGGCAGCGTGTCGAGCTCGCCGGCCAGGTACACCACCGGCCGCCCGAGGAGCTGCGCCCGGAGCTGCTCGGCGGTCAGCCGCGCCGAGTAGCCCACGCGGCCCTCGAGCCCGTACGGCCAGCGGTCGTAGGTCGTGCAGTTGGCGCGGTCGGCGAACGGGCGCGCCTCCGCGGAACCGGCCGCCGGGCGGTTCTCATCGAGATAGGCGTACGAGGACGGGTTGGCCACCACGTAGGTCACCGGGACGCCGAGCGCGTCGTGCACCTGGTTCGCCATCTGGTAGCGGGTCACGAACTGCCCGCCCGCGGAATGGCCGGCCACCACGATGGCGGCGAGACGCGGGAACACCTCCCGGCGGGCCAGGAGGCGGAGGATCTGGTCGGCCACGTCGAACGACGTGAGCGCCTCGTTGCCCGCGGCGGGGCCGCCGGAGCGCCAGTTGCGGCCGGTGCACGTCCAGTTGATCTCGTCCGAGGCGAGCGCGTCCTGACAGCCGCGCCCGTCGTTGGAGGCAAAGCGCGGAGCGATCACGATGGTGTCGTCCAGCGCGTCGGCCAGGAAGGCGGCGGCCACCGCCGAGCGGAAGTAGTTGTCCGCGTTCCGCCCGCGCCGTGGACCACCACCAGCGCGCGGGTGACGCGCTCGTTCCGCGCATCGAGGGCGTAGGTGGCGTACGCGAGGGCGCGCGCGCCGCCGCCCATCGACACCCAGCGCGCGCACTCGGCGGCCGCCGCGGTGCAGGGCGCCGCCGCGGCGGGGCCGGTCGGGACGCCCGCCGAGAGGAGCAGGGCGAGGCCGGCGACGAAGAGAACGGGCGCGCGCATCGCGGCCGCGCTAGCGAGTGGGCGCCGCGGGGGCGACCGGCACGTTCCCCTGCCCGGACTTCTCGAGCGACCGGGCGACGAAGCCGGAAGCCTTGGCGTCCTCGATGAACTCGCGGGCGTACGAAAGCCCGGCGTCGCGGTCCTTGGGCACGCCCATCGCCTGGTTGATGGTCATGAAGTGGCCCGCCATCACGCGGGCGCCGGGTAGCCTGGGCGCGGCGGCCACGAGCAGCTGCCGCACCCCAGCGAGCACGTCGGCCTTGCCGGCGACCACGAGGTCGAGCCCGGCGTCCCCGCTGGCCGCGCGGACCAGCTCGGCGTGCTGCACGTTGCGGGTCAGGTACAGCTCGTAGGCGCTCTTCGACGCCACCGCGATGCGCACGCCGGGGCGGTCCACGTCCTCGACGCGCTGGAACGGGGCGCCGGGCGGTACCAGGTAGGTGCCCTCGATCAGCAGGTACGGCGCCGTGAAGGCGATCTCGCCGGCCCGGCCGGGTTCGGCGGTGAGGAACGCGATGTCCCCCGCCCCGGTCGTGATCGCGTCCGTCATCGCGCCGGCCGTCCCGTAGGGGACGAGCTGCACCGGCACCCCGAGGCGCCGGCCCAGCTCGCGCGTCAGGTCCACCGCCACGCCACGCAGCTCACCGGTGGCGGGGTCGCGCTGCGCGAGCACGGTGTTGCCGTGATTGATGCCGGCGCGCAGGGTGCCGGTCGGAGCGAGGTCGGAGCGGACCGCGGGCGGGATGGATGGCATGGTGGCACAGGCTCCTAGCAGGAGGAAGACGGAAGCCGTGATGATCCGGGGCATGGCGCTCGACCCGGCGAGTATTCGGCCGCGCCGCGCGCGAAGTCAAGGGCGCCGGTGTTCCTGCACCGGCGGGCGATTGCCGCCTTGACGCGGGCCGGACGGCTGACGCACGATGAGCCCCCGGTCGTGAGCGGAAGTGGTGCGGTGCCCCAGTCCCTGAGGAGGAGATCGATGCGTCCAGCGCGGCCCTGGAAGTGGCTGACCTTCGCCCTCGTCGCGCTGGTCTCGCTGGTCCCTGGCGCGCGCGCGATCCGCCCCGCCGACGCGCAGAGCGGCGGCACCCTGGTCATCGGGCTCGACCAGGAGCCGCCGACCCTCGACCCGCACGCCTCGCCCTCCGCGGTCACCTACCAGGTCATCGCCTCGGTGGCCGAGAACCTGCTCTACCGGGGGCCCGACGGCAAGCTCGTGCCCTGGCTCGCGGAGTCGTGGACCACCGCGCGCGACGGCCGCAGCGTCACCTTCAAGCTTCGCCGCGACGTGAAGTTCCACGACGGCACGCCCTTCAACGCCGACGCGGTCAAGTTCAACTTCGACCGGATCGTGGATCCGAAGTTCAAGGCGGGCGGCTCTCGCGCCGCGCTCGGCAGCTACGCCGGGTCGAAGGTGCTGGACGAGTTCACGGTGCAGGTGCTGTTCGAGACCCCGTATTCCCCGTTCCTGAACTCGGTGGCCTCCGGCGTGCTGTCTCTCGTCTCGCCGAAGGCGGTGCGGGAGAGCGGTGATCTCGTCCATACGCGCCCGGTGGGCACCGGGCCCTTCATGATGAAGGAATACGTGGCCAAGGACCACACCACGATGATCCGCTTCCCCGGCTATGCGCGGAAGGCGCCGTGGAGCGACCGGAGCGGCCCCGCCCTGCTCGAGACGGTGGTGTGGAAGTTCATCCCGGAGCCGGGGACGCGGGTGACCACGCTGGAGAGCGGCGAGACCCAGGGCATCTACCTCGTGCCCGCGCAGTCGCTGCCCCGCCTCGAGAAGGACCCCGGCGTGCGCGTCGAGAAGCTGCCTTGGCCGGGCGTGCCGCGGATCTGGCTGCTCAACACCACGAAAGCTCCCTTCGACGACGTGCGGGTGCGCCGGGCGGTCAACTTCGCGGTCGACAAGGACGCGTTCCTCGCCACCGTGTACCGCGGCACCGGGCTCAAGGCCTTCGCCCCGCTCACCGCGGTGATGCTCGACGATCCGGCGCTGCGCCAGGCCTACCCGTTCGATCCCGAGAAGGCGAAGGCGCTGCTGGGCGAGTCCGGCTGGGCCCCCGGGGCCGACGGCATCCGCGCCAAGGGCGGCCAGCGGCTCGAGATCGTGCTCAACGCCATCGAGTACGGCGGCGGCGCGGACCCCACCGCGCAGCTCATCCAGTCCTCGCTCCGCGACGTGGGCGTCGACGTGAAGATCAAGGCCCAGGCGCGGCCCCCGTGGTACGAGGACAACTACCGCTGCGCGACCCACGGGCCGGTGATGTTCCTGCGCTCGATCGATCCGGACGGGCTGTGGTCGCTCTTCCACTCCTCGCTGGTGGGCGCCAACTTCAACTGGTCGTGCGTGAAGAACGCCAAGCTCGACGAGATGCTCGCCGACGGCCGGCGCGAGTCCGATCCGGTCAAGCGGCGCGCGATCTACCTGGCCATCGAGAAGCTCGCGCTCGACGAGGCGCTCACGGTGCCGCTGGTGGACGAGCTGGCGGTGTGGGCCTTCCGCGCCCCGGTGCAGGGCGTCAAGTACAACTTCAACGCCTACCCGGTCCTGAGCGACGCGATGATCCGCCGCTAGCCGCGCGAGGCGGTCCGAGGCGTGCTGACCTACGTCGGCCGGCGGATCCTCGCGGTCGTCCCGGTGCTGTTCGGGGTCACGCTGGCCGTCTTCAGCATGCTCTTCCTGGTTCCCGGCGATCCGGTCAAGATCATGCTCGCCGAGTTCGTCACCACCCCCGACCAGATCGCCCAGATGCGGGCCCAGCTCCATCTCGACGAGCCGCTGCTCAAGCAGTACGGCCGCTTCGTGGGCAACGCGCTCCGCGGTGATCTCGGGGTCTCGATCCGCAGCCGCCGGCCCGTCGCGACGGAGATCACCGAGAACATCGGCAGCACCGGCCAGCTCGCGCTGGCCAGCATGCTCGTCGCCATCGGCCTCGGCGTGCCGCTGGGCCTGCTCGCCGCGCTCGGCCGCAACTCGTGGCTCGACGTGGCCGCGATGGTGGTGGCGCTGCTCGGGGTGGCCATGCCGAGCTTCTGGCTGGGCCTGCTCCTGATCTTCGTGTTCTCCCTGCACCTCGGCTGGCTCCCGGCGACCGGCGGGGGCGATCTCCTCCATCTCGTCATGCCGAGCGTGGCGCTCGGGATGATCGCGGCCGCGATCATCGCGCGGCTCACCCGCTCGAGCATGCTCGAGGTGCTCGGGCAGGACTACGTGCGGACCGCGCGGGCCAAGGGCCTCGGGGGATGGAGCGTGATCGTGCGCCACGCGCTCCGGAACGCGCTGATCCCGGTGGTGACGGTCTTCGGTTTGCAGTTCGGCAACCTACTGGCCGGGGCGGTGATCGTGGAGACCGTCTTCAGCCGCCCGGGGCTCGGCCGGGTCATCGTGGGCGGCATCCTCGCCAAGGACTTCCCGCTGGTCCAGGGAACGGTGCTGTTCGTGGCCGCGGCCTACGTGCTGATCAACGTCGTCGTCGACGTGGCCTACGCCTACGTCGATCCGCGGATCCGGATCGGATGAGCGCGGTGGCCGGCCTGGTACGGCAGCGCGGCGCCCTGATCGGGCTCGTGATCCTGGCCACCCTCGCGACGATGGCGGTGGCGGCGCCGTGGCTCGGCTCGCGTGACCCGATCCGGACCGCGCCCCGCGAGGCCCTCCAGCCGCCGGGCGGGCGCTTCGTGCTCGGCAGCGATCAGTTCGGGCGCGACGTGGCGAGCCGCGTCCTCTACGGGGCCCGGATCTCGCTGCTGGTCGGGGTGATCTCGGTCTCGATCGCGGTGGCCCTCGGCGCGCCCCTCGGGCTCGTGTCCGGCTACTACGGCGGCCGGCTCGACGCGCTGATCATGCGAGTGATGGACGTGATGCTCGCCTTCCCGGGCATCCTCCTGGCGCTGGCCATCGTGAGCGTGCTCAGCCCGGGGCTCGGCAACGTGATGATCGCGGTCGGGCTCTCGGCGGTGCCCGGCTACGCCCGTCTCGTGCGGGCCACCGTGCTCTCGGCGCGCGAGCACCTCTACGTGGAGGCGGCCCGCGCGCTGGGCGGCCGCGACGGGGGCATCCTGGTGCGCGATATCTTGCCCAACGTGGTGGCGCCGCTCATCGTCACCGCCACCCTCGGCCTGGGCGGCGCGATCCTCTCCGCGGCCGCGCTCAGCTTTCTCGGGCTGGGCAGCCAGCCGCCCCAGCCCGAGTGGGGCCGCATGCTCAGCGAGGGCCGCGACTATCTGCGCGAGGCCTGGTGGATCTCGACGTTCCCGGGCCTCGGCATCCTGCTGACCGTGCTCGCGATGAACCTGGTCGGCGACGGGCTGCGCGACGTCTTGGATCCACGCCTCAAGACGTGAGCGACGGTCTCTCGATGTCGCCGATCAGAACTCGAGCTCGACCTCGCGTCCTTCACGCAGCGATCGCTCCGCCGCCAGGCAGACCACGATGCGCTTTCGCGCCTCCTCGGCGGACAGTAGCGGGCGGCGCCGGATGAAGGCGTCGACGACCTGGCGGGCCTGCTCGCCCAGCTCGACCAGCTCCCCCGAGCGCTCGACCGGGATCGTCTCGGCGCCGCCCTCGCGCCCTCGGTCGATGCGCAGCTCGAAGCGGGGCTGCGCGGTGCGGTCCAGGACGCCCGACCACCACGAGCGGATCGCGCCCCCGGTGCCCACCACGTGGAGGAGCTGGTGATACTCGAAGCCGCCGAGGGTCTGGGTGATGACCGCGTGGGCCTGCGCCGGGAACCGCAGCAGCGCGGTGAAGTGATCGGAGAGGCCCGGGCCGCGCGCTCCGGCGTTGCCGACCGCCCGGACCGATAGCGGATCGCCGACCCGGTCGAAGTACCACATCATGAAGTCGAAGAAGTGCACCGGCTCCTCGAGGATCCACGACCCGACCCGCGCGGTATCGTAGCGCCAGCCGGCCGATCCCGGGCGGAACCGGAAGCGGAAGAGGGAGAAGGCGGCGTAGGTCGGCGTGCCGATCTCGCCCGCGTCGATCATCGCCTTCACCCGGCCGTACTGGGCGGAGTGGCGGAGCTCGTGGCCGATGGTCAGGACCCGGCCGCTCGCCCGCGCCGCCGCCAGCAGCCGGTCGCAGTCCACGAGCGTGGTCGCCATCGGCTTCTCGAGCAGCACGTCCTTGCCGGCCTCGAGGGCGGCCACGCCCACCTCGGCGTGCAGATGATTGGGCACCACGACCGCGACCGCGTCGAGGTCCGGTCGCGCGAGGAGCTCCCGGTAGTCGACCGTCACCGGCGTGCCGGGGAAATCCCCGCGCGCCGCGGCGGCCGTCGCCGCGCTCGCGCACGCGATGGCGGCCAGGACCGCCCCGGGCGCGGCGGCGATGGCGGCGGCATGGTGGCGCCCCCAGAGGCCGTATCCGATCAGGCCGAAGCGCAGCGGCGTGGCCACCTCGGACGGCCTAGCCTTTCAGCGCGCCGGCCACGAGCCCGCGCACGACGTATTTCTGGAGCGCCAGCACCAGGACGAGCGTGGGCAGCAGTCCGAGCAGGCAGATCGCCATCATCAAGGTGAAGAACACGAAGTAGTCGGAGACGAGCCCGGCCAGGATCACCGGCACCGTCATGATCTCCGGCCGGGACGCGACGATGAGGGGGATCAGCAGCTCGTGCCAGGACAAGATGAAGAGGATGACCCCGCAGGCGGCCAGACCCGGCGTGGAGAGCGGCAGGATGACGCGCCGTAGCGCCTGCCAGCGGGTGCAGCCGTCGATGCGCGCGGCGTCTTCGAGCTCCGCGGGAAACGCGGCGAAGTAGGGCACGAGGATCAGGATCGCGTACGGCAAGAGCAGTCCCACCTCGGCCAAGATGACCCCGGTGAGCGAGTTGAGCAGGCCGTAGCTCCGGAACAGCACGTAGAGCGGCACCATCAGGACGACCAGCGGGACCATGCGGGACACCAGGCTGAGCTGCAGGAGGGCCCGCGTCCAGGGGAGGCGCAGGCGGGCCACCGTGTAGGCGGAGAGGCTCGCGGCCGCCAGCGTGGCGAAGGTCACCGCGAGGGCCACGATCAGGCTGTTGCCGAAGGCGGTGGGGAACTGCTCCACCGACTTCGGCAGGTAGGTGACCTGCTCGAAGATCGGCCCCTTGCTGCGGCCGCCGGAGAGGATGAGCTTGAAGTTGGCCAGCGTGAGCTCGGAGGGCAGCAACGCGCGGACGTCCTTCTGCACGCTCTTCTCGGACTGCACGCTCCCCAGCACCACCGGCGCCAGCGGCAGGATCAGGAACGCGATGCTGACCAGGTTGAGCGCCCACAGCACGAGCCGACGCGGCCGCGTGAGTCCGATCACCGCTCGGCCCTCCCGGCCGTGGCCTCACGCATACTCGAGGCGCCGGTAGACGAGCCGCACGTACGCCAGCGCGGCCAGCCCGATCAGAACCGCCAGCACCCACGCGGAGGCCGCCCCGAGGCCGATGTCGAAGGGCGGCTGGAAGGCGGTGCGATAGGTGTACCAGGCCGCCACCCACGTGTCGTTGCCGGGGCCGCCCTGGGTGATGGCGAGGATCTCGTCGAAGACGGTGAAGCTGAAGGTCGTCCGCAGGATCAGCGTCACCGCGACGATCGGCCGCAGCAGCGGCAGCGTGAGCCGCCACAGGCTCTGCCACGGCGAGGCGCCGTCCACCGCGGCCGCCTCGTACACCTCGGCGGGAATACCCTGCAGGGCGGCGTGGTAGAGCAGGATGTTGAACGGCGTGGTGCGCCACACGTACGCGGCGATCACCACCGCCATGGCGAGCCGGGGCTCGCCGAGCCAGTTCACGTAGTCCGTGATCAGGCCGAGCTTGTGCAGGGTGCGGTTGAGATAGCCGTACTGCGCGTTCGCGATGAACGACCACAGGAGCCCGTTGACCACCGGAGGCACCGCCCAGGGGATGAGGATCAGCACGCGGGTGACCCGCGAGATCCACACGCGCTCGTCGCTGATGGTCAGCGCGACGGCCAGGCCGATCACCACCTCGAGGGTCACGGTGGCGGCCACGAAGACCAGGGTGTGACGGAGGGAGAGCCAGAAGACCTCGTCCTGGAAGAGCCGGGCGAAGTTCGCGAGAGCCACGAAGGGAAATTCCCCGGATCGCAGCTGGCGGATGCTGACCTCGTGCAGAGAGAGATAGCCCGCGAAGCCGATCGGGTAGGCCAGCACGCAGCCCAGCGCGACCAGCGTGGGGAGGTTGAGGATCAGGGCCAGCCGCCCCGCCGGCGCTTCGCCGGCGCGTCGCATCAGGCGCGCTTGGCTCGGGCCACCGCCGCGGTCATGTTGTCGCACGCCTGGTCGGCGCTGATCTTGCCCTGCAGACACGCGGTCAGCTCCACGTTGATCGCGTCGCTCCAGCGCGGGTACCAGGGCTGGGAGACGGCCGGCACCACGTCCGCGAAGTTGGTCGCCTTCCGGAAGACGTCCAGCAGCGTCGGCACGTCGCCCCACTTCGCCCAGGCGCTCCGCAGTAGCTCGCTCTCCATCACCGGCTGGTAGCCGCTCGCGAGCATAGCGTCCTGGGCCAGGCGGTTGGCCTGCGTGTACTCGCCGCTCTTGGTCCGCC
>DATMMH010000148.1:0-3721 GCA_035569855.1 Candidatus Dormiibacterota bacterium
CCGCCGCTCTCTGGTCGGACCGCTCGGGCACGTTTTCGCCCTGGCATCCTTCTTGCCCCTCGAATCATCGAAAGCGCATGGAAGACCGCTTGGGCGGCGCGATCCAGGAGTCACAACCGGCGGCGGGTTACCCGCGTGAGCTTGAGCGCGCGATCACGCTGAAGGACGGAGCGTCGGCGCGTATCCGCCCGATCCGGCCAGACGACGAGCCGCGTCTCGTCGACCTCTACGAGCGGTTGAGCCAGCACACCGCGTATCAGCGCTTCTTCACCGTGCTGCGTCAGCTCCCGTCGGACTGGGTTCGCTTCTTCGCCAACGTCGACTACGTCCGCCGACTGGCCCTCGTGGCCGAGCGGGAGACGGTGGCGGGCGTGAAGCTGATCGGCGTGGGCCGCTACGAGCCGTCGGAGGAGCCTCACGAGGCCGAGGTCGCCTTCGTCGTCGAGGACGGCTGGCAGGGGCGGGGACTGGGCACGATCCTCCTCGACGTGGTGACGGCCGCGGCCGAGGCGCGCGGCGTCCTTCGATTCCGCGCCTACGTGCTCGCCGACAACTACCGGATGCTGCGCCTGCTCGCCACGCGGACCCAGGTGGACGACCGCCGGACCAAGGAGGGAGTCACCGCGATCCACTTCCGGCGCGCCGGCGCTGGCGCCCCAGCTCGATGAGCGCGGGCAGGATCGACAGCCCGATGATCGCGAAGACCACCAGCGAGAAGTTGCGTCGCACCACCGGGATGTTGCCGAACAGATAGCCGCCCATCACCAGGCTCACGATCCACAGGAGCGCGCCCGCCACGTTGTAGAAGAGGAAGCGCCCGTAGCTCATCCGGCCGATGCCGGCCACGAAGGGCGCGAACGTTCGCACGATCGGGACGAAGCGTGCGATCACGATGGTCTTGGACCCGTAGCGCTCGTAGAACTGGTGGGTCCGCTCGAGATGCCGGCGGTTCAGGAAGCGCCCGCCTTCGCCCCGGAACACCCGCGGCCCGAGCTGCGCCCCCACCGCGTAGTTCACGCTGTCGCCCAGGATCGCGGCCGCCGCCAGCAGCAGCATGACGAGCCAGAGGTCGAGCGCGCCGATCGCGGCGAAGGCGCCGACCGCGAAGAGGAGCGAGTCGCCCGGCAGGAAGGGCGTCACCACCAGGCCCGTCTCGCAGAAGACGATCAGGAAGAGGATGAGATAGGTCCAGACCCCGTAGTGCTGGATGACCTCGCTCAGGTGCCGGTCCAGATGGAGCAGGACGTCGAGCAGCGCGCCGAGCAGCTCCATGGTGCCGCCATTGTAGCGTCGGCTGACCGAATTCCAGGCAACCCGTTGCCCGGCGGATGAACAGTCACGACGCAGCCAGCGCGCTTCTTGAGCAGCGCCACCGCGGGGCTCGCGGGCGGCCCGCGTATTTCGGTGGCCTGGCGCGGCATGGCGGGCCGATGCCGCGGCGAATGATCGTGGCACGGGGGTTGCTCGCGATTCGGCAAGCCGGCCGATGGCGGCCGGTGGTGGCGACGGCACGGTGCCGGCTCCGGAGCAAGGAGCGGCGACATTTTCATTCGACGTCAGGTCCATTCCCGCGCGGGAGGGTGTCGAGCGATGGCACTGCAGATCGATGTGATCGAGTCCGCCCGGCCGGCGTGATGAGCGAGCCCGCCACCTGGCACAAGAGCCTCTGCCCCTACTGCGGCGTGGGCTGCGGGCTCCTGGTGCGGGTGGAGGGGGGCGCGGTCACGCGGACCAAGGGTGACCCCGAGCATCCCGCGAACTGGGGCGACATCTGCGCCAAGGCGGTGCACCTGCCGCCGGCCTTGCGCACGCCCGACCGGCTGCTCCATCCGCAGCTGCGCGAGCGCCGCGACGTCCCGCTCACCCGCGTGCCGTGGGAGATGGCGCTGCGGGTGGCCGCCGAGCGTCTGCGCGCGATCACGGCCGCCCACGGCCCGGATGCGTTCGCCTTCTACGGCTCGGGCCAGCTCCTGACCGAGGAGTACTACGTCGCCTCGAAGCTCGCGAAGGGCTTTCTCGGCACCAACAACTTCGACACGAACTCGCGGCTCTGCATGGCGTCCGCGGCGGCCGGCTACACGCGCTCGCTCGGCGTGGACGGGCCGCCGGTGGCCTACGAGGACCTGGAGCGGGCCGACGGCTTCTTCCTGATCGGCACCAATACCGCGGCCTGCCACCCCATCCTGTTCAAGCGGATTCGCAAGCGGAAGCTCGCGGCGCCAGACGACGTCCGGGTCATCGTGGCCGATCCGCGCATGACCGAGACCGCCGACATCGCGGATCTCTACCTGCCGCTGCGCCCCGGCTCGGACATCGCCCTGCTCCACGGCATGCTCCACGTGCTCTGGCGCGACGGCGCGCTCGATCCGGCGTTCATCGCGGCGCACACCTCGGGCTGGGAGGCGCTCCGCGCGGTGGTCGAGCGCTGGCCACCCGAGCGGGCCGGGGCGGTCACCGGCCTGCCGCGCGATCGCATCGTCGGGGCGGCGCGCGCCTTCGGACGGGCCCGCGCGGCGCTCACCCTCTGGAGCATGGGCATCAACCAGAGCCACGTGGGCACTGACAAGAACGCGGCCATCATCAATCTCCACCTGGCCACCGGGCAGATCGGCCGGCCGGGGGCCGGGCCGCTGGCCCTGACCGGCCAGCCCAACGCCATGGGCGGGCGTGAGACCGGCGGCCTCGCCCACCTGCTGCCCGGCTACCGCGCGGTGGCCGATCCGGCCGCGCGGGAGGTTGTGGAGCGCCACTGGGGCGTGCCGGCCGGCCGGATCGCGCCCGCGCCCGGGCGGTCCGCGCTCGAGATCTTCGACGGGCTGGCGACCGGCGCGGTCCGCGCGATCTGGATCCTCTGCACCAATCCCGCGGCGTCGATGCCCGCGCTCGACCTGGTCGAGTCGGCGCTCGGCCGCGCCGAGCTGGTGATCGTGCAGGACGCCTATCACCCGACCGAGACGACCCGCCTCGCCGACATCCTGCTGCCCGCCGCGCAGTGGCCCGAGAAGGACGGGGTCATGACCAACTCGGAGCGACGGCTGACGTACCTGCCCAAGCTCGTCGAGCCGCCGGGCGAGGCGCTGCCCGACGCGGTCATCATCAGCCGCTTCGCTCGGGAGATGGGGTTCAAGGACGCGTTCCCCTACGAGACCGCGGCCGAGATCTTCGACGAGTTCGCGGCGCTGACCGCGGGCTCGCGCTGCGACTACTCGGGGGTGAGCCACCGGAGGCTCCGCGAGCAGGGTCCGCTGCAGTGGCCGGTGCCGGCGCCCGACCATCCGGGCACGCCGCGCCTCTATACCGAAGGTGTCTTCGCGACCCCCGACGGCCGCGCGCGCTTCGTCGCGATCGAGCACGACGAGCCCGTGGAGCCCGCCGACGCCGGGTTTCCCCTGACCCTGACCACCGGGCGCGTCTCCGACCACTGGCACACCCTGACCCGGACCGGGCACTCGCCCGCGCTCATGCGGCGCACGCCGGAGCCGATCCTCGAGATCAACCCGCGCGACGCGCGGTGGGCCCAGGTCTCGGACGGCGAGATGGTCGAGATCATCTCGCGTCGGGGCACCGCGGCCGCGCAGGCGCGCGTGACCGGGACCATCCGGGAGGGCACCTGCTTCCTCCCGTTCCACTGGGGGCGGCGGCTCGGCTTCTACAAGGCGGCAAACAACCTGACCCTGGGCGCGCGCGATCCCCTCTCGCACCAGCCCGAGCTCAAGGCCTG
>DATMMH010000149.1:0-6077 GCA_035569855.1 Candidatus Dormiibacterota bacterium
ATCCGCGAGCAGCTCCTGGCACTCTCGGACCGGGAGCACATCTCGACCTACTGCATCCTCGACGCGAGCGTACCCCTCCACCGGTATGTGGCCACGCTGCAGCTCAAGCGGGTGACGGACGGGGAGCGCACCTTCTGGCACTGGCAGTCCACTTTCGACGCGCCGCCGCGACGCGAACGCGAGCTGGCCGACATGGTCGGCACCGTAGTCTACGAGGGCGGCTTCGAGGGCCTGCGCGCGTACCTCCGGCGCCCCCGCCCGGCGCCGGGCGGCGCCGCGTCCGGGCGCGCGGTCGCGGCCGGCTCGCCCATGCCGGCGCAGGGCGTGGTCGTCTCCGCCTTCGGCGGCCCCGAGGTGCTACGCCATCAGGCGCTGCCCGCGCCGTCGCCTGGCCCCGGCGAGGTGCGGATCCGGCAGACCGCGGTCGGCGTCAACTACATCGACGTCTACGTGCGAAGCGGTCTCTATCGCATGATCGAGCCGCCCGCGGCACTCGGGATGGAGGCGGCCGGCGTGGTCGTGGACGTGGGCGACGGCGTCGCGCACTTGCTGCCGGGCGACCGCGTCGCCTATGCCTGCGCGCCGCCGGGCGCATACGTGAGCGCGCGCACGATGCCGGCCGACCAGGTGGTGGTGCTCCCGGACGACGTGGAGGAGGAGACGGCGGCCGCCCTGATGCTGAAGGGCATGACCGCCGCCTACCTGCTGCACCGCACGCATCGCGTGCGGGCGGGGGAGACGGTCCTGGTGCATGCCGCCGCCGGCGGCGTCGGGCTCTTCCTGTGCCAGTGGGCTCACGCCCTTGGCGCCAAGGTGATCGGCACCGTCTCGAGCGACGACAAGGCCCGGCTCGCGCGCGCCAGCGGATGCGAGCTACCGCTGGTGGCTCGGGACTATCGGTTCGTGGCGGCGGTGCGGGCTGCCACCAATGGCCGCGGCGCGGACGTCATCTACGACGGCCTCGGGCGCGCCGCGATGGCCGAGAATCTCGACGCGCTCGCCCTCTGCGGCCACTGGGTGAGCTACGGGCAGGCGAGCGGCCCGCTGCCGCCCATCGAGCCCGAGGCCCTGAGCGCCAGGTCGACGACTCTGACCCGCCCTGTGCTGTTCCACTACACCGCGGAGCGCGCGGCGCTGAACGAGATCGCCCGGCAAACCTTCGAGGCCCTCCGGACGCGGGTGATCCGGGTCGAGGTACGCCACCGCTACCCTCTCGCCTCGGCAGCGGAGGCCCATCGCGATCTCGAAGGCCGGCGTACGACCGGTCCGCTGCTCCTGCTGCCGTAGCCTGCTCAGCCGAGCAGGTGCTTGTAGGTTCCTTCCTCGAAGCCGACGATCAGCGTGCGGCCCTTGCGCAACGTGGGCGCGCGCAGGTTGCCCGTCGGGCCCAGCAGCAGTCCCAGGAGGGTGGCGCGGTCGGGCTTCGCCTTCTTGAGATCCACGTGCTCGACCTTCTTGCCCTTGGCCACGTACAGCTCGTCCACGCCGTCGAGGACGCCGAGCGCGGCCGCGCCCTTGATGGTGGCCTTCTTGGCGTCGGTCTGCTCGCTCACGCTCACCTTGTGCTTGGCAAGGAACCCTTGCGTCTTGGCGCAGGTCATTCAGCCGTTGCGGTGATAGCTCCAGTCGACTTTGGCCATGTCTGCCTCCGGTTGATGCGCGGTCAGTGAGTGTAACGGCGCGCGTATTGAGCGACGCACGCGGCCTCGAGGGCGGCCGCATCGCGAGGGGCCGCGGCGAAGCGCTCTACCGAGATCGGCGTCAGATCTGGATCGCTCTTGCCGTCAACGATCAGGTCCGCCAGCGCACGCCCGGCGGCCGGCGAGAGGCTGAGCCCGCCCACGCAGCAGCCCGACGCGACGAAGAGCCCGTCGAGCCCCGGCACGCGGCCGACGAGAGGCCGGCCGTCGGGGGTCATGGTGGGCGCGCCGCCGCGGTGTACCGCGATCTTCGCGTCGCGCAGCGCCGGGAAGTGGTCGGCGACCTCGTTCACCAGCGCGCGCAGCACGCCAAGGTCCAGCTCGAGCGCCGCGATCTGGAAGCCGGGCGCGAGCCCCTCGCGGCCCAGCACGCGCGGAGCGTCCTCGTAGCCGCCGAACAGAAGGCCGCCCTGCTCGTAGCGTACGTACACGCTGGCCTCGACCAGCCTAACGATTGGCTGGAGCGGGGCGACCCCGGCGATGGGCTCGGTGATGAAGAGCTGATGCCGCACCGGGATGAGCGGCAGCGTGAGGCCGGCTCCCGCGGCCACGCGCGCGGTCCAGCCGCCCGCCGCGTCCACGACCACCGGCGCGCGGATCTCCCCGCGCGCGGTCACCACGCCGGTGGCCCGGCCTTCTTCGCTCAACAGGCCTTGCACCGCGGTGAAGGGGAGCAGGCGCGCGCCCAGCTCGCCCGCGCGCGTGGCGAAGCCGATCGCGACCCTGGCCGGGTCCACCCAGCCGTCGCTCGGCACGTGGAGGATGCGCCGCGCGGCCCCCGGCTTGAAGTGCGGCGCGAGCCGCTCGGCCTCGGCCGCGTCGATCAGGCGCGCCTCGATGCCGAGGGCGGCTGCGGTCTCCTGGGCGATGCGCACCCGCTCCACCGCGGCGTCGGTGTAGGCCGCGCGCAGGCTGCCGGAGCGGTGGAAGTCCACCGTGCGGCCCATCACGCTCTCGAAGCGCTCGAATGCCTCGCACGCCTCGTCACGCAGCCGGGCCATGGTGGGCATGGTGTCGGCCTTGCTGGTGAGTCCGGCCGCGCGCGGCGAGGTTTGCGAGCCCAGCGCGTGCTGGTCCACCAGCGCGACCTTCAAGCCGCGCCGGGTCAGGTGATAGGCGGTGGAAGCCCCGAAGGCACCCGAGCCGATGACGACCGCGTCGGCGGTGGAGGCGGCGGTGGATCCGGGGGCCATGTCAGGCGAGCCTCGAGCCGTGCGCCGTCTCTTCGTCGGTCACCGGCCGGCGGCCGCGCAGGAAGTCGAAGTCCACCCCCTCGTCGGCCTGGAGCACGTGGTCGAGGAACATGCGCAAGTAGCCGCTGGTGACCCCGTCCGGCCGCGGCTTCCACGCCGCGCGCCGCCGCGCGATCTCCTCGTCCGCCACGCGCAGGATCAACCGCCTCTCGGGCACGTTCAGCTCGATCTCGTCCCCGTTCCGCACCAGGGCCAGCGGTCCGCCCACCGCCGACTCCGGCGTGACGTGCAGCACCACGGTGCCGTAGGAGGTGCCGCTCATCCGCGCGTCCGAGATGCGCACCAGGTCCTTGACGCCCGCCCGCAGGAGGCGGGCCGGCACCGGCGCGGCGCCCCACTCCGGCATGCCCGGGCCGCCCTTGGGTCCGGCCTGCTTGAGTACCAGCACGGAGTGCTCGTCGATCGGGAGCGAGGGATCGTCGATGCGCCGCTCGAGGTCCAGATGGTCCTCGAAGACCACCGCGCGGCCGCGGTGGACCATCAGATGCGGGGAGGCGGCCGACTGCTTCAGGACCGCGCCGCCGGGGCAGAGATTACCGGTGAGGATGACGGTGCCGCCCTCGGGCGAAAGCGGCAGCGACAGCGGGCGGATGATGTCGTGGTCGTGGCACGGCGCGGTCTCGACATTCTCGCGCAGGGTATGGCCGTTCACCGAGAGGGCACTGCCGTCGAGCATCGGGAGCAGCTCGCGCAGTACCGCGGGCACACCGCCCGCGTAGTAGAAGTCCTCCATCAGGTGCTTGCCGGAGGGGCGCACGTTGGCGAGCAGGGGTGTGCTGCGCGACAGCTCGTCGAAGCGCGTGAGTGGCAGCGGCACGCCCGCGCGGCCGGCGATGGCGACCAGGTGCACGATCGCGTTGGTGGAGCCGCCCAGCGCCATGTCGGCCCGGATCGCGTTGTCGAAGGCCGCCGCGGTCAAGATCTCGGACGGTTTCGGGCCACGCGCGAGGGCTATCTCGACCGCCCGGCGCCCCGACATCTCGGCCAGCGCGAGGCGTCGCGAATCCGGCGCGGGGATGGCCGCGTTGCCGGGCAGGGCCAGGCCGAGCGTCTCCGCCATCGCCGCCATCGTGGATGCGGTGCCCATCACCATGCAGTGGCCGGTGGAGCGCGAGAGACACGCCTCGACCTCGGCCATCACCTCGTCGGTGATCTCGCCGGCCCGCCGCTGGGCCCATAGCTTGCGCGCGTCGGTGCCGGAGCCCAGCTCCTGGTTGCACCACACGCCCTTCAGCATCGGCCCGCCGGTCACCATGATCGCGGGCACGTCGGCGGAGGCGGCGCCCATCAGCATGGCCGGCGTGGTCTTGTCGCACGCGGCCAGCAGCACCACCGAGTCGAGTGGGTAGGCGCGGATGCACTCCTCCACGTCCATGGCCATCAGGTTGCGGAAGAGCATCGTGGTGGGCTTCATCAGGATCTCGCCAAGCGAGATCACCGGGAACTCCAGCGGGAAGCCGCCCGCGCTCCACACCCCGCGCTTGACCGCCTCCGCGACCTGGCGCAGGTGCGCGTTGCAGTTGTTGAGCTCGGACCACGAGTTGCAGATGCCGATCACCGGGCGGCCGTCGAAGACCGCGTCGCTGAAGCCCTCGGCCTTCAGATACGCACGGTGCATGAAGCCGTCGAGGTTCTTGGCGGCGAACCAGTTGCGGCTGCGGAGCGTCGGCGGAGTCTTCGCGGTCGTCATGGCGACCCACATTCTGCCCTGTTTGCTAGACTTCCGCCATGAGCGCGTCACGGCGGGGGCTGCTCCTGCTGACGGCCGTGCTGTCGGTGGCGGCCTGCTCGACGCTGACCCCGGCCCAGGACCAGAGCCTCGATCAGGTGCGCGCCTTCGCCGACGACACCGCCCGCCGCTACGGCTTGCCGCCCATCCACGTGCTGGTGAGCCACAATCCGGAGGGCCGCGGTGGGGCCTACCGCCGGGGCTTCCTCGCGGTTCCCGTGTTCGTCCTGGGCTCGGAGTTTCGCGACGCCGTCGTGGCCCACGAGCTGGCCCACTACGTCCTGGGCCACGACGCAGCCCTGGCCGGCTCCACCCCTGAGGCCCAGCGGCGCGACCGCGAGCAGCGCGAGCTGGACGCCAACGCCAAGGCGGTCGAGATCCTGGTGCGGGTGCGCGGCATGCCGGAGGACCAAGCCCTCCGCCTCGTCTACCGCTATCTGCTCAATGTCCACCACCGCCTGCAGCGCTCTCCCGCCGAAGACCTGCAGGGCCACCGCCCTCCGTGCGACGAGATCGCCGATCTGCTCGGGCACTTCCCGCAGCAGGCGGTGTGGACGACGAGCCTCGAGTGTGCTCAAGGCCGGCCGGCGGTGGGCGAATAGACAGGCCGGAGCCCGCGTGGTATAAAGATCCGTCCTCGATACGGGCTCGTGGTGCAGCCTGGTTAGCACACTGGACTGTCAATCCAGAGGTCGCGGGTTCAATTCCCGTCGAGCCCGCCAAATACAACAACAAGTTGGGTGAGGGGGCGGCGTTTGCCGCCCCCTTTACTTTGCCGCGACTTGGCTACAAGTCAGCGGGGCGTGAGTCCTCCGTGAGTACGCCCGTCTGGTCACTCATATCTCCATCCCGCGTGCCCTTCCCATGGTCCACCTTGCGTGTAGCCTTCCTCTTGCATGCAGCGTGTGTATCCAGCCGGCATCACATACGTTTGCACGAGAACAGGAGAGATAGAGACCAGCCGACTGTTCATGTGCTGGCAGGCGTGGTTGTCGTGCTCGAACTCGACGACGGATGTCGCGGGTCGGGACCACGTCGTGGCGCACGCGGTGAGCAGCAGGGCCAGAGCGATTGGGAGGGCCGAGCGACGCATCGCGGCCCAGAGACCTTGCCTGATGGCCAGGGGGAAACGCACAGTAAACCTCTATTCCCAGCGTAGCGCCGACCGTATTTTCCGCGCTCGGGCGAATCGGTACGAGGCGGGCCGATGACTTCGGTTGCTGCCGACGTTTTACCGGCCCGCTGGCCCGCGGCCGGGAGCCGGTGTGGATCGGCCTCGTTCTCACGCCGATAGGATAGCGCCGTCGCCGTGCGATACCGCTGGGTCCGGTCTCAGGCGCCCGGCGGCCGGTATCCTGCCCCCTGCGCCAGGAGCATCGCGTCGAAGCCCTCATC
>DATMMH010000150.1:0-28952 GCA_035569855.1 Candidatus Dormiibacterota bacterium
GTGCCGCCGAACCGGTGGATGACGTTGCCGAGGGCGATCGGCCCCAGCGCGTAGGCGGCCAGCGAGGTGAGGATGAGGCGCAGGATGTTGGCGGCCAGGCCCAGCGGGGCGGCGGAGAGCGCGAGCGCGACCTTGACCCAGGTCGGCCGCGGGTGAAGCTGCGCGTACGCCACTCCGAGCGCGATCAGCGCCGCGATCGCGGGCACGCTGCTGCACTCGTCGGCGACCTCGAGCGTCATGTTGGCGAGATGGAGCATCACCCCGTCCTGCAGCACCGGCACGCCGAGCGCGCGCAGCGCGGCGGCGGTGGCCGAGGCGTCGAAGAGCCGCGACTGGTAGGTGAGCGTCTTCAGGGTGAGGTACGGCAGCGGCACCATGAAGAACAGGTAGGCGAGCCCGATCCACGCATGGCGCAGGACGCCGGGCCCGCCCACGAAGAGGGCGACGCCCAGCAGCGCCACCGGCAGCGAGGCGCGCGCGAGGAAGGTCTCGCCGGCGAGCGAGCCGATCACCAGCGCGCCGAGCGCCGCGATCAGCGCCGCGACGCCGGCGGCCGCGGCGGCGCGGGAGTCGTCGCGCGCGGCGGAGGCGATCGGGCCCCGGCGCATCCAGATCAAGTAGGCCGCGATCGCGGGTACCGCGAAGCCGTGCGACTGGCTGGGAAAGCGCGCCCAGTCCGCGGCCATCCCGAGCAGCACCGGCACGTACAAGGCCAGCGTGCCGACCATCGCGATCACGAGGGGGACCCAGGTGCCGGCACTCACGCGATCAGTTATATACCGGGCGTGCTCGCGAGACCGCACGCCGCGTGCGCGCCGAGCGCGCCGGCCGTCTATCGGCCGGGAGCCCCCTCGAGCATGCGGTTCAACACGTTCCGGGTGATCTGCTCGGCCGCGACATTCACCCGCAGGGTATGGAGGCCGGGGGTGTTGTAGCCGTCGAGGCCCCAGTTCCAGTACATGGAGCCGGTCGCGAAGACGAGGGCCTGTCCGGGCGTCTCGCGGATGGTCATGTCCGCGTAGAGCGTCTCGCCCGGGCCGCGAGAAAAGGGCGAGTGCGCGAGCCGGTGCACGTCGGGCGGCCCGGCGTCGGACAGCGCGTCCACCTCGTAGCCGAGGAGGCCGGGCAGGCGCTGGCCGTCGGCGAGGCCCGTGCCCGCGAGCGCCCAGTGCGCCGCGGCCGTCACCACGACGTCGCCGTCGACCGGATCGGCGAGGTACATGATCCCGATCATCGCCGCCTCGGGTCTCGACGTCGGCGCGTCCCGCCAGCGACCGGTGGTGAGGCGCGCCATGCGCGGATCCGGGTCGGCGGCCAGTGGATCTTCGCTCGGGGCCGCGCCTTTGTAGGCGACGATCGTGCGATCCGGCGTCGCGGCCGCGTCGGGCTCGAAGCGGATCTGCCAGAAGCAGGCATTGGAGCCGAGAAAGACCAGGTGGACGCCCTGGTCGCGCGCTGCCTCGACGTGGTCGCGCATCGCCCACGACCAGTACTCGTCGTGGCCGACCGACAGGAAGACGCGGTGCCGGGCCACCGCGTCCGCGCGTTTATGCGTGTCGACGTCGGTGATGTAGCCCAGGTCGTAGCCCTCGCGCTCGAGCCAGCGGAGGGCGTTGTACTCGAACCGCCGCAGGAACTCGCCGGCGCCGTCGAGCCGTACGCCGTACGGGCTCATCGCGTAGGGCCGGTCGAACGAGACCCGGCGGGCAGCACGCCCGCCGCTGTTGAAGGCGTAGAGCGAGCGTCCGCCCCAGTTGTTGTAGGCCGCGAAGGTGGTGACGCTGGACTGAAAGACCACGGCGGCCGGGCGGGCGTCGTCCCGGACCACGAAGACCACGTATGCCTGCCGGCCGGACGGGCTCGCGGTGAGCCGGGCCAGGTAGATCCCGGTGGGCCAGGGGCCTGCGCCGTCCCGGGTCGGGAGCCGATAGGGATCGCGCCAGTGGCACTCGACCAACCCGGTGAGAGGATCGGGCGCCGGCGTGGGCTGTCGCCGGCCCGGACGCGACAGCGGGCCGGCGACTCGCCGGGCGCCGGTCCCGCCGTACCAGCCCATCCGGAACACGTCGATCGCATAGCTGGGATCGCCGGTGCTGACGAACAGGTCGATCGGCTCGCCCCGATCGACGCTGGTGGCCGACGCGTACCCCTCGATCTCGCGATCGAGGGCCGGGGCGATGATCTCCCAGTCGGCCGAGCCCGGTCGCTCGTTCTCCACGACGGTGGGATTGCGATCGGGGGGTCCCGGTCCGGAGCCGCGCGGATGGAGTCGCGTGACATCGCAGGCGCCCAGCGACAGGAGGACGAGGCCGGCCGTCCCGAGGATCGCCGCGAGCCGCCGGGCCGGCCGCGGCGACGGCGTCGGGCTCACGGCACTTCCGCCTCCGCGTCGTGGTCGAAGAGCCAGCCGCGCGCGGCGTACGGCTCCTCGCGCGCCTGGGCCGCGTAGCGGGCGTCGCGGACCTGCTGGGCGGGGCCGTCGGGCAGGTGATAGGTCGTCGCGTTCGCGAACGAGCCCTTCTGCACCTTCGTCGCGCGGGGCTTGCGGACCGCCTCGTAGCGCGTGAGGCAGTCGGCGACCGCGCCCGACGCGGCGCCGGCCAGGCATCGGGCCAGCACCGCGGCGTCCTCGACCGCCTGGCAGGCGCCCTGCGCGAGGAACGGGAGCATCGCGTGCGCGGCGTCGCCCAGCAGTGTCGCCCGCCCCACCGTCCAGCGGTCGAGCGGCTCGCGATCGTAGAGCGCCCAGCGGTAGGTCTCGTCCACCGAGCCGATGATCTCGCGCACCAGCGGATGGAAGCCCGAGAACTCCCCGAGGGCGTCGGCCACCCGGCCGCGGGCCGACCACGACTCCACCCGCCAGTCGCCGGCCGGGCACACCGCCACGAAGTTCATGAGCCGCCCGCCCGCGACGTAGTAGTGGACGAAGTGCCGATCCGGGCCGAGCCAGGCGTAGCCCTGTCGCGGCAGGTCGAGGTGGGCGAGGCGCTCGACCGGCACCAGGCCCCGGTAGGCGGTGCTGCCCGAGAAGCGGGGCGACTCGGGGCCGAAGAGGGCCGCCCGCACCGCGGAGTGGATCCCGTCGGCACCGACCACGGCGTCGGCGCGCACCGAGCCCCCGTCGGCCAGGTGGACCTCGACGTCGGCGTCCCGCTCGGTGAGCCCGATGAATCGGCGCTCGAGGGTGAGGACGCCCGGCGGCAGCGCGTCGGCGAGCACGGCCAGGAGATCCGGGCGATAGAGATGATAGTAGGGCGCGCCGAAACGCCGCTCGACGACGTCACCGAGCGGCTGGCTCCAGAGGATGCGCCCGTCGTCCCAGCGGCGGATCTCCGACCGTGCGGGCCGGACCGCCACCCGGGCCAGCGCTCCGGCCAGACCGAGGCGATGGAGGATGCGGGTGGCGTTCGGGGCCAGCTGGATGCCCGCGCCGACCTCGCGCAGGGCGGGGGCCTGCTCGAAGACGCGTACCGCGATGCCCGCCCGCGCCAGGCTGAGCGCCGCGGTGAGGCCGCCGATACCCGCGCCGATGACAACCACGTCCATGGCCCCGCCATGGTCTCACAGGGCGCCGCACCGCGGTGCTACCATGGGCGCCCAGACGCCATGCCGGCACGGACGGGCAAGGAATTCCTCCAGGGCCTCCGGGACGACCGCCAGATCTGGGTGGGCGACGAGCGGGTCGCCGACGTTGCGGCGTATCCGCTCTTCGCGGGGGCGGCGCGCTTCCTCGGGTCGCTGTTCGATCTGCAGCACGAAGCCGCGTCGGTCTGTCTCATGCCGGATCCCGAGACCGGCGAGCCGATCAACGTGAGCCATTTGATCCCGCGCTCGCGGGCGGACCTGGCCCGGCGCCACGCCTGTCTCGAGCGGATCGCGGAGTGGAGCGTCGGGATCATGGGGCGCACGCCCGACTACCTGAACATCACGTTCGCGGGGTTCGCCGGGCGCGACGACGAGTGGGCCATCAACCGCAACGAGCGCGGTGCCGCCAACCTCGTCGCGTATCAGAAGATGCTGGCCCGGCGCGACCTCTGCCTGACCCACACCCTCATCCATCCGACGGTGGACCGCGCGTGGGGCGACGCGCCGGCCGCGGGCAACGACGTGGCGGTGCACAAGGTCGCCGAGACCGCCCACGGCATCGTGGTGCGCGGGGCGCGGATCCTGGCCACGCTGGCCCCGTTCGCGGACGACCTGGCGGTGTATCCGGCCGCTCCGCTGCCCGCGGGAGCGGACGCCTACGCGCTCGCCTTCTCGATCCCGATGGCCACGCCCGGGCTCAAGTTCCTCTGTCGCGACAGCATGAGCGCGCGGAACCCGGTGGACCACCCGCTCTCCAGCCGCTTCGACGAGCAGGACGCCTTCGTGATCTTCGACGACGTGGAGGTGCCGCGGGACCGCCTCTTCATCGACGGCAACCTGCCCGTCTACAACACGGTGGTGGCGTCGAGCTGGCCGCCCAACTTCATGCAGCAGACCTCGATCCGCGCCCAGACCAAGCTCGAGTTCGCCTGGGGCATCGCGACCCGCGTGGCGGAGGCCACCAACGGCCTGACGCCCGCGGTGAAGGAGATGCTCGGCGAGATGTGGAGCTACGCGGAGCTGACCCGCGCTGCGATCCGGGCCGCCGAGGAGGGCGCGCACGACTGGGGCAACGGGATCTGGTTCCCGGCCGGGGAGCCGTTCCGCGCCCTACGGGGACTCCTGCCGCGGTGGTTCCCGCGGGTGAACGAGATCATCCGCGAGCTCGGCTCCCACAACCTGCTCGCGGGGCCCACCGCATCGCTGCGGCGCGACCCCGCGCTGGGCCCGCTGATCGACCGCTACCTGCGCGGTGCCGGCGACGTGCGCGCCGAGGAGCGGGTGCGGATCTTCCGCCTGGCCTGGGACTTCGCGGGCAGCGCGCTCGGCAGCCGGGGCGAGCAGTACGAGCGGTTCTACATCGGATCGAGCGGCCGCTCGCTTCAACGCGCGCACACGATGGCCTCTCCCGACCGCGCGCGCCGGCTGGTGGACCGCTTCGTCAAGGAGGAGCTGACGTGACCCGCGCCCTCACCGTGCTGATGCCGTTTCACACGCCGTTCTACGCCCCGCTCGCCGCGGGCGTCGCCCTCGGCCACTTCGCGGGCGAGGGCCTCGACGTCACCGCGGTGCCCGCGGCCATTTTCGGCAAGGGCACGGTTCCGGCGCTGCTCGAGGGCGACATCCAGGTCAGCCTGGGCGGGCTCATGCGAAGCTTCGATCTGGCCGACCGGTCCGGAGAGCTGATCGTGCACTTCGCGGAGGTGTGCAGCCGGAGCGGCTTCTTTCTCCTGAGCCGGGAGCCCCGGCCTGCCTTCCGCTGGTCGGATCTGATCGGCAAGACGGTGATCTCGTTCGCGGAGGCGCCGACGCCCTGGCAGTGCATGCTGACCGTGCTCCGCCGCAACGGGGTCGATCCGGCCGGGGTCCGCATCGAGCGGACGCTCCCGGGTCCGGACGCGGTCGCCGCCTTCCGGGGCGGTCACGGCGATTTCCTCGAGCAGCCGCAGCCCGCGGTGGAGCGGCTCCTGACCGAGCGCGCCGCGCACCTGGTCGCGTCGATGGGCGAGGCGACCGGACCGGTGCCGTTCACCTCGTACATGACCACGCCCGCGTTCCTCGAGCGCGAGCCCGAGTTGCTCCTGCGCTTCACCCGCGCGGTCTATTACACGCAGCGGTGGCTCGCCGCGCACCCGGCCATCGAGATCGCCAAGGCCATCGCACCCTTCTTCGCGGAGACGGAGCCGCCGATCCTGGAGCGGGCCGTCGCCCGGTATCTCGGGCAGGGAACCTGGGCCCGGGATCCGCTCCTGCGACGCGAGGGCTACGACTACCTCGAGCGCATCCTGCTGGACGGCGGCTTCATCGGGCGGGGCCAGCCCTACGCGCGGCTCGTGAACACGGATCTGGCCCGGCGCGTGATGACCGAGGCCGGCGCCCGCGCGTGAAGCTCCGGACGTAGCGGCTACTCGGGCAGGCCCTCGAGCGCGAAGAGGGCGACCAGCAGGTTGGCGGGCGCGCCCCACTGGCCGAACCACCGCCGGTAGATGGGCTCGATGTCCCCGGTGCGATAGAGCCGCGCCAGCACTCGGTTCACCGCCAGGCGGAAGGCCGGGTCTCCACGCCGTAGCATCAGCCCGTACGGCTCGTAGGAGAAGTAACGGTTCATCAAGGCGAAGCGGGTCGGGTCCTGCGTCGCCAGCACCAAGCCGATGAGGATCGCGCGATCGGACGCATACGCGTCGGCGGACTTGGTCTCGACCGCGGCCAGCCCGTCGGCGTGATCCTTGACCGCGATCAGCTCCACGCCGCCCGGCCCGAGCTTGGCGATCACGTCCTTGAGGGTCTGCTCGGTCGTGGTGCCGGGGATGACCGCGATGCGGATGTCGCGGATCTCGCCCTCGGGATCGGTCCCGGCCAGCGCCAGCAGGCTGCCCCCGGTGACGAACGTGGTGAGGCTGAAGTCCACCTGCTCCTGTCGAGAGAGGGTATTGGTGGTCGAGCCGCACTCGAGATCGATCGCGCCGTTGAGGAGCGCGGGGGTGCGCGTCTCGACCGCGACCGGTACCCACCGGATCTGGAGATCCGGGATCTGCAGCTCGCGGCGCAGGTCGTCGGCCACCCGCGAGCACAGCTCGACCGAGTAACCGGTGGGCTTACCTTCCGGTCCGACGTAGGAGAACGGGACCGAGGAGGCCCGGTAGCCCATCGAGATCGTCTTGGTCGCCCGGATGCGGTCGAGCGTCATTTCAGTCGACGCGACGCCTCCCGCTCTCGACATGGCCGCACAGCCGGCCGATGCGGTCACCGCCGCGAGCGCGACGCAGGCGAAGGTCCGAAATCCGGTCATGGGGATCCCTCCACTCGCGGCGCGGCTACCGCGCGCGAGGCCGGGCCAGCTCCGGGAATGGGCCCGAGATGCGGACGATCTCGTTGAGCCCGAAGACGCCGCTCCGGATGACCGAGACGAACAGGCTGCCGGCCAGTCCGGCCGCGCGCGTCTCGGCGGTGTCCGGCACGAACGCGATGCCCCGCGGGGCGTCACCGTCGGTGAAGTGCGCGAAGCTCACGCGGCTGCCGTCGGCGGTGAGGGCGAAGATCTCGCCGCCCTGACGATCCGCGACGTAGACGAGTCCGCCGGGCCCCACGGCGAGGCCCTGCGCCATCGGCCCTTCCAGCACGAGACGTCGCTCACCGCCCGGACTCACCTGCCAGATCTCGCCCGGGCCCGCCTGCCAGGGCGCCTCCGCGTTGCCGTCGGCGCCGATCCACAGGTTGTCGGTCTCGTCCACCGCGAGCACGCGCGGACGGATGACCCGTACGTTGTCGAGCGCCTGCCCGGAGGCGTCGAGCCGGATCACCAGGCCGCGATCGCGGTCGGCGACGTAGACGTGACCGGCCGCGTTGACCGCGGTGCCCTCGGGCTGGATCAGGAGCGGGGGCAGGCCGGGCTCGCCCGGTGTGCCGCCCGCGAAGAACTGGGTTCGACCATCGACGAAGCGGTACAGGACGCCGACGTGACGATCGCGGTCGAAGGTGGTCACGAGCAGGTCGCGACCGTCGCGGCCGCCGCCCACCTGGGCATTGGTGAGCGGGGGGCCGTGGAAGAAACGCGGCTCGGTGGCGGGCGTCAAGCGGGCGCCCCCGATCGGGATGCGGTAGATGCAGGAGAGGTACTCGAACTCGCCGCCGCTGTACCGCCGGCCGGCTCGCGCGAGGTAGAGCGCGCCGGTGTGATCCACCGTCAACGTGGCGGTGGTGGGAATGCCGCGGCCGCGCGGGCCGTCCGGTGAGCCGAACCCCTCGCCGGTCACGTAGACGCGGGCCGCGAAGCCCGGCGGCAGCACGATCTCCGCGCGCGCGACGGAGGGCGCCACGAGCGGGGCCCCGATGAAAAGGGCTCCGAGCGCGAGGGTGAGCGCCGCGAGCGTGGTCGCCCGGGGGGATCGGTCGCTCATCGGCTGGGACTCATCTCGGCGGCGTGCTCGCCGCCTCATGGTCCGACAGCCGCCCGCGGCCGTCAAGCCCCCGGCCTCCGGCCCAGGGCCAGCCCGGGATCTTCGGAATTCCTTCAGGTGGTTTTGCTAGTCTCCTCACGGCCGGTGTGGTCTCTCCCGGCCCAGGGAGGATCACATGCGGTGGACGCGAGGAGCGGTGTCGACGCTGGTTGTCGTGCTCGGAGCGCCGCTCCTGGCGCTCGCGCAGGAGCCGTTGAGCCGGGTCTCGCTGGACGAGGCGTTGCAGCTCGCGCTCCGGCAGAATCCCACCCTGCGTGCGCAGGCGGCGTCGCTCGCCTCCACCCGGGCGGGGGAGATCACCGCCGGCCTGCGGCCGAATCCGACCGTGAACTTCCTCGCCGAGCAGTTCGCCGGCGCCTCGTCGGCGAGCCAGGTCCAGTACACCGTCAACGTGGGCCAGCCGATCGAGCTCGGCGGCAAGCGGGAGCGCCGCCTCGATTCGGCGCGGGCGGCCACCCGGGTGGCGGGGCACCAGCTCGACGACGTGCGCCGGCAGACCGTGCTCGCGGTCAAGAGCGCGTTCGCGGGGGTGCTGCTCGCGCGCGAGCAGCTCGCGCTGGCCGAGCAGAACCTCAAGACCCTCGACGAGACCGAGCGGCTGCAGCGGCTACGGGTCGAGAAGGGCGATCTCTCCGAGCTCGAGCTGCTCCGCATCCAGGTGCAGCGGTTCACCTTCGAGCGGGACGCCAGCGATGCCCGGCAGACCCTGCAGGCCGCGAAGATCGCCCTCCGGGCGGCGGCGGGGGCCACCAACCTCGCGCCGGATTTCGAGGTGATGGGCGAGCTGGCCTTCAAGGAGATCCCGCTCGATCGGACCGCGCTGATGCGCGCGGCGCTGGACAATCGCCCGGACCTGCGCGCGGCGGAGGCCGATCGGGAGCGTGCGCGCGCGGACCATCGGCTGGCGCGGGCCAACGCCTGGTGGGACATCACCCCGCAGCTGGAGTACCAGCGGCTCGGGCCCGACAACACGATCGGATTCGGCTTCAGCATGCCCATCCGCATCTTCGATCGCAACCAGGGCGAGATCGCCCGGACCCAGTCGGAGGTGGCGCGGGTGGACGCGGTGCGGGAGGCCACCGCCTTGCAGGTGCTGGCCGCGGTGGACACCGACCTGGCCCTGGCCGCCACCCAGCGCGACCGCGTGGTCCTGCTACGCGACAACTACCTGCCGAAGGCCACGCGGGCGCGCGACACGGTGGACTACGCGTATCGCCGTGGCGGCGCGAGCCTGCTCGATTTCCTCGACGCGCAGCGGAGCTATCGGGAGACCTCCCTGGCCCACCTCCAGGCGCTCGGCTCGTATCTCTCGGCGGTCTACCAGCTGGAAGCCGACATCGGCCAGCCGGTCGAGTGACCGGCGGGGCGAAGCCGCCGGTCACGCGACGGGCGGCGGCGCGACCAGCAGCTCCTCGATCGGGAGCCGGGCCTTCGTCCATCCCGCGAGACCGCCCTGGAGCGGCCGCACCCAGCGGACCCCGTTCCGCTTCAATCGCAGCGCCACCCGGGCGCTCGTGGCCTCGCTGGGTCAGGAGCAGTAGAGGACGACCTTCTTGGCGAGCGGGATTTCCACGCGGCGACGGTCGATGTCCTCCGCGGCGATCCAGAGCGCGCCCGGGATCTTGTAGGGAGCCGCGCCCACGTCGAGGGCCGACCGGGTGTCGATCACCACGAAGTCGTCGTCCCCGGCGTCCATCAGCCGCTTGAGCTCCTCGGGCGCGATGCGGGCGATCCGGAGAGTGCGGAGAAAGCGCTGGCGGCGGACGAGCTTGCCGAGGACCCAGCCGGCGAGCGCCACGCCGGCCACGAGCAGGCTCCACCGGCCGACCCGGGCGGCCAGCTCGAGGAGTGGCGCGAGTAGCCCGCTCGACGTGTAGCCGAGGCCGATCCAGGCGCCCGCCCAGATGAGGGCGCCCGCGCTGTCCAGGAGCAGGAACGGAACCCAGGCGACCCCCACGACCCCGGCCAGGGGCGGGGCGATCGTGCTGAGGCCGGGCAGGAACTTGGCGCCGAGCAGCGCCCACTGGCCCTGGCGCATGAAGAGGGTCTCGGTGCGGCGTACGCAGGAGTCCGGCTCGAGCGACAGCCGGCAGAGGATGCCGATCGCCGACTTGCCCCGGCGGCGCCCCAGCTCGTACCACGCCACGTCGGGCAGTAGCGAGGCCACGAGTGCCGCCGCCAGCGCCGGGACCACGCTCATCTGGCCCGCCCCGGCCAGCGCGCCGACGCCCATGAGGACGGGCACCGCGGGGATCGGCAGGCCGACCTGCTCGGCCAGGACGAAGCCGAACAGCATGAGGTAGCCGTAGCGGAGGAGCACGTCGAGCGCGCCGTCCATCCCGACATCATAACGCGACGCTCGACGGCGGAGCCGCGGCGACTCCAGCCTGGAGACGCTACAAGTGCTAGAACCGGGACGGCCGCTCGAGCCCGACGAGGTAGCCGTGGCCCCGGACGGTGTGGATGAGCGGGGGAGCGCCCGGCATGTCGATCTTCTTGCGTAGGTGGCTCACGTGGACCTCGAGCAGGTTGAACAGGGTGTCGAGATCGGTCTCCCACACGCCCTCGGTGAGCTGGGTCCGGGCCACGACCTCCCCCGCCCGCCGCATCAGGATCGCGAGGATCGCGTACTCCTTCGGCGTGAGGTTGACGTGGCGGTCGGCTCGGGTGACCTGGCGGGTCGTCGGGTCGAGGGCCAGATCCCCCACGCGCAGCACCATCGGGCGCGTGATGTCGGAGCGCCGGAGCAGGGCGTGGATACGGGCCAGCAGCTCCGCGAAGCCGAAGGGCTTGGTGAGGTAGTCGTCGGCGCCGTTGTTGAGGCCCTTCACGCGGTCCTCGAGCGCGTCCCGCGCGGTCAGCATGAGGACCGGCGTCGAGACGCCGCGTGCCCGCATGTCGCGGCAGACCGCGATGCCGTCCTTGTCGGGCAGGAGCCAATCGAGCACGATCACGTCGTAGGTGTTGACCGTGGCCATCTCGTCGCCCGCCTCGCCGGTGTAGCCGATGTCGACGACGAAGCTCTCCTCGCGGAGACCCTTGGCGAGGAGCTGGGCTCCCTTCCGATCGTCGTCGATGAGCAGGATTCGCACGCCCGGATCTTGCGCGCGTCGACCTGAAGAATCCCTGAAAAGGCTGATGCGCGGATTTCAGCCGAGCTTCAGCCCGGCCGGACTACGGTTGTCTCGTGATGCGACACGCACACGGAGCGATGCAGATGGCCGCGCTCTCGGCGTGCCTGCTGGTGGGATGCGGTCGGTCAGAGGCTCCGGCGGCGGCGCCCGCGCCGGCGGCCGCGGCCGACACCGCGACAAACCTCGTGCGGGTCCCGCCGGACTCGCCGCAGATGCGGCAGATCCGCGTCGCGGCGGTCGAGCAGATCGCGATGCCGGCGGACGAGCTGGTCGCGCCCGCGCGAGTGGCCATCAACCCGAACCGGATCTCGCGCGTGCTGCCCCCGGTCGGCGGACGGGTCCTGCGCGTGCTGGTGAAGTTCGGGGACCGGGTGGAGCAGGGTCAGTCCCTCGTTACGATGGACAGTCCCGACGCCGACGCGGCGGTGTCGGCATTCCTGCAGGCGGTCTCGACCGAGCGCCAGACGAAGGCGGCGCTCCAGAAGGCGGACGGCGACCTGCGTCGGGCGGTGGATCTCTACGAGCACCGGGCGATCGCCGAGAAGGACCTCCTCCAGGCGCAGAACGACCAGGCGACCGCGCGCTCCGCGAACGAGATCGCGCAGGCGGTGCGGGAGCAGGCGGCGCGCAAGCTCCAGGTGCTCGAGCTCCGGCCCACCGAGTTCCACCAGTCGGTGGCGGTGCGGGCGCCCATCACCGGGCAGGTGCTCGAGGTGAACGTGGCGCCCGGCGAGTACCGCGCGGCGATCTCGTTCCACACCGACACCACCCTGCCGCTCATGACGGTGGCCGATCTGAGCACGGTCTGGCTGTCCGCCGACGTGCCCGAGCCGTTCATCCGGTTCGTGCACGTGGGCGACGCGGTGACGATCGGGCTGGTCGCGTTCCCGGACGAGATACTGACCGGTCGGGTGGCCCGCATCGGGGACGTGCTCGACGCGCAGACGCGTACCCTCAAGGTCAACGTGGAGCTGGCCAACCCGCTGGGGCGCTTCCGCCCGGACATGTATGGGACGGTCCGTCACTCGGGGCCGATGCGCCCGTCCGCGGTGGTGCCGGCCGCGGCGGCCATCCAGGAGTACGGGCGATCGGTGGTCTTCCTCGAGCGCGCCCCCGGACAGTTCGAGCGCCGGACCGTGACCACCGGAGTGCGCACCGGCGACCGCCTGGCGGTGCGGAGCGGGCTCGAGCCCGGGGACCGCGTGGTGGTGGACGGAGCCGTCCTGCTCAAGGGTCAGTAGCGGGTCTCCCCCGATGCTGAACGCGCTCCTCCGGTTCTCCCTCGAGCACCGGGCCCTCGTGCTCGCCTCCGCTCTCGGCATGGCGGTGGCGGGAGCGTGGGCGTTTCGCCTGCTCAAGCTCGAGGCGTACCCCGACATCTCGGATCCGGGCGTGGTGGTGATCACGCAGTACCCGGGCTTCGCGGCCGAAGAGGTCGAGCAGCAGGTCACGATCCCGATCGAGCGCGCGCTGAACAACACGCCCAACGTCATCGCCCGGCGCTCGCGGACCATCTTCGGCCTCTCGGTCGTGGAGCTGACCTTCGAGGATGGCACCAACGACTACTTCGCGCGGCAGGTGGTGCTGGAGAAGCTGCGCGACGCGACGCTGCCCGACGGGGTCACGCCGGGCCTGGGCCCGCTCTCCACCGGCATCAGCGAGTTCTACCGCTACGTGCTGCAGGGCGACGGCTACGACGCCATGCAGCTGCGCGAGCTGCAGGACTGGGTGGTGACCCCGCGCCTCCTGCAGGTGTCCGGGGTGGCCGACGTGGCCAACTTCGGCGGCCTCGTGCGCCAGTACCAGATCGAGGTCGATCCGCGGGCCCTGACCAAGTACGGCCTGAGCGTGCGGCAGATCGCGGACGCGGTCCGCAACAACAACCGCAACGCCGGCGGGTCGCTGCTGCGGCTCGGCCAGCAGTCGCTCGCCATCCGCGGCTCCGGGCTCATCCAGAACAGCGAGGACATCGGGGGCATCGTGCTCGATTCCCAGAAGGGCGTCCCGGTCTTCGTGCGCGACGTAGGCCGGGTCACGGTGGGGAGCCTGCCCCAGACCGGGCTCTTCGGGCTGAACCGGCAGCGGATCCCGGGCGGGGGCGTCGAGGGGATCGTGCTCATGCGGCGCTGGGAGAACCCGAGCGAGGTGCTGCGGAGCATCCACCGCGCGGTCGACGACATCAACGCGACGCGCCTGCCCCAGGGCGTCCGCATCGTCCCGATCCACGACCGGACCGAGCTGGTGGAGAACACGCTCCACACCGTCTCGCGGGTCCTGATCGAGGGCTTCGTGATCGTGCTGACGATCCTGCTCGTCTTCTTCGTGAACGTGCGCGCCGCGGTCCTGACCGCGCTGACCATCCCGCTCGCGCTGCTCTTCGCGTTCGTCTGCATGTACCTGAGCGGGATCTCCCTGAGCCTGCTCAGCATCGGGGCGCTCGACTTCGGCATCCTGGTGGACGGCACCATCGTGATGGTCGAGCGCATCCTGCGTGGGGTCGAGGCGGCGGCCGCGGAGGCGGGCGGCCGGCGCTCCATCGTCGACACCGTTCGCGACGCGGCCGGCTCGGTCCAGCGGCCGATCCTGTTCTCGCTGATCATCATCATCGCCGCCTACATCCCGCTGCTCACCCTCGAGCGGGTCGAGCGCCGGCTCTTCACCCCGATGGCGATGACGGTGTGCTTCGCCCTCCTCGGGTCCCTGATCCTCTGCCTGACCGTGGTGCCGGTGCTGGCGACCTATCTCTTCGCGAGCCAGCGGCGCTACCGGCCGCACCGACTGCTGGACTGGCTCACCGCCCGCTACGAGCACGTGGTTCGCGCGACGGTCCGGCGGCCGGGCCTGACCGTGGCGGTGGCGGCGTGCGTGGTGGTGGGCGCCCTCTACCTGGGCACCCGGCTCGGGACCGAGTTCCTGCCAACGCTCGACGAAGGGGTGATCTGGATCCGGGGCAACCTCCCGGCGGGCATCTCGATGGAGAAGTCGGCCGAGATCGCGGCGCGGGCCCGCGAGCTGATCCTCGAGTCGCCGGAGATCAAGCTGGTCACCTCCCAGACCGGCCGGAACGACGACGGCACCGATCCCTTCGGCCCGAACCGCAACGAGTTCCTGGTCGACCTCCGTCCCTACGGCACCTGGAAGTCGGGGCGGACCAAGCCGATGCTGGTCGACGAGCTGTCACGGCGGCTTCGCGGCGAGATCCCGGGCATGGCGCTCAACTTCACCCAGCCGATCATCGACACCTCGACCGAGATCGCCACCGGGTCGTCGGCCGATCTGGCGGTGATCATCAGCGGTCCGGACCGCGCCCAGCTCCGCGAGCTCGCGGGCCGAACCCTCGGCGTGTTGCGCACGATCCGGGGCGCCGCCGACACGTCGATCGAGCAGGAAGAGGACCAGGCGCAGCTCCGCATCGTCATGAACCGCTTCCAGATCGCCCGCTACGGCATCAACGTCGGCGACGTCCAGGACGTGATCGACCTCGCGATCGGGGGCAGCCCGATCACCGGGGTCTTCGAGGGCGACCGCCGGTTCGACGTGGTCGCCCGGTTCGTGCCGGAGGCCCGGAGCAGCCCGGAGGCGATCGCGGCGCTGCTGATCCCGACCAAGGACGGGGGCGTGGTGCCGCTCTCCCAGCTCGCGGAGATTCGCACCGCGGACGGAGCGACGATCATCGCCCGCGGCGAGAACGAGCGGCAGATGACGGTACGCACGAACATCCGCGGCCGGGACCACGGCGGCTTCGTGGCCGAGGCCCAGACCAAGCTCGCCCGCGAGGTCGTGCTGCCGCCCGGCTACCGGGTGACCTGGGGCGGCTACTTCGAGAACTTCCAGCGGGCCCGCGACCGGCTGTCGGTGGTGGTGCCGCTGACGGTGGCGATCATCTTCCTGGTGCTGTTCATAACCTTCGGCTCCATGCTCGACTCCCTCCTGGTGCTGCTCAACGTGCCGTTCTCGATGGCGGGCGGGCTCATCCTGCTCTACCTGCGCGGCATCAACCTGAGCGTGTCCGCGGCGGTCGGGTTCGTCTCACTCTTCGGGGTCGCGGTGATGAGCGGGCTCCTCTACATCGCGGACATCAATACCCGGCGCACCACCGTCGGCCTCCCGCTCGCCGAGGCGGTGGTCCAGGGGGCCCGGGTGCAGTTCCGGCCGCGGCTCGTGCTGATCGTGGTGGCGGTGCTCGGCATGCTGCCGGCCGCGCTGGCCCATGGGATCGGCTCCGACATCCAGCGCCCGCTCGCCACGGTAGTGGTGGGTGGCCTCGTCGCGACGCTGGTGCTCACCCTGCTCGCGCTGCCCGCGGTCTACCTGCTCGCCGAGCGCCTCCGGAAGCCCCGCCGCGCCGCTTGACGCCGCGTGTCGGGCGCCGTTAGACTCGCGGCGGCGCGCCGTGGCGCCTCCCGAGCATCGACGCTCACGACCCTCACCGACGAGCCGAAGGGTCACCACGCTGTCTGAGCGAGGAGCGGAAGCCATGGACGATCAGGAGACCCCATCCACCCCGGCCGCCGAGCCGGCGCGCGCCGTCGACCGGCGCGACTTCCTCAAGGGCACGCTGATGGCGGGCACCGCGGCCGCCACCGCGGGGATGACGGCGGCCGCCGCCTACGCCCAGACCATGCAGCCGGGCCGCGTACCCGGCACCACCAACCACTACCACGTGCCCGCCACCGACAAGACCGTGCACTGGGGCTACTTCAGCAAGTCCCTGAAGCCGGTCGTCGAGGTCGCCTCCGGGGACTTCGTGACGATCGAGGCGCTGACCCACCACGCCAACGACGACGCTTCGCGCATGGTCACCGGCGATCCGGGCGCCGAGTCGGTCTTCTTCTGGGACCGGCAGCGCAAGGGAGTGGACCGGCGCGGGGCCGGGCCCATGCAGCCGACCCTCTTCGGGCGCGGGGCGGGCGAGGGGCTCGGCGTGCACATCTGCACCGGGCCTGTGGCCGTCCGCGGCGCCGAGCCGGGCGACATCCTCGAGGTCCGCATCGTCGACGTGAAGCCGCGCCCCTGCGCGAACCCGCAGTACAAGGGCAAGAGCTTCGGCAGCAACGCGGCCGCGTGGTGGGGCTTCCACTACAAGGAGCTGCTGACCGAGCCGAAGCCGCGCGAGGTGGTGACGATCTACGAGGTGGACATTTCCGGCGAGCGCAACTGGGCCAAGGCACTCTACAACTTCCGCTGGGTGCCCCAGACCGATCCGTTCGGGGTCGTGCACAAGACCATCGACTACCCGGGCGTGCCGGTGAACCACGCCACCATCCAGGAGAACCACGGCGTGCTCAAGAACGTCCGTATCCCCATCCGCCCGCACTTCGGGGTGCTGGGCCTGGCCCCGGCCGAGGCGGACATGGTGGACTCGATCCCGCCCAACTACGTCGGCGGCAACATCGACGATTGGCGGATCGGCAAGGGCGCGACCATGTACTACCCGGTGGCGGTGCCCGGCGCGCTGCTCTCCGCGGGAGACTCCCACGCCTCGCAGGGCGACTCCGAGCTGTGCGGCACCGCGATCGAGTGCTCGCTCACCGGCACCTTCCAGCTCGTGTTGCACAAGAAGGCGAGCCTGCCCGGCACCGCGCTCGAGTCGCTCGCCTATCCGCTGCTGGAGACGCAGGACGAGTGGGTGCTGCACGGCTTCAGCTACGCCAACTACCTGGCCGAGCTGGGGGCCGACGCCCAGTCGAAGATCTACGAGAAGTCCTCGGTGGACCTGGCCATGAAGGACGCGTTCAAGAAGATGCGGCACTTCCTCATGACCACCAAGGGGCTGAGCGAGGACGAGGCGATCTCGCTCATGTCGGTCGCGGTCGACTTCGGCATCACCCAGGTGGTGGACGGCAACTGGGGCGTCCACGCCATCATCAAGAAGAGTCTCTTCGCCGGCTCGGTCTGAGCCGAGCAATCTCGAGGGCGCCGCGCCGGCCTCGATCCCCGGGCCCGGCGCGGCCTACTCGCGACCGCGCCCGCAGAGCACGTTGACCACCGCCTGCCGGCCCGCGCGCACCGCCACGAGCGCGCGGCGCAGGGCGGGCTCGACCTCTTCCGGCGTTTCGGCCCGCTCGCCGTGGCCGTCGAAAGCCCGCACGATCTCCTCGTAGCGCGGCGCGGGCCCGAGATCGGTGAGCGGGAAGCGCCCGGTGGACTTGGCCCAGCCGTCCGGGTGGACCGCGAGCGTGCTCTGCTTCACCGCCTCCCACTGCTGGTTGTTGAAGATCACGCTGAGGATCGGCAGACCCTGCTGGCGACTGACCAGGTGGCAGGCCGCGGGCTCGTTGAAGAGATAGGCGCCGTCGCCGAGCGCCGCGATCACCGTCCGGTCCGGCGCCCCGAGCTTGAGGCCCAGCGCGGCCGGCAGCCCCCAGCCGAGCCCGCTCGAGTGCGGCTGACCGAAGAAGCTCCCCGGCCGGTCGAAGGCGAGATAGCGCCGGTCGATCGGGTATTCGTTGACGACCACCGTGGAGTCGTCGAGCAGGCCCTGGAGGCAGCGCATCACCCAGGCGAAGCCCGGGCGCGGCCACTGCCGCTGGGCCAGGGCTTCCGCCTCCCAGCGCGCCCGCCGGCTCCGGTGCGCCTCCAGGACGGCGGCGCGACGGGCCGCCAGCGTGGCGGGCGTGACCCGGCGGTGCACCGCCTCGGCGAGCAGGGGCAGGGCTGCGGCGGGATGCGCGGCGATCGAGAGATCACACGGGAAGCTCCGCATCGGATATCGGGCGAACGTGGGATCGACGGCCAGATGGATGACGGTGGCGTCGTCGGCCGGCCGGGCCAGCGCCGGATACCAGGGCACGTCGGCGTCCACGACCAGGATGACGTCGGCTAGGCCCAGCGCCGCGTCGGTGCCCGAGGGCTGCGTGAAGCCGACGTGGAGCGGATGGCTCTGCGGGAAGTTCACGTGGGTCGGATCCACCTCGACCACACCGATGCCGCCCGCTTCCGCGAGAGCCACCAGGCCGGTCACCGCCGCGGGATCGCGACCGGCGCCCGAGACCAGGATCAGCGGGCGCGCCGCAGCCGCGAGCAGGCGGGCGGCCTCCTCCACGCGCGCGGGATCCGGATATCGCAGACCGGCGGGCTGCCGTCGCGCGGGAGAGGTGATGGTGAGCGACTCGAGGGGGGTGGCCAGCACCTCGCGCGGCAGGGTGAGATAGACGGGCCCGCGCGGCTCGACGAGCATCTGCTCGAGCGCGCGGTCGACCACCACCTCGAGCTGGCTCGGCGTGCGCAGCTCGTAGTCCCACTTCACGTACTCGCGCAGCATCGCGCCCTGGTCGAAACTCTCCTGCGCCCAGTGAATGTAGAGGTCGCGGCTGCCCGGCAGGCCGTCCTCGGTGATCGGCGTGCGCCCCGCGCTCATGAGGATCGGCACCTGCGCGCGCGCCGCGGTGATGACCGCGCAGGTGGCGTTGGCGGTACCCACCGTCACGTGCACCATCACCGCCTGCGGGCGCCCGGTGGCGAGCCAGACCCCGTGGGCCATGCCGACCGCCACCGATTCGTGCGGGGCCACGATCGGGCGCGGCGCGCGCTTGCCGTCGGCGTCGCGGCGGGCGAAGGCGTCCACCAGCGACGCGAAGTCGGTTCCCGCGTTGGCGAAGAAGAACTCCACGCCCCGGTCCTCGAGCAGGTCGAGATAGGCCTGGGCGACGTTGTCGATCTTGAGTGTTTTCATTGTCCGCGGGCGGCTGCCATCGTATCAGATCGCCCTCGGACAAAAAATCGGACCATGGGAGGATAGTATCCATGGGTCCTTTCGAGAGACCGACGCCCGGCGGCTCCGCTTCGTACCGTCGGTGGGTCCGGCTCGCCCTCCTGGCCGGCTTCCTCGCCGCCGTGTCCGTCGTGCTCAACTACTACGCGCGGAGTGGCGCAGAGATCATCGGCCAGGCCCAGGAAGAGCAGCCGCGACCGCAGTCTCCCGTACCGGCCGTCTCGCGGTAGCCCGCTCCCTCCCTCGCGCGGCGCTCGTTCCGGTCGCGCCGCTCCGTGGCCCTTGACAACCCCTCGGGGCCGGGTGTACTGATCGGCCCATCCAACGACGCTCGAGGGGTTTTCCTCTTCGACTCACCCCCCGAACAACAGCAGCACAGCGCGGCTTGCTCGCAACGATGCGGTGCCCATTTCATTTGCAGGCCTGGGCTCGCTCATGCGGGCGCCCGGGCAGGGAGGGTGTCATGGAGGAAGATCGGAACACGTTCGAGACACTCGAGGCCGCGTTCGTCGAGGGCCGACTCAGCCGGCGTGAGCTGCTCCGCCGCAGCGCGCTGATCGGAGCGAGCGCCGCCGCCGCGCACCTCCTGGGCTCCCTCGGCCTCGCCACCCCGGCCCGCGCGCAGGGGACCCCGAAGAAGGGCGGCACGCTCGTCATCGCCAAGGAGAGCGAGCTCGACATCCTCGACCCCCACAGCGCGGGCGGCTGGGTGACGTGGCGGGTCAGCAAGCAGATGCACGAGGGGTTGATCGACGAGGATCTCACCCAGGCCAACGTGCCTTATCCGAAGCTCATCCCCAAGCTCGCGACCTCGTGGGACGTCTCCAAGGACTCGTTGACCTACACCTTCAAGCTGCGCAAGGGCGTCAAGTTCCACGACGACACGCCGTTCGACGCGGCGGCGGTGAAGTACAACATCGACCGCTGCGCGGCGAAGGACGTGCCCCAGTTCTACGCGCGGGCCAACGCCTACACGACGTGGATCTGGCAATTCCTCAAGGAGGTGAAGACGCCCGACGAGGGCACCGTGCAGATCGTCCTGCGCGAGCCGTACGGCGACTTCCTCCGCCAGCTCGTCCAGGGCGGCGGCGGCGCCGCGGTCTTCATCAGCCCCACCGCGCTCAAGAAGTACGGCAACGAGGGCATCGCCGAGCACCCGACCGGGACCGGACCCTTCCGCTTCGTGGAGCGCGTACGCGGAGAGAAGGTGGTCACCGAGCGCAACCCCAACTACTGGGGCACGCCGGCGTACCTCGATCGGATCATCGACCGGCCCATGCCCGAGCCGGCGGCGCGCATGACCGCGCTGCAGGCCGGCGAGGTCGACATGATCTACGTGCCGCATCCCGACGGCATCGCGGAGCTCAAGACCAAGGGCTTCAGGCTCGAGCAGGGGCCGGCACCCCACGTCTGGTACTTCGCCTTCAATCTCCGCGACAAGAACTACCAGGACATCCGCGTGCGTCGGGCCATCAACATGGCCATCGACCGCGAGGGCATGGCGAAGCAGCTCCTCAAGGGGACGGCGGTGGCCGCGCGTGGCCTCCAGGCGCCGTGCTGCCCCTCCTACGACCCGAACTTCAAGGATTATCCCTACGACCCCGCGCAGGCCAAGAAGCTCCTCGCCGAGGCCGGCTTCCCCAACGGCTTCGAGACGGTGTGGCAGACATCGGTCGACGGCAGCGGGCAGCTGATTCCGGTGCCGATGGCGGAGTGGATCCAGCGCGACCTCGCCAAGATCGGGATCCGGATGAAGCTGCGCACGTACGAGTGGATCACCTACATCGGGTACTGGATCAAGGGCATGGACGACGCCTCCAACAAGGTCGGTGGCCAGCAGATGAGCTGGGGAATGACGAGCGACTACTGGCTCGACATCGTCACCAACTCGTCGCACATCGCGCCCGCGGGCGGGGTCGGCCAGAACGGCGGCTACTACACCGGCGCCGACGCGATGCTGAACCAGGCGCGGGCCGAGATGGACGAGGGCAAGCGGGCCGCCCTCTACCGGAAGATCAACCAGAAGCTCAAGGAGGACGCCCCCGCGGTGCCGATCATCAACGACCTCGCGCCGCTCATGCTGAGCCCCAAGGTGAAGGGCTTCGTGCACGCGCCGGAGGAGTGGTACGACATGACCACGGTCTGGCTCGCGTGAGCGTCCGCGTCGGCCCGGGAGGCGTGAGCCTCCCGGGCTGACATCTCGCCATGCTCAAGTTCCTCGTCTACCGCGTCGCGACGATCGTGCCCGTCCTGCTCGGGGTGTCGATCGTGGTGTTCCTCATGATGAAGCTCATTCCGGGTGATCCGGCGGAGGCGATCCTCGGCCCCGCCGCCACCACCGAGAAGATCGAGATGGTCCGGAAGTCCCTCGGCCTCGACCGCCCGTTCTACGTGCAGTACGTGCGCTGGCTGTGGAAGGTGGTGCAGGGCGACTTCGGCACGTCGATCGCGGTCAACGTGCCGGTCGCGCAGCTGGTCTGGCCCAAGTTCTGGAACACGGTCCTGCTTACCGCCGGCAGCTTGGTGATCTGCATCGTGATCGGCCTCGGGGTGGGCATCGTCTCCGGCACCCGCCAGTACTCGTGGTTCGACCGCATCAGCATGTCCCTGACCCTTATCGTCGCCAACACCCCCGCGTTCTGGCTGGGCCTCATCCTCATGGTGGTGCTGGCCCTCTATCTCGGCTGGTTCCCCGCCACCGGGATGTACTCGATGCGGGCCTCGCAGAAGACCTTCGGCGATCTGATCCACCATATGGTGCTGCCCGCGATCACCACCGCCTCGGTATCGGCCGCCATCATCGCGCGCCTCGTCCGCTCGTCTTTTCTGGACGTGATCCGCAAGCACTACATCACCGCGCTGCGCGCCAAGGGGCTGTCCGAGCGCGACATCATACTCCGCCACGGGATGAAGAACGCCTTGCCGCCCATCATCAACATCGTGGGGCTGCAGGTCGGCTATCTCATGGGCGGAGCGCTGTTCACCGAGGTGGTCTTCTCGTGGCCGGGCATCGGACTGCAGATCTACAGCTCGATCGTGGCGCGCGACCTGCCGGTGGTGCAGGCCGCGGTGCTGGTGACCACCTTCGTCTTCGTGCTGGTCAATCTCGGGACCGACGTCGTCGTCGCGGCCCTCGATCCCCGGATCCGTCGGGCCTGAGGAGGCGCGCGATGAGCGTCGTGAATCTGCCCGTGAACGACGAGCCGGTCGAAGGGCGGGCGCTGCCCCTCGACGCCGCCGAGGCCCAGATGTTTCGCCGGCCCTCGGAGTGGCGGATCTTCTGGGAGGCTTTCAGCCGGGACCACCTCGCGGTGGGCGCGGCGGTGCTGATCGGGCTCGTGTGCCTGATCTCGGCGCTGGCCCCGGTGCTGAGCCCCTACGACCCGACGGTGGGCGACAACGCCCTGCGCCTGGCTCCCGTCGGCACGCCCGGGCACCTGCTGGGCCTGGACGGGCAGGGGCGCGACATCCTGAGCCGGCTCATCTGGGGCGGCCAGGTCTCGATCATCATCGCCCTGCTGCCGGTGACGGTGGCGAGCCTGATCAGCGTGCTGCTGGGGCTGGTGGCGGGCTTCTTCGGGGGCAAGGTCGACATGGTGATCATGCGTACCCTCGACGTGTTCTTCGCCTTCCCGGCGGTGCTGCTGGCGGTGGCGATCGCGGGGGTGCTGGGCCCCGGCATGCTCAACGTGATGCTCTCGCTCACCATCGTGCTGATCCCGTACATCTCCCGGGTCGCCTACATGGCCACCGTCACCGTGAAGAGCGAGCTGTTCGTGGACCAGGCGCGGGTGTCGGGGGCGCGGCCGAGCCAGATCCTGTTCCACCACATCCTGCCCAACACGCTCTCCCCGGTGATCGTCTACGGCAGCACCCTGGTGGGCATCTTGATCGTGCTCGGGGCCGGGCTGTCCTTCCTCGGGCTCGGCATCACGCCGCCCCGGCCGGACTGGGGCATCATGTGCTCGGACGGGCGCAACTTCCTCTCGGTGGCGCCCCACGTCTCGGCGGTGCCGGGGATCATGCTGATCCTGGTCGCGATGTCCTTCAACATCGTCGGGGACGGTCTGCGCGACGCGCTCGATCCGAAGCTTCGCAAGTGAGCCCGGCCGTGAGCGACGCGCTGCTGGAGGTCGACGACCTCCACACCCACTTCCACCTCAAGAACAAGACGGTGCGCGCGGTCAACGGGGTCTCGTTCGCGATCAAGCGCGGGGAGATCGTGGGGATCGCGGGAGAGTCGGGCGCCGGGAAGAGCGTGGCCTGTCTCTCCATCCTGCGACTCGTCCCCAGCCCCGGGCGCATCGAGCGCGGCCGGATCCTCTTCAGCGGGGAGGACCTGCTCACCAAGAGCGACCGCCAGATGCGGGAGCTGCGCGGCCAGACCGTCTCGATGGTGTTCGAGGACCCGCTCAACTCCCTGGACCCGGCCTACACGGTCGGCAACTTGATCGGCGAGACGTTGATCCTCCACAAGGGGCTGTCCAAGCGGGAGGCCCGGAAGAAGGCGGGCGAGCTGCTGCGGCTGGTCGGCATCCCGGATCCGGAGCGGCGGCTCGACAACTACGCGCACGAGCTGTCGGGCGGCATGCAGCAGCGGGTGATGATCGCGATCGCGCTCTCCTGCGATCCGGCCCTGCTGATCGCCGACAACCCGACCACCGCGCTCGACGTGACCATCCAGATCCAGATCCTCGACCTCGTGAAGCAGCTCCGCGATCGGCTCGGAATGGGCGTGCTGTGGATCACCCACGACCTGGGCGTGGTGGCGAAGCTCTGCGACCGCGTGGTGATCATGTACGCGGGCGAGGTGATGGAGCAGGGCCCGGTCTACGGGGTGCTCAAGCACCCGCGCCACCCCTACACGCGTCGGCTGATCGACGCGCTGCCCAAGCTGGGACGCCCGGAGCAGCGGCTGATGCCCATCGAGGGCCGCCCGCCCGATCCCGCGAACCTGCCCGCCGGCTGCCCGTTCGCCCCGCGCTGCCACAAGGCCCGCGCGGAGTGCGGGACGACAGAGGTGCCGCTGGTCGAGAGCGGCGACGGGCGCGCCGTCCGCTGCCTGTTCCCGGAGGACTGAGTATGCCGAGCCCCGATCCCGCGTCGATGCCGTTGCTGGAGGTCCGCGATCTCGTGAAGCACTTCCCGGTCCGCCGGGGGTTCTGGGCGAGCGGGCCGCCCGCGGCGGTACGCGCGGTGGACGGCATCAGCTTCGACATCCGGAGCGGGGAGACGGTGGGCCTGGTGGGCGAGTCCGGGTGCGGCAAGACCACCACCGGGCGGATGATCATGAAGCTGATCACGCCGACGTCGGGGGACATCCGCTTCGAGGGCAGGTCGATCGGCGGGATCCAGTTCGAGGAGGAGCGGACCTACCGGCGGCAGGTCCAGATGGTCTTTCAGGACCCGTACTCGTCGCTGAATCCGCGGATGACGGTCGGCTCGATCATCGGCTACCCGATGCGCATCCAGAACGTCTATCCGGGGCCGGCGCGCGATGCCCGGATCCGCGAGCTCCTGGAGCTGGTCGGCCTCTCGCGCTACCAGGCGAGCTGGTATCCGCACGAGTTCAGCGGGGGCGAGCGCCAGCGGGTGGGCATCGCGGCCGCCCTGGCCCTCAATCCGAAGTTCATCTTCTGCGACGAGCCGGTCTCCTCGCTGGACGTCTCGGCGCAGGCGCAGATTCTCAACCTCTTGAAGGACATCCGCCGCGAGTTCAACCTGACCATCCTCATCGTGACCCACAACCTGAGCGTGGTGGAGTACCTGAGCGACCGGGTGGTGGTGATGTATCTCGGCAAGATCGTCGAGGTGGCCAACACCGCCGATCTCTATCGCGAGACGCTGCACCCCTACAGCCGGGCGCTGGTCTCCGCGATCCCGACGCCCGATCCCGACGTGGAGCGGGAGCGCGAGCAGATCATCCTGCGCGGGGAGATCCCGAGCCCGCTCGACCCGCCGAGCGGCTGCCGCTTCCACACCCGCTGCCAGGCCTACATCGGCGACGTCTGCCGCGACGTGGAGCCGGAGCTGCGCGAGGTGCGTCCCGGTCACTTCACGGCGTGCCATCTCTACTCCGGCCACACCGCCGCGCCGGCCGCGCCCGCGGCGAGCCGGCCCGCCGGCCAGCTCGTCTAGTCCAACCGAGGAGGACATCATGCCCGTCTCGTTGCCCACCGCCGAGCAGCTCAAGCGCATCGCCGATCAGATGAACCTGTCGCTGACCGACGCCGACGCCGCCTCGTTCCTCGCTCTGATGAAGCCGAGCATCGACGGCTACAACGTGGTCGATCAGCTCCCGGACAACCTGCCCCCGGTGAAGTATCCGCGCACCCCGGGCCAGCGCCCGCAGCCGGAGGAGAACCCGTACAACGCCTGGTACTACAAGAGCCGGATCGAGGGCGCGCCCCAAGGCCGACTCAAGGGCAAGACGGTGGTGATCAAGGACAACGTGATGGTCGCGGGGGTTCCGATGATGAACGGGGCGTCCACCCTCGAGGGCTACATGCCGGAGGTGGACGCCACCGTGGTCACGCGCATCCTGGACGCGGGCGGGACCATCCTCGGCAAGGCCCACTGCGAGTACTACTGCCTCTCCGGGGGCAGCCACACCAATGCGACCGGACCGGTGCACAACCCCTATCGGAAGGGTTACTCGGCGGGCGGCTCCTCGTCGGGGAGCGCGGTGCTGGTGGCGCTCGGCGAAGCCGACATGGCGATCGGCGGCGACCAGGGCGGCTCGATCCGGATGCCCGCTTCGTTCTGCGGCATCTACGGCATGAAGCCCACCCACGGCCTCGTGCCCTACACCGGCATCATGCCGATCGAGATCTACGTGGACCACACCGGGCCGATGACCGCCAGCGTGGCCGACAACGCGCTGCTGCTCGAGGCGATCGCGGGACCCGACGGCTACGATCCCCGCCAGTACGCCCCGCGCGTGCAGCCCTACACCCAGCTCCTGGGCGGCGGCGCCCCGGGCCTGCGTATCGGGGTGGTGAAGGAGGGGTTCGGCCTGCCGCAGTCCGAGGCGGTGGTGGACGCCAAGGTCCGTCAGGCCGCCGATCTGTTCAAGCGCCTCGGAGCCACGGTCAGCGACGTCTCGATCCCCGCGCATCTCCTGGCCGGCGCGCTCTGGCTGCCCATCGGCATCGAGGGGCTGACCCAGACCATGATGTGGGGCGACGGCTACGGGGTGAGCCGGCAGGACCTCTACGTGACCAGCCTCATGGACTTCCAGCGCGGATGGCGCCAGCGGGCCGACGAGCTGTCGGAGACCACCAAGCTCTTCACCATGCTCGGGACCTACATCCACCAGCAGCACGGCTCGCGCTACTACGGCAAGGCCATGAACATCACCCGCCGCCTCACCGCCGCGTACGACGCGGCGCTGGCCGACTGCGACCTCCTGCTGATGCCCACCACCCCGATGAAGGCCCAGCCGATGCCGGGCCCGGGGGCGCCGCGCGAGGAGATCGTCGGGCGGGCGCTCGAGATGATCACCAACACCGCGCCCTTCGACATCACGCATCATCCGGCGATGGCCGTTCCGTGCGGCATGGCCGACGGCCTCCCGGTGAGCGTGATGTTGGTGGGCAAGCACTGGGACGAGCCCACCATTTACCGGGCGGCCCACGCCTTCGAGCGGGCGGGTGACTGGAAGGCGATGTAGCGTGCTAGACTCCGCGGCAGCTTGTGAGGCCCGACACCATCGCTCCGGAGGAGACACCATGAATCGACGCATTCTCGTGGCCGGAATCGCTCTCCTTGCTCTCGTGTCGATGCTCGCGGGCCTGCCGGGAGGCTCGACCGCCCAGGGCAAGGTCGTGAAGATCGGCCTGTCGCTGCCCCTGACCGGTGCGGACGCCGACGGCGCCGACGCGATCCTCAAGGGCGCCCAGATGGCCATCGCCGAGATCAACGCCAAGGGCGGAGCGGCCGGCTACAAGCTCGAGGCCGTGGTATTCGACAGCGCTACCCCGGCGGCCGGCCAGTACGATCCGGCCCAGGCGGCGACGAACTACAAGAAGTTCATCGCGGACAGCCTGGTGCTCGCCGCGGTCGGGCCCAACATGAGCGGCGAGGGCAAGGCGATCTCGCCGATTCTGTCAGAGGCCGACATGGCCACGATCACCCCCAGCTCGACCAACCCCGACATCACCGATCCCAAGTTCCAATCCCAGTACCGGCCCAAGGGCAAGGCGGTCTACTTCCGCACCGTGACCACCGACGCCTTCCAGGGCCCGAACATGGCCAACTACCTCGTCCACGCCCAGAAGGTGAAGAGCGTCTACGTGCTGGACGACGGCGGCGCCTTCGGGGTGGGCATCGCGGACAGCTTCCAGAAGCGAGCGGAGGAGCTCGGGGTCAAGATCCTCGGGCGGGACCGGCTCGACCCCAAGGAGGCCGACTACAAGACCATCCTGACCAAGATCAAGGGCCTCAACCCGGACGGGCTCTACTACGGCGGCGTCATGCAGGCCGCGGCCAAGCTCGCCACGCAGGGCTACGAGGTGATGCCGCGGGTGATCAAGGCGGGCTCGGACGGCGTGTACGATCTCTCCTGGCCGAAGCAGTCGGGCAAGGAGTCGGTCGAGGGCTGGTTCTGCTCGCAGGCCTCGCCGGAGCTGGTGACCTCCCAGAAGCTGGAGGCGTGGGTGACCAAGTTCAAGTCGGACATGAAGCGCGAGCCCACGAACTACGCGATCACCTCCTACAACGCGGTCCTCGTGATCGCCGACGCGATCGGCCGCACCGCCGCCGCCAAGAAGCCGATCACCCGTAGCAACCTGCGGGACGCGATCCAGACGACGAAGATGACCTCGATCCAGGGCCCGATCGCGTTCGACGCCAACGGCGACATCTTGACCCGGACCGTCTCGATCTATCAGTGGCGGGACGGCGAGATCAAGTACGTCGGCGTGGCGCCCGAGAAATAGGCCGAGATATCCGGATCCCCGGACCGGCGCGTCGCGAGCGCCGGTCCGGGGAGCGTCTCGCATGACGGTGCGGCCATGAGCGGTCGGGCATGAACGGGCTGGACGTCATCCTCCAGCAGGTCGTCAATGGGCTCGCGCTCGGCATGATGTACGCGCTGCTCGCCCTCGGCTTCACGATGGTCTACGGCATCATCGAGCTGATCAACTTCTCCCACTTCAGTGTCTTCATGACCGGCACCTTCGTGGGGCTCACGGTGCTGAACCTCATGGGGGTCACCGCGGTCTCCCGGTCGCTGACCGGGCTCGCGCTGGTCGCCACGCTGGTGGTGCTCTTCGTGGCCACCATGACCACGACCGGTCTCCTCGGGGTGGTCATCGAGCGGCTCTGTCTCCGCCCGCTGCGCAACGTCTCGGGGACCGCGCCGATGATCACCACGATCGGGGTGGCCTTCATCCTGATCAACCTCATGCTCCTGACCTGGGGCCCCCAGGCGCAGCGCTTCCCCTCGCTCCTGCCGAACTGGCGCTGGCCGCTCCTCGGCACCGCCGAGATCACGTTCAAGCAGCTCGTGCTGTTCGTGGTGGGGCTGGTCCTCATGGTGATCCTGTCGCACCTCGTCAAGCGAACCACGCTCGGCAAGGCGATGCGCGCCACCGCGCAGGACGCCGACGCGGCCCGCATGATGGGCATCGACGTGGACCGGGTGGTGGTGCTCACGTTCTTCCTGGGCTCGGCGCTGGCCGGGGCCGGCAGCCTCTTCTTCGGCCTCTACTACGGCTTCACCGGCTACTACATCGGCTACACCACCGGGCTGCGCGCCTTCACCTCGGCGGTGCTCGGGGGCATCGGCAGCATCCCGGGCGCGGTGCTGGGCGGTCTCTGCATCGGGCTCACTCAGTCCCTCGGCGGCCAGCTCCTCGGCGTGAAGTGGACGGACGTGATGATCTTCTCGATCCTGATCATCGTGATGGTCTTGCGGCCCAGCGGGCTCTTGGGCGTCCGAGCCCCGCAGAAAGCCTGACGATGAGCGCGCTGGTAGGCCGGCTCGGCGCGCGCCTGGGGATGGAGCGGTGGCGCGCGCTGCCGCTCGCCCGGCGGCGGCAGATCCTCACTCCCACGCTG
>DATMMH010000151.1:0-4658 GCA_035569855.1 Candidatus Dormiibacterota bacterium
CCAGAGCCGCGCCCAGCCCGCGCGGGCCAGCTCGAGGGTCACCGAGCGGAAGAAGCTCTCCATGCGCTCGTCCATGAAGCGCGCCTTGCCCACCTTGGAGAGGCGGTGGAGCGTGAGGAAGCGCGTGAGCGCCTCGTCCCAGCCCTCGGGCGCCGCGTGCGAGCGCACGCCGGCGCCCGGGAGCTCCCGGTCGAGCCGCCGCATCTTGCGGCGCAGCTCGTGCCGATCCTTGCCGGACAGGCGCGCGAGGTAGTCGTCCCAGCTCTTGGGCAAGGCCAGCACCGGGCAGCGGTCCTCCCGCGCGACCACCGCGGCCAGCCCGCTCGCCGGCGCGAGCGCGGGCACGAGCGTCGCGGTGGGCGAGGCGGCGCGGATGCCGTGCAGATCCCACAGCTCGGGTCGGCCCGCGCGGTGGCGGAGCAGCGCGCGCCAGATCTCCTCCTCCCGATCCGTCACCGCGATCACGTCGAGATAGTCGGAGACGTCCACGCCCCCGAGGATGCGCAGGCACCCCGGCGACTCCTCGTAGAGCGGGAGCAGGCCGACCAGGGTGCCGTCGTCGTCGCTCGCGGTGAGGAGCTGCAGCGCCCGGCCTCCCGTGAAGGCGCGGCGCCACGCGGTCTGCCACTGCCACGTCAGGAAGAGCGCGGGCACGCGGCTCCGATCGAGCAGCCCGTTCCAGCGCTCGGCGTCGAGCGCGTCCGGATCCGGCAGGCGGTCGATCTTCATGCGCGGCTCAGAGATCTCCGGTCGAATCGGCCCCGCCGCCCGGATCCATCAGGCTCCCTTCGCCACCGCCGCCCTCGTCGCCCCCTCCGTCCTCGTCCATCGCCTCGTCCATGGCCGCGTCCAGGTCCTCGCCGAGGTCCTCGCCCATCTCGTGGCCCATCTTCTTGACGAACTGGGCCACGCTCCGGGGGTCGTTCTCGTCGAGGTCTCCGAGGCTCGAGGGGTCGGCGAGGGAATCCAGGCGGGCATCTTCGGACTTGACGGTGGCGAAGCGGGACATGAGGCGGGACAGCTCGGCGCTACCGCAGCGTGGACATCGCGGCGCCTCCGCGGCGGACAGGGTGCGGATCAACAGGCTGAGCCGCCGGCGACAGCCCTGGCACTCGTACTCGTAGATCGGCACCCGCAGACCCCTCCGCCCGGTTTGGATGCGCCATTCTATCACGCAGATTCCGGGCCTTCAGGGGGCCCGCGGCCGCGGCCGGCGGCGGCTCCGCCACTGCCCCTCGACGACCGTGCGGTCCGCGGTCTCCTGGCCCAGAAGCTCCTGGATCTGCTCACCGTTGATGGCCGGCGCGTCGCCCACGTTGTTGTTCAGCTTGAAGTACACGCGCCCGGCCTGCCCGGCGAGCGCGCGGCCCCGGGCCACGATCCCGGCCAGCTCCTCGCGATCGTAGACGTAACCGTACTTCTCGGCCACGCTCGGCTCCCGTCCCTGGAGCTGCTTCATGAAGCCGTCACGATTGCGCCCGTGCAGGCGCAGGATCGCGGTGGGCGAGGTCAGGGCCACCCGGGTGTCCACCGAGGCGGGCGTGCGGGGCGCGTCCACCGACACGTAGCTGAGGCCGCACTCGGCCAGGACGCGCAGCGTCTCCTCGGTGTGGTCCGGCAGCCACGAGGCGTCGCGGAACTCCACCGCGATCGTCACGCCGGGCAGGCGCGCGGGCAGCCCGGCCAGGTACGCGAGCGCCGGCTCCCCGTACCTCACCCACGGCGCCATCTGGAACAGCACGTAGCCGAGCTTGCCCGCGTCCGCGAGCGGCCGGAGCGCCTCCCGGAAGGTGGCGAAGGCCCACTCGCGCGCCTCTTCCGGGAAGATCCGGTTCTCGAGCTGGCCGCGGGCATTGGGCCGGGCCCCCGCCGGCAGCAGCGGCAGCAGCGGAGGAGGCAGCCGGCCCGCGTCGAGATGGTGCCCGGTGAGCAGCGCGTAGGCCTTGACGCTGAAGAGGAAGCCGGGCGGCGTCCGCTTCGTCCACGACACCGCGTTCTGCGCCGACAGCGGCGCGTAGAACGTGGAGTTGACCTCGACGCAGTCGAAGAAGCGGCTGTACCACCAGAGGCGCTCCTCGGCCTTCATGCTCTTGATCGGGTAGAACGAGCCCTCGTCGATCATGCTCTTGTCCTGCCACGCGCAGAGCCCGACCCGATACTCGGTGGCCACGGGGCCCTCGGGGTGATACCTGATCAGCGGCGGCGGGCCGGCGGCCGGGCTACCGGGAGACGACTTCGGCATTGGCGCTGCGCTCGGCCAGCCCCAGGCGCCGGTAGAGCGACACGAGCGGCGCGGGCGCCCACCAGTTCCACCGCCCCATCAGGCGCATCGTGGCCGGGACCAGCAGCGCGCGGACGATGGTGGCGTCGATCACCACCGCGAGGCCGATGCCGATGCCCACCGCCTGGATGATCACCGAGCGCGCGGTGGCGAAGCCGAAGAAGACCGCGGCCATGATCGCGGCGGCGCCGGTGATGAGGCGGCCGGTGGATTCCAGCGCGTCGGCCACCGCGTGCGCGGTGTCGCCGGTGCGCTCGTACTCCTCCCGCACCCGGCTCAGCAGCAGGACCTCGTAGTCCATCGAGAGCCCGAACACGAAGCAGAACATGATGAGCGGGGTGGCGGTCTGGATCGGCCCGGGCGTGAAGTTGAGCCAGCCCGCGAAGTGCCCCTCCTGGAAGATCCACACCAGCGCGCCGTAGGACGCGCTGATCGACAGGAGGTTCATGATCACGGCCTTGAGCGGCAGCAGCACCGAGCCCAGCAGGAGGAAGAGCACCACGTACGTCGCCACCATCACGAGCCCGACGGTGAGCGGCGCGTGCCGCGTCACCAGCTCGATGATGTCGAGGTCGAACGCGGTCTGACCGGTCACCAGCACCTCGCCGCCCACGTCGGGGTGGGACGCGCGGATCTCTTCGACCAGGGCGCGCGCCTCCGCGCTCGATGGCTTGAGCGGCGTCGAGACCACCAGCAGGGCGAGCCGACCGCCGACGGTCTGCCGCAGCAGCTGGTCCACGCCGGGCGGGCGCATCCCGGCCGGCGCGGTGGCGAGCTGCTGGTACTGCTCGCGGGTCACGCTCGGATCGAGGTCCACCATGCTCTCCACCCGTCCCACGTTGGGCCGGGTCGCGAGCCAGCGGCTCAGGTCGTAGAGCCGGCCCACCCGCTCGGCGGTGAGCGGGCTGCCGTCGCGGTAGCGCACCACCACCAGGACGCGGTTGCTGTCGCCTCCCGGGAAGTGCTCGCGCAGCACCTCGTCGGCCCGGCGCGAGAGGGCCTCGGGCGGAAGCGCGTTGACGTCGCCCGAGCCCACCCGCAGGTGGAGGAACGGGAGCCCCAGGACCAGGAGCACCGCGGAGACCGAGAGGAAGACCGCCCACGGGTGGTTCATCACGGTGACCGCGACCGTGTGCCACAGCCCGCGGCCGTGGGCCGAGCGGTCGGGATGCACGAAGGGCAGCCGCCACGAATTGACGTGGCGACCGAGCACCGCGAGCAGCGCGGGCAGCAGGGTGAGCGCGTAGAGCACCGCGAGCGAGACCACCGCGGTGCCGGCCCAGCCGATCGAGCCGATGTTGCCGAGACCCAGGAACACCATGCCGAGGAGCCCGATCGCGACGGTCAGCCCCGAGAAGAGGATCGCGCGTCCGGCGGTGGCCATCGTGCGCGCGAGAGCCGCGGCTCCCTCGTGGGCTCGGATCTCCTCGCGAAAGCGACTGACGATGAAGAGCGAGTAGTCGATCGCCACCCCCAGGCCGATCATGGTCACGATGTTGGGCGCGTAGACCGACACCGAGGTGTAGCGGGCCATCAGGAGCGTGACCGCGATCGCGCCCGCCATCGAGAGCGCCCCCACCACCAGCGGCAGCAACGCGGCCACCACCGAGCCGAACACCAGCAGCAGGAGCACCACCACCAGGGGCAGGATCACCAGCTCGGCCCGCTCCAGATCGGTGCGGGTGACCTCGGTGAAGTCGTGGTTGAGCGGGATGTTGCCGAGCGGCAGCACCTCGAGCGTCTCGGTCTTCACCTTCGCCCGGAGCGACGGGTAGACGTCGGGTGGTAGCACCGAGAACTCGAGCGAGGAGAAGGCGGCCGCCTCGCCCTTCAGCTCCACCACCGCGAGCGCGCGATGGCCGTCGCGGGAGACCAGCTGCGCGGCCGGGATCGAGGCGTCGTACACCGGCGGGTCGTACGCGGTCACCACCCGGGCCACGCGCGGATCGGCCCGCAGCGGAGCCACCGCCGCGACCAGCTCCCGTCGAAAGGCCGGGTCGCTCGCCAGGCGCCCCGGGCTGGAGAAAATCAGGCTGAAGGACGGCGGGCGGCCGGGCAGCTCGCGGCCGATCAGATCCAGCGCGCGGCCGGACTGGGTCGTGGTCGGCACGTCGGTGGTGGCGAGGCGGCCGCCGTGTGCGATCAGCCAGAGCGACGGCGCCACGCTCAGGAGGGACAGGACGATGATGGCGACGCGGAAACGATGAACGAAACGGCCCCAGCCGCCGAGCATAGGGTTCTATCGTAACCCAAACCCCGGAGGACCCTCGCCCTCTAGAGGCCAGGCGCCGCGCTCTCCACCCGCGCCCCGCGGGCGCCCGCGACCCCGGCCACCGCGCCCACCACCACGAGCGCCGCCGCGAGGGTCCAGAACACC
>DATMMH010000152.1:0-4147 GCA_035569855.1 Candidatus Dormiibacterota bacterium
CAACGCGAGCCCCCGGCACCGCGCGCGAGGCAGTTCGGATGAGCGCTTGCGCGAAGGAGCCCAACCGCCAACCGTAGTCTTCCACATTCAACCTAGATGAAAGGACACGCCATGGCCGGCAAGATGGTCGATTTCCCAAGCAACGGTCATTCCACGAAAGGCTATCTGGCCACGCCCGCCTCCGGAAAGGGGCCGGGCGTGCTCGTGATCCAGGAGTGGTGGGGGCTCGTAGGGCACATCAAGAACGTGTCCGACCGCTTCGCGGCCGCCGGCTTCTCGGCGCTCGCGCCAGATCTCTATCACGGCCAGACCGCCACCGAGCCCGACGCCGCGGGCAAGCTCTTCATGGCGCTCAACATCGAGCGCGCCGAGAAGGATCTGGCCGGGGCCGCCAAGTACCTCGCCGGCCACTCGTCGACCTCCAAGCTGGGCGCGGTGGGCTTCTGCATGGGCGGCCAGCTCGCCCTCTTCGCGGGCTGCACCAACGCGAGCGTGGGAGCGGTGGTCGACTTCTACGGTATCCATCCCAACGTGAAGCCGGATTACCACCGGCTGAGCGGCCCGGTGCTCGGCCTCTTCGCCGAGAAGGACGGCTTCGTCACCCCGCAGACCGCCCGCGAGGTGGAGGCCGCGATCAAGAAAGCGGGCAAGCCGGTCGAGATCCACATCTATCCGGGCGTGGACCACGGCTTCTTCAACGACGAGCGCGCCGACGTTTACCACAAGGCGTCCGCGGAAGACGCCTGGCGCCGGACCCTCGACCTCTTCAAGAAGAACCTGAAATAAAGCGACGGCCCTGCCGCCCTAACGGGTTGTCCGCGGACTGGGGGAGTGCGGGGGCCATTTCTGGGCCCCCGCATTCAACAGAGCCTAAAGAACGAAACGGTAGCGTGAACGCCGCGGGCGGTCACGCTACGGGCTGTTTACCCCGCCGCAGCGGCCGCCTTCTTCCGCCGACCCTTCGCGGCGCCCGCTCCGGCCTCGCCCTTGCCGGCCTTCTTGTCCTCCTTGGGCGCCTTCTCGGCCTTCGCGTCCTTCTTGCCCTTCTCCTTGGGCGCCTCCGGCCGATCCACCAGCTCCAGCACCACCATCGGGGCCCGGTCGCCGGGGCGCAGACCGGCCTTCATGATCCGGGTGTAGCCGCCGTGGCGCTCGCTGAATCGCGCCGCGATGGTGTCGAACAGCTTCCGCACCACCGTTTCGTCCGGCACCATGGTCAGTACCTGCCGCCGCGCGTGGAGGCTCTCGCGCTTGGCCAGCGTCACCATGTGATCGGCCAGCCCGCGGACCGCCTTGGCCTTGGCCTCGGTGGTCATGATGCGCTCGTGACGGAAGAGCGCGACCAGCAAGTTACGAAAGAGGGCCCAGCGGTGCTGGGGAATCCGGCCGAGCTTCGAGTTCGCCTTGCCGTGCCTCATTTCGCCCCTCCCCGACCAAGCGCGCCCAGCAGGTTCGGGTCGATACGCATACCGAGCGAGAGCCCCATCGCATTCAGGGCCGTCTTGATCTCCTCGATGGACTTGGAGCCCAGATTCTTGACCGTCTCGAGATCCTCGTCGGTCTTCTGGACGAGGTCCGCGACGGTCATGATCTCGTGGTTCTTCAGCGCGTTGATGGCCCGCGCGGGCAGCGCCAGGTCCTCCAGGGACTTGCCGAGGCTCTCCTGGAGGAACCCCTCCCCGGTGGTCTCCACCTCGTCCTCCTCCTCCTCGCGCCCTTCGGGGGCCAGGTGGGCGAAGTGGCCCCGCAGGTGGCGGGCCGCCCGCGAGAGGGCGTCGTCCGGCGATACCGCGCCGTTGGTCCAGATCTCGAGGATCAACTTCTCGTAGTCGGTGACCTTGCCGAGCCGGGCGTTCTCCACGCCGTAGGAGACGCGCTGGATCGGGGAGAAGGCCGCGTCCAGCGGGATGGCGCCGGCGGGCACCGAACCCGCGGGATGCCGGTCGGCCGCGACGTAGCCGCGCCCGATCCCGATGCCGAGGTCGATCGAGAGCGACGCGCCCGCCTCGAGGGTCGCGATGTGGATCTCCGGGTTCAAGACTTCGACCCCGCTCGCCTCCGAGACGTCGGCGCCCGTGACCTGCTTGGGCCCCTTGGCCTCGAGCCGCGTCTCCGCGACTTCCCCGGATGGGACGTTCACCGCCAGCTTCTTGATGTTCAGCAGCACATCGGTGGTGTCTTCCTGCACCCCCGGGATCCGGGTGCCCGGTTCCTTGACGCCCGGGATGCGCGCCCAGGCCACCGCGGAGCCCGGCACGATCGCCAGCAGCGTGCGGCGCAGCGAGTGGCCGACCGTGAGGGCGTAGCCCTTCTCGAACGATTCGGCGACCAGCCGTCCGTAACGGTCGGACAGGATCTCCCACTGGATCGACTTCGGCTTCTGGAACGGAATCCTTGCCATATGCCCCTTCCGGCGGGCCGCCCGCCTACTTCGAGAACAGCTCGACGATGAGCTGCTCCTGCACCGGGATCTGGATGTCTTCCCGCAGCGGGAGCCCGCGAACCGTCCCCTTCTTCTCGTTGACGTCCAGGTCGAGCCACGGCGGCACCGGCGAGCGCCCCGACGCCAGGTTGTCGGCCACCCGCTCCTGCATCTTGGAGGTCGCTCGCAGCTGCACCACCTCGCCCACCTTCACGATGAAGGACGGGATCGAGACCTTGCGCCCGTTGACCTGGATGTGACCGTGTCCGATCATCTGCCGCGCCTCCCGTCGGGAAGCGGCCATGCCGAGGCGGAAGACCACGTTGTCGAGGCGCCGCTCGAGGAACTTGAGCAGGTTCTCGCCGGTGATGCCCTTCTCGGCCTCGGCCCACGCGAAGTACCGGCGGAACTGGGCCTCCAGCACCCCGTAGATCCGCTTGGCCTTCTGCTTCTCACGGAGCTGGATGCCGTACGGGGTCGGCTTGGTGCGGCCGAGCCCGTGCTGGCCGGGCGGATAGTTCCGCCGCTCGATCGCGCACTTCTCGGTGAAGCAGCGCGCGCCCTTCAGGAACAGCTTGATGCCCTCACGCCGGCACTGCCGGCAGACGGCGGCTCGATATCGTGCCACGTCCTTCTCCTCCTACACGCGACGCCGCTTGGGCGGCCGGCAGCCGTTGTGCGGAATCGGGGTCACGTCACGGATGGCGGTGATCTCCAGCCCCACCGCCTGCAGCGAGCGGATCGCGGCCTCGCGCCCGGCGCCCGGGCCGCGCACGAAGACCTCCACTTGCTTGAGGCCGAAGTCCATGGCCTTGCGGGCCGCGTTCTCGGCGGCGGTCTGGGCCGCGAACGGCGTGCTCTTCCGGGAGCCCTTGAAGCCGACGCTCCCCGCGCTGGCCCAGGACACGACGTTGCCCATCTTGTCGGTGAGGGTCACGATCGTGTTGTTGAAGGTGGCCTGCACGTGGGCGATGCCCACACGCACCTCCTTGCGCTCCCGCTTACGCCCACCCCGTCGGGATGCGGCGGCGCTCTTCTCGTCCGGCTTCTGTTCCGCGGCGTCGGCCATGGGTTCGGCTCCTTACTTCTTCGCCGCGGGGGCGGCGGGGGCGGCGGCCACCGGCTTCTTCTTGACCATCACGCCCTTGCTCTTGCCCTTTCGGGTGCGGGCGTTGGTATGCGTCCGCTGCCCGCGTACCGGCAGACCCTTGCGGTGGCGGATGCCGCGGTAGCAGCCGATGTCCATGAGCCGCTTCACGCTCATCGACACCTCCCGGCGCAAGTCGCCTTCCACCTTGTACTCCCGCTCGATGATGTCGCGAACCCGGCCGGTCTCGTCGTCCGACCAGCTCTTGACCCGCTTGTTGGGGTCGACCCGCGCGTCGGCGAAGATCTTCCTGGCCGACGGAATCCCGATCCCGTAGATGTACTGGATCGCAATCGCCCCTCGTTTGTCCCGTGGCAAGTCGACTCCCGCGATACGTGCCATGTCGGCTCCTATCCCTGGCGCTGCTTGTGGCGCGGATTCTTGCAGATGATCCGCACGCGGCCCTGCCGGCGCACGATCTTGCAGTTCTCGCACCGAACCTTGATCGACGGTCTGACTTTCATACGCTCCTCTACCGAGCTACTTGAATCGATATGTGATCCGGCCCCGAGTGAGGTCGTACGGCGAGAGCTCGACCTTCACCTTGTCGCCGGGCAGAATGCGGATGAAGTTCATGC
>DATMMH010000153.1:0-5440 GCA_035569855.1 Candidatus Dormiibacterota bacterium
AGAACCCGGCGCGCCGGTCGCCGCATAGCTCCCGTCTTTCGCCGATCTTCCGCACGTTTCCGCCCGCCCTCCCGGTGGCAGCAGCCTTGCTAATTCTTTGCTCGCGAACGCGTGAGCGCTACCGCGCAACCCATGCAGGGAGGCAAGCCGGACCCGATGAGACGTTTGGACCGATTCGCCCTGGCCGCGCTGCTGCTCGCCGTCTTGCCCGCGGCCGTCGCAGCGCAGACCGCCGGAGAGCGCTCCGGCGGCGTGGGCGTTGTCACCACACTCGCGGGCAACGCCACGGTGGCCCGGGCGACGCTCCCGAGCCCCCAGCCGTTGCGATTCAAGGACGACGTTTTCCTCCGCGATCGCATCACCACGGCCGAGAAGTCGATCGTGCGGGTCCTCCTGGGTGGCAAGGCGCTCGTGACGGTGCGCGAGCTGTCCGCCTTGACCATCACCGAGCAGACCGGGCGGTCCACCATCGATCTGACGTCGGGCAAGATTGCCATGGGCGTCCTCCGGCAGCGGATGCGGCCCGGCGAGGTGATCGAGATCCGCACTCCCAACGCCATCGCGGCGGTCCGCGGCACCGTGCTCGTGGTGGAGCTGATCCCGGCCCCGGGCGGATCGGCCGGAGCCCCGCACTACGCCACCAAGGTCAGCGTCCTGCACGGCCTCGTCGAGGTATCGGACCCGAGCAATCCGAGCGCGCCGCCGGCCCAGGTGGGCACGCTCGAGAGCTGGAGCCGCACGGGCAGCGAGCCCTTCTCGTTCACCCAGCTCACGCCCGCGGGCGCCGAGCAGATCTTCGGCGATCTCCGCTCGGCGCCTCAGATCGCGGAAGGGCCGAGCGACTTCATGCGCTCGGTGACCACCCGCGAGCAGGCAAAAGCGGTGGCGGTCGCCGAGTTCCTCGCGCCCGAGACGACCGGGGCGGGTGGCGGCGGCGACGGCGGCAGCGCGTCAAGCACGCCCAGCTCACGCCCCGGCGACACGGTCGGTATCACCGACGCGCCGGTCATTCCGCTGGTGCCGTCCGCTGGGCACGGCCCCGGCGGCTCGGGCGGCAATTCCGGGCTCGCCCGATTCTCCTTCGACGGCCAAACCGTGACGCAGCCGGGCAGTCTGTACTCGCTGGCAGGGGGACGGACGGACACGCCGACGGTGCCGATCCTCGAGGCCACCAACAGCTCGCTCACCTTCGGACAGAGCCTGATGGACGTCTCGGGCGGAGGCACCTTCGGCAGCACGACCACCGCTCCCCTGCTCTCCCTCGATCCGTCCACCCTCACGACCTCCAGCGTGCTCACCCTGAGCGGCGGGGCCCGCTTCAGTCTGATGGGCTCGCTCCTCCAGGGCCAAGGGGGCGTCCTCGCCTTCGGCTCCAATCTCCTCGACCTGTCCGTCGGTGCCAACCTGTCGGGAACCGGGACGTCGGCTCTCGTGGACCTGAACGGATCGAGGGTGAGCACCGCAAGCAGCCTGCTCTCGGTCAGCGGCGGCGCGGTGCTGGATCTGCTGCTCGCCAGCGCGCCCCTGCTGAACCTCACCAACGGTGCCGCGATGGTCACCCAGCGCAACCTGGTAGACCTCTCAGGCGGGGCGGTCGTGAAGCTCAGTCAGCTCACGTCGCTGACCGCCAGCAGCCTCGCGATCAAAGGCAGCGCGCTCAACCTGGCCGGCGGCGCGAGCCTCACTGTGGCGGGCGACCTTTTCCGCATCGCCGGCGGGAGCACACTCAGCCTGACCGACGGCGCCCTGATCCGGCTGAGCGGCGGATCGAGCCTGAACGTGGGCGGCGCCCTCATCAACTTCATCGGCACCGGCAACACGCTGTCGATCTCGAACAACCTGTGCGGCAACGGCTGCACCATGATCGGCAACCTGCCGGTGCTCGTCCAGGGAGGCGGCTCGATCACCCTGAGCAATCCGATCCTGAACCTGACCGGGAACCACCTGAACATCGCGCCGGGATCCGCGGCGATCACGGTCACCGGCGGCTCGCAGGTCAAGCAGGGCCCCTAGATCCTCCCGGCCCGCTCCCCGCCGACCGCGCTAGTACTGCCAGGACAGGGTGAGCGACCAGACGTTCCGGTTGTAGGCGAAGACGGGCAGGTTGGAGTCCGCCACCGTCCGCTGGTACTCCGCGGCCAGGCTGAGCGGACAGGGCGCGTCGTTCGTGCAGCCGATCGACCCCGGCCCCAGGTTCCGGAGCAGCGTCTGCTCGATCCGGAAGATGTGGTTCTGCTCCAGATCCTCCCGCTTCCTCGTACCGGGCGCGACCGCAGGCAGGATCGCGTTAAAGCCGTAGTGGCGCTCGTGCAGGTCGAAGTCGTACTTCAAACGCGTCGAGCCCCAGGGCAGCGTGTACTGACCGCCGGCCAGGAATCGATTGCCGAAGTACGAGTAGTCGCGTCCGTCCGCATGCTCGACGTCGAACTGGTAGCCGATTCGTATGTAGTGCTTGTCCTGGTCGAAACGAAAGACGTGGGTGACGCCGACCATGTAGTTGCGCGCGTCCCGATCCTCGACCGAGAGCATGCCGGGGGTGGCGTAGAAATCCTTGTACTGGAAGCGGCCCAGCAGCGTGGTCAGGTTGTGAGCGTTCTCCACCAGCGTTCCGTACCCGGTCGTGGTGTACCGCTGCAGGAAGTCCTTCGTGCCGAGCCGAAGATAGTCCCACGAGAACTGCGAGCCCACCTGGTACGGCATGGAGCCGAGCGCTCCGCTGTACGACAGCGTCCCATTGACCAGATGGTCCTCTACGTTGAAGGAGGGCACTCGGTTGTCATAAGTCTGGAAGAAGGAGTACGAGACGGTCGATTCCCAGGGGCCGGTTCGGAGCCAGGTATAGTCGAGCCGCAGCGAGGCCAGCTCCCCCGGGGTCGCCGTCTTGCGATAGCGCAGCGACTCCGCGGTGGGGTCATGGCTGGGCTGCGGAACCACCGCCGCGTTGCTGTCGTAGAGGAAGCCGGTGCGGATCTCGGCGTGGAAGCGCCGGGCCGCCTCCCGAACCCCGGCCAGCGTGTCGCGGATGCGCTCGGCCGGCCCGGTGAGCGCGGAGCCGGTCTGGAACTTCAACGCGGCGTCCACCTCCTTGACCGCCTGATCCGGCAGCCCCAGGATCGCCAGGGTGAGGCCGGAGTAGAACTTCACGAGCTGCTGGATATTCGGGTTCTGCGAGGTCTCGGCGCGGAAGGCGCGGAGCGCTCCCTGGTAGTCTTTCTTGCGATAGCGGATCAGGCCCACGTAGTAGCCGACGCCCTCGGTCTTCGGGCGTTCGTTGAGAACCAACGTCAGCGGACCCTCCGCCTGGTCGTACTTCTCGAGCGCGAAGTAGGCCACGCCGAGCAGGAAGTTGATCGAGATATCCCGTGGGGCGCGCGCCCGGGCCTTCTCCAGCGCCTCGACCGCCTCCGGGGTCTTCTGCTGGGCCATCAGGGCCAGGCCCGTGTAGTAGAGCGCCTCGACGTTGTTGGGGTCCTGGGCCAGCGCCTCCTTCAGCAAGGCCAGGGCCTCGTCGTATTTCCGGGCGTCGTAAGCCAGGATGGCCTGGGCCACGAAGACGTCGGCCTCGGATTGCTGGGCAACAGCAGGTGTCACCGCACCGACGAGCAGGCCGCTCGTGGACACGAACAAATCGACAGCGAGCGTCAGCGCGAGCAGCGCGCGGCGCGACCTCGCGGGGCGATGCCAGGTGATGGGCATATGCATGCTCCACGCGGGTCGCTCGAGGCCTCCCACGTGTGAGCCGTTACTCTACCGAGAAGGGGCATCGATAGTCCAACTTTGCGGCCGGCGGCCAAAAGTCTGGTCGGAAGCCCCGCCGGCGCGTAATGTGGCCGGGTGACCAGTGGACCCGATTGGGACACCCTCGCCCGCGCCATCGCATCCCGGCGCCGGCCAATCGTTCTGGGCTTGGCCGACTTCGTCCGTTTGAACACGGTGAGCCAGAATACGGCGGGCGTTCGAGCCGGCGGCGGGTGGCTGACTCGCGCCATGCGGGCTCGCGGTCTCCATGCGGAAGTCCTGGAAACGGGAGGAAATCCAATAGTTTATGGATCACTGCCCGTACCCGGCGCAGCCAGAACTGTCCTGATCTATTGCCATTACGACGTCAAGCCAGCCCCGCCTGCGGGATGGCTTCAACCTTCCCCGTTCGAGCCCATCCTCCGCCGCGGGACCGCCGAAGAGGGCGCGCCCATCCTGGGCCTGGGCGACGTGGCGGATGACCAGCTCGCTGAGCATTGCCTGTACGCCCGCGGGGCGGCCGACGACAAGGGACCCATCTGGGCTCACCTCACCGCGATCGAGCTCATGCGTGAGCTCCATATCGCGCCACGCGTCGCGGTCAAGTTCGTCTTCGACGGCGAGGAAGAGATGGGCAGCACCAACTTCGGCCCGTTCACCGAAAAGCATCGCGACCTCCTCGCGGCCGACGTCGCCCTCGTCATGGATGGTCCCAAGGACGCGAGCGGTCGGCCCACCGTCGCCTTCGGGGCTCGGGGCATCCTCTCGCTGGAGCTCACCCTCGAGTCGGCCCGCCGCGACGTGCACTCCGGCAACTTCAGCGTGCCGAATCCCGCCTGGCGGCTGGTCGGCCTGCTCGCCTCGATGGCCGCGCCGGACGGCACGCCCCTGGTAGAGGGGCTCGAGGAGGGCGTGGTGCCGCCCACCGCGGCCGAGCGCGGGCTGCTGGGCCGCATTCCGCTGGACCGGCACGCGATCGAAAGGGAGCTGGGCGTCCCGCTTCCCCCCGACTATCTCGAGCGCCTGATGTTCCGCTCCACCCTGACGATCCGCGGCCTCAAGAGCGGATTCACCGGAGGCGAGGCGCAGACGATCATCCCGCATCAGGCCACCGTGGCTTTCGACGCCCGGCTCGTGAAGAATCAGCGTGCGGACACGGTGTACCGGCGCATCCTCGATCACATCCGCGCCCAGGGCTTCGTGGTGGTCGAATCGCCCGACGCGCCCATCCCGGACGAGGTGCGCGGCCGCGCGATCCGCGTGGTCGAGCGGCGCGGCTACGACCCAGCCAAGACCCCGGCGGATCTGCCCATCTCACGCCTCGTGATCGAGTCGGTGGAGCGGGCTCACGGCGGAGCGCCCGCGGTCGTGCTGCCGACGATGGGCGGCAGCGTCCCCCTCTGGGCCTTCACGGACATCCTGGCTTTGCCGACCATCGTGGTGCCCTACGCGAACGCCAACAACCGCCAGCACAGCCCGAACGAGCACCTGCGCCTGGACCATCTCTTCCAGGGCGTGCTCACCACCGCCCGCCTGCTCCACGATCTGGGCTAGCGGGCGGGCCGATCGGGCGCCAGCTCGGCGGCTGCGGCCCGGTCGAGGAACCAGACGAGACGCCCGGCCTCCGGGACCACCAGCTGAACGGGCAAGCGCTCGGGCTCGCGGGGGCCGGTCAGGACCTCCCGGAGCACGCCCGCCTTGT
>DATMMH010000154.1:0-19123 GCA_035569855.1 Candidatus Dormiibacterota bacterium
TCGCGTGGTCGCCGGAGATGGCGAGCACGTCCGGGCGCCGCGCCACGACCCGCGGCAGGAGCGCGTCGAATCGCTCGAGCGCGGCGACCTTCGCTTCGAAATCACCGTCCTCGCCGGCCTTGTCGGTGTCCTTGTAGTGAAGGAAGAAGAAGTCGTAGTGCTCCCACTGCTGCTCGAGCGTATCGATCTCCTCGGCGAAGGTGCCGCCGGTCTTGAGCACGTCCATGCCCACCAGCCGCGCGAGGCCGCGATACATCGGATACGCGGCGATGGCGGCGGCGCGGAGGCGGAAGACGTCGCCGAACAGGGGCAGGTGCGGCCGCTGATCGAAGCCGCGCAGCAGCAGCATGTTGGCGGGCGCGGCGTCGTGCAGTCGCTTCCGCGCCGCCTCCACGAAGGTGTTCACGAGCGCCGCGGTCTTCTCGGCCTCCGGCGCGAGGGCGGAGACGGGCAAGGGCGGGACGCCGAGCTGTTGCGGGTCGGTCTCGGAGAGGCGGCCGGAGAGCGCGGCGCCGCGCAGCACCATCACGAAGCGGTGCTCCTTCACCGGCTCGAGCAGGAGCTGGACCCCGTCCAGACGGATGTCGCGAAGCCGCTCGACGAGACGGACGCACAGGTCGGTGGAGATGCGCCCGGCCCGGCGATCGGTGATGCGCCCCTGGCCGTCCACCGTGCAGAAGTTCCCCCGCGCGGCCACGTCGCCGGGCATGAGCTCGAAATCGATACCGAGCGCCTCGAGGACCCCGCGCCCGACCGGATAGCGGAGCGGATCGTAGCCGAAGAGACCCAGGTGACCGGGCCCACTGCCGGGCGTGATCCCGGGGCCCACGTGGCGCAGCAGCCCGCAGGCCGCGCGCCCGGCGAGCCCGTGCAGGGTGGGGATGCGCGCGGTCTCGAGCTCGCTCTTGCCCGACTCGGGCCGCGGAAGGCCCCCGAGCCCGTCGAGCGAGCAGAGCACGATCTTGGTGGCGGCGGGCTGCGCCAGCGAATGAAGGAACCCTAGATCCATGCTTCCTTGTTCTCGCCGAAGTCGGCCGGGCAGGACGGGCCCCACACGTAGAGCGAGTCCTCCGGCGGGAAGTCTCGCGGCTCCCACGCGCAGCCCTCCGGGATGTGGTCGAGGTCGAAGTAGTATTCGCTGAAGCTGCCCCAGGGATCGCGCAGGTAGTAGAAGAAGTTCGATCCGATCACGTGACGTCCGAGCCCCCAGCCGGGCTGCCAGCCCCGCTCGGCCATCCGCACCGCCCCCATCGCGATCTCGTCCACGCTGCCCACCTGGAACGAGCCGTGGTGGAAGCCCGGCGAACGGGAGGAGAGAAGGGCGAGCGTGTGGTGGTCGGTATTGCAGCGCAGGAACGCGATGATCCCGCGCGAGCGGTCGGAGAGCTTCATCCCGAGCACCTCGGTGTAGAAGCGCATCAAGCGCTCCATGTCCGGGGTGAAGAGCAGCACGTGGCCGAGCTTGCGTGGCGCGATCCGCTGGCCGCGCTCGGGATAGCCGCGGGCGGCCGCGCGCTGGACGTAGCCCGGGCCGTTCAGGGCCACCGGGGGGTCGACGGGCGCCGGCGGCAGGGCCTCGTCCCGTACGTTGACCGCGTTGCCGTCCGGATCGCGCAGCCACAGGCCGCCCTCGGGGGCCCCGCGCGGCGCGTCCATCTCGCGCACGCCGGCGCCTCGGAGCGACTCCCGTACCCGCGCGAAGTCCTCGCCGGCCGCGCCGTAGCAGAGATGGTGCAGCCGCTTGTGCGTCCCGCCGTAGAGCAGCACCGCCGCGCGGTCGAGGCCCTCCGGGCGAAGCCGGACGGCGTCGCTCGAGCCGCTGCCGTCCACGAGCCCGAAGTCCTCGTAGAAACGCTGCCCGACCGTCTGGTCGGGCACCTCGAGGGCGTAGTGCAGGAAGGATCGTACCGCCATGGGGCCCTCCGTTCCGAGCCGCCTACGCGTCCTTCACGGTGTTCTCGAGGGTGCCGAGCCCGGTGATCTCGAGCTTCACCTTGTCCCCCGGCTGCAGCGTGATCTGCGGCTTCCGCGAGAAGCCCACTCCCGCCGGGGTGCCGGTGGCGATGAGGTCGCCGGGCGAGAGGGTCATGAAGTTCGTGAGGTACTGGATGATGTAGCCGACGTCGAAGATGAAGTTCCGGGTGGAGCCGTTCTGCATGAGCGTGCCGTTCACCCACGTCTTGAGGTCGAGCACGTGCGGATCCGGGATCTCGGCGCGATCGGCGATGTAGGGCCCGACCGGCGCGAGAGTGTCTCCCGCCTTGCCCGCTCCCCACTGGCTCGTGTGGAACTGGAAGTCACGGGCGCTCGCGTCGTTGATGATCGTGTAGCCGTAGACGTACTCGAGCGCCTGCTCCTTCTTGACGAAGCGGGCGGTGCGGCCGATCACCACGCCCAGCTCCACCTCCCAGTCCAGCGTCTTCTCGCCGCGCGGCCGCAGGATCGGCTCGCCCGGATCCTGGATCGCGTTGGCCCACTTCGGGAAGACCGGCGGCTCCTTCGGCGGGGGATTGTTGGTCTCGGCCGCGTGGTCCTTGTAGTTGAGGCCGATGCAGATGAATTTTCCGGGATCGGCGATCGGCGCGTGCAGGCGCACCGAGCCCACCGGATGCGCCACCGGCTGGAACTTGTTGGCCCGCGCTGCCTCCATCATCGACGCCAGCATGTCCTGGCTCGCGCTGCCGCCTTCGAGGAAGCCGCGCGTGCTGTCGGCCGGGAACAGGGCGGCGGCGATCGTCGCGGCCCGGACCACGCCGCGGCTGGCGAGGAACGCGGTCGCGTTCGCCTCGAGATCGGCGATACGGTCCTGGCCGAGGAAGCATCCGAGTCGAGGGGCGTGACCGTTCTGGGAGAAGCGGACGATCTTCATGGACGTCTCTCCTTGCGATGGGAACCGATCATGACCGGGGCGTTGCGGGCCAGCACTCCGTGAGTCTACGACCGACGCCGGGCGATGTCGAGGGGTGGCTCCCGTGGCGTAACTTGCTGATTCGTATGGGCATCCGTGCTCGATGGGCTCCGCGATTCACGACCGCGGCTGGCGGCGGTCGACCGCCCGGCCCGCTCGGCGCATGTATGTCCTGATATTCAATTCGTGTACCTTAGATAGGTAGTTGGGGAGACGGCCAGGGGTTTTCGCGCACGCCGCCGGAGCGTGAGTCCGGTGGGAGAGGAGACACACCATGCGGGTTGCCACGAAGTGGGTGTGTGGGCTGCTCATCGCCGTGACGGCGCTGACGGGCCCGCTGATGTCGCGGGCGGCGGTGGTCCAGGCCGCCGAGCTCTCGTCCGGGGCCGCTCCGGTCGACGCCGACGTGTCGGACGGCGATCGAGTGGGGGCCGCGTTCCTCAACGTCGCCTATGTGCCGGGCAAGGCCATCGTGTGTGGCCTCGGCACCGTCGCCAGCGCGGTCGTCATGGTCATCACCCTGGGCAGCGGGTACCGCGCCGCCGTCTCCACCTTCAAGGAGGGCTGCAGCGGCGACTGGATCCTCACCCCCGAGCACGTGTCGGGCCAGATCCCGCCCAAGGACGACGTCGAGTAGCCCGGCGCGGCCGGTCGTAGGTATTCCGCGCTCCGAGTCGTGGCCCTCTCTCGCGAGCTTCCGCGATAACGCCCCGCCGTGCCGCGGTCCCCGCGCTGTTCCTGCTCCTCCTCGCAGGATTTGCCGCGGGTATCTGGGGGAGCTATCGGGCGGCCTTTCCGGGGCGCGGTCTCTACCGGGTCACCGGAGTCTTCGAGGCGCGCGCCGGCGACACCCTGATGCTGGTTCGACACGAGGTGGTGCCCGGTTTCATGGGCGAGATGGAGTCGATGGCGATCTTCGCCGAGTCCCCGACGGTGCTGAGCGGAGCCGATCTCAAGCGCGGCGATCGGGTTCGCCTCACGGTACGCCAGGACGGAGACCGGGTGGTGGCGGTCGAGATCCAAAAGATTCGGTAAATCGGGCACCCTTAGCTAAGGTAGGGACACCATGGGGAAGCACAAGCGCCGGTCCAGGAGCATGAGCCTCCGCGAGGCAGCCTCGGTCGTCTTCGCCCTGGTCGCCTTGCTGCCGATCCTGCTGTTCGTCTACATGCTCTCGCGCCTCAACATGCTGCACAGCACCGAGGCGCAGCTGGGGCTGCTCGCCGCGCTCGTCGTCTCGGTCCTGGGCTTCGTCGTCTTCCGCCGCATGATGGGACAGATCTCTCTGCTCGCCCAGGGCTTCCTCAAGCCCGCCGAGGCCAAGCCGGAGACTCTCCGGCGCGTGGAGCGGGCCGCCGCGGTGCCGGGGCTCGGCGAGGTCACCGAGATCGGCCAGGTCCGCGACGCCTTCTACCACATGCTGGACGACCTCCGCGGCGCCACCCAGCGGCTCGAGGACCTGGTCTTCAAGCTCGGCACGCTCAACGAGATGGTCGAACTGGCCGCGCGCATTCCGCGCATCCAGGACCTCCTCGGCCTCGTGCTCCAGTCCACGATGCGCGCGGTTCGCGCGACGGTGGGCTCCATCATGATCCTCGACAAGGACCGGACGGTCCTGAAGCTGGCCGCCTCTCGCGGCATTCCCGACGAGGTGATCCCGGCGGTCGAGGTGAAGGTGGGCGAGGGCGTGGCCGGCAAGGTGGTGGAGATGGGCGAGCCGGTGCTGGTCGACGACATCGCCTCCGATCCCCGCTTCAACAAGGCCAACGACCCCCAGTACGGCAACGGCTCGTTCATCTGCATGCCGATCCGGGTGGGTGACCGCGTGATCGGCGTGATCAACATGGCCAAGAAGCGGGACGCCGCCTTGGCCGAGGCGACCAGGCAGCAACCGTTCAGCTCCACCGATCTGCAGTTCCTCAACGCGCTGATGACCTACATCGGGTACGCGGTCGACAACTCGCGCCTGCTCGAGGAGGCGCAGCTCTCGGCCTCGACGCTGCAGGGAGTGGTCGACGACCTCAAGTCGACCCAGGCGCAGCTGGTGCGCGGCGAGACGCTGCGGGCGATGGGCCAGCTCTCCTCGGGCATGGCGCATCACCTCAACAATCTCTTCGCGGTGATCCTCGGTCGCGTCGAGCTGCTGATGGGCAAGGTGCAGGAGACGGGCGTGCGGCGCTCGCTCGAGATCATCCAGCGCACCGCCCAGGACGGGGCGGAAGTCGTGCGGCGCGTGCAGCGGTTCAGTCGCGTGCAGCCGGTGTCCGACGCGGTCGCGGTCGACCTCAACCAGCTCGTGCACGAGGTGGTCGAGCTCACCCGGCCGCGCTGGCAGGACGAGGCGCAGCTCCGCGGCAGCCGCATCGAGGTGGCGGTGGAGACGGGCGTCATCGGAGCCGCCGCGGGAGAACCCGCCCCTCTCCGAGAAGTCCTGATGAACCTCCTGCTGAACGCGGCCGACTCCATCAGCCAGGCCGGACGGATCACGCTCAAGACGTGGTCGCGCGACGATCGCGTGTACTGCTCGGTCACCGACACCGGCGGGGGCATGCCGGAAGAGGTCCGCCGCCGCGCGCTCGAGCCCTTCTTCACCACCAAGGGCCCGAAGGCCACGGGCCTCGGCCTCAGCGTGGCGTACGGGACCGTGCAGCGCTACGGCGGTACCCTGACCATGGAGAGCGTGGAAGGGCAGGGGACCAGCGTGGAGATCAGCCTGCCCTCCGCGTCCGCGTCCGCGGTGGCCAAGAAACCCTCCGCGGTCACGCGGACCGAGCCGGCGATGCCGCTGCGGATCCTGGTCATCGACGACGAACTGCAGGTGCGCGCGACCCTGGCCGAGATGCTCGAGGAGCAGGGGCACTCGGTGACCCAGGCGCCCGGCGGTCGGGAGGGCCTTTCCTATCTCTCCGCGAACCCGGAGCTGGTGGACGTGGTGATCAGCGATCTCGGCATGCCCGATATGAACGGCTGGGACGTCGCGCGGGCCATCCAAGAGAGCTGGCCCAAGCTGCCGATGGGACTCATCACCGGTTGGGGGGAGACCGAGATCACGCGCGAGGAGCGCAGCCGCGTGAACTTCGTGATCACCAAGCCCTTCGACAAGGCGGTGTTGCGCGAGACGATGTCGGCCATTCGCCCGCGCGCCTAGCGCGAGGGCTCACCCGGGGGCGTCCCCTTCGATAGCGTCCGGAGGTAGCCGACCAGCTCCCGGATCTCTCCGTCCGACAGATGGTAGCCGAATGCCGGCATGCCCGGCTTCCCGAGCGTGGCCCCCCCGTTCTTGATCAGGATGAAGAGGTAGTCGTCCGAGAGCCCACCGACCACCCGCGGGTCCGCCACGTCGGGAGGCCACAGCAGGAAGAGCCACGCCCGCCAGGACCCGTGGCCGTTCGCGCCGTGGCAGCCGGCGCAGTCGGTCAGATAGGTGCGCTGCACGCCGCTCGCGTTCTTTGGAACCGGGTGCGGCAGGTAGAGCATCACCAGGACGCTGCCGATCAGCATGAGCAGGGCGGGCCCGAACACCACCAGCATCCACTTCGCCTTCACGGGTTCGGTCGGCCCTTGGGAGCCATCGCCCGTGATGATAGCAGTACGGGCCCGTCGGTCTCCGCCTGCTCCGCCGTTCGTGGCGGCCGTTCGAGGTGCCTAGCGTCGGGTCTGCTCGGGCGCGAACATGAGCCCCTTGCCGCCGCAGCCGCAGGAGCCCGCCGCGAACGGGGGTTGCCGTTCCGCGAGGGTGGCCAGGATCGGCATGATGTCACTGGCGGTCGGCAGGTCGAGCTCGCGGGCCAGGCAATTGGCGCAACGAGCTTCACCCATCATGTCGCGAAGGTGGCCCCGCACGAGACTCTCGGTCAGGTTGAACTGCGCCACTGGCTCGTCCATGACTTGGGCCTCGGTGACGCGTCACCGCGCGTCTCGTCGATCACGGGAACGGCGAGCCATATACCGCGGGAAAAGACGCCAGGGTGCGCCAACTCGAAGACCCGCAGGAGGCCCTCTCAACTTACACCGGCGGCGCCGGGGGAGCAATCACCCGACGGCGATTCGTCCGCCTCGCGAGAACTCGGCCGCCTGGAGTCGTGCGATATTAGTCGGCATGCGCCTGATCCTGATGCGCCACGGCGAGGCGGGTGAGCCCGACGGGCGCCGTTGGCCCGACGACCGCGAGCGGCCGTTGACCGAGGCGGGTCGACGGGAGCACGAGCGGTTCTGCCAGGCCCTCCGCCGCATGGAGGTGCGATTCGATCGGCTGCTGACCAGCCCGCTTCGGCGCGCGCGCGAGACCGCCGAGATCACCGCGCGCGTCTACGACGGCTCACCCGCGCCCGAGCTGAGCGAGCTGCTCGGGGACCGAGCCGAGCCGGCCGCCACGCTCGCCGGCCTCGCCGAGGTGCAGGCCGAATCCCTGCTCTGCGTGGGCCACGAGCCGACCTTGTCCCGCCTGGCCGCGCTCCTGATCGACCGCGAGAGCGCCGCGCGTATCGAGATGGCCAAGAGCGGCGTGGCGATCGTGCAGAGTGAGGGGCCGGTGGCTGCTGGGCGCGGGTCGCTGGTGCTCCACCTCCGGCCGGCCGAGATCACGCGGCTGCTCGACGGCCCCCGCGCCGCGCCCGCGGGACCCTCGCCCGAGCTCTTCATGGGGGCGCTGTCGGGGTATCAGCGGACCGGGGCGATCGAGGGAGCGCTCGCGCTCGATCTCTTCACCGCCATCGGCCCGGGTCGCGAGACCGCGGACACTCTCGCCGCGCGCTGTGGCGCCTCGGCTCGCGGCGTCCGCATCCTGTGCGACTACCTCACCGTCGCGGGCCTCCTGCGCAAGGAGGGCGGCGCCTACACGCTCACCCCCGACTCCGCCGCTTTCCTCGACCGGCACTCACCCGCCTGCATCGCGTCGGCCGCCGATTTCGTCCTGTCGCCCCAGGTCCGCGCCGCGTTCGCCGACGTGGCCCAGGCGGTGCGGCGGGGAGGCACCGTGTTGGCGGATTCGGGAACGGTCGCGCCGGAGAACCCGATATGGGTGCGGTTCGCGCACGCGATGGCTCCCATGGCCGCGATGGCGGCGCGCGCGCTGGTGGACCTGGTCGAGGTCGATGCGGGGCGGCCGCTCCGCGTGCTCGACGTCGCGGCCGGCCACGGCCGGTACGGGATCGCCTTCGCGGATCGCCATCCGCGCGCCGTCGTCACCGGGCTCGACTGGCCCAAGGTGCTCGAGGTGGCGCGAGAGAACGCGAGGCGGGCCGGCGTGGCCGATCGCTACCACACGATCGCGGGCAGCGCGTTCGAGGCTCCGCTGGGCGGGCCCTACGACCTGGTCCTGCTCACCAACTTCCTCCACCACTTCGACCCGCCGACGTGCGAGCGGTTCCTGGCTCGGGTGCGCGAGGCCCTCGCGCCCGGCGGCCGGGCGGCCACGGTCGAGTTCGTGCCCGACGAGGGGCGCGTGTCGCCCCCGCCCGCCGCGATGTTCAGCCTCGTGATGCTCTGCTCGACCCCGGCCGGGGACGCGTACACGTTCGGCGAGCTCGAATCCATGTTCCGCCATGCCGGCTTCACGCGCAGCGAGCTGCGGGTGCCGTCGCCGGCCGGCCCCCAGATCATCATCTCTCAACGATGAGGAGACGGAAGCCATGACCCATCGGATCGCGGTGATTCCCGGCGACGGCATCGGCAAGGAGGTCCTGCCCGAGGGCGTGCGCGTCCTCGAGGCGGCCGGCCGGCGCTTCGGGGTGGATTTCGCGTGGACCCAGTTCGACTGGAGCTGCGAGGTCTACGCGCGGACCGGCCGGATGATGCCCGAGGACGGCCTCGAGCAGCTCAGTCGGTTCGAGGCCATCTACCTGGGCGCGGTCGGCTTTCCCGGGGTTCCCGACCACGTCTCGCTCTGGGGCCTCCTGATCCCGATCCGGCGCGGCTTTCACCAGTACGTGAACCTCCGTCCGGTGCGGCTGCTCCGCGGTGTGCGCTCGCCGCTGGCCGGCCGCGGTCCCGCCGACATCGACATGCTGATCGTCCGCGAGAACAACGAAGGGGAGTACTCCGAGATCGGCGGGCGACTCTACCGCGACACCCCGGAGGAGCTGGCGGTGCAGCAGTCGGTGTTCACGCGCCGAGGCTGCGACCGGGTGATCCGCTACGCCTTCGAGCTGGCCAAGAAGCGGCCGCGCCGTCACGTCACCTCGGCCACGAAGTCCAACGGCATCATCCACAGCATGCCGTACTGGGACGAGCGCTTCGCCGCGATGGGCAGGCAGTATCCCGACGTCAAGACCAGCCAGTATCACATCGACATCCTCACCGCCCACTTCGTCCAGCATCCCGACTGGTTCGACGTGGTGGTGGCGTCGAACCTCTTCGGCGACATCCTCTCCGACCTGGGCCCGGCCATCGCGGGCTCGATCGGCATCGCCCCGGGCGGCAACATCAACCCGGAGAAGGAATACCCGTCGATGTTCGAGCCGGTCCACGGCTCCGCCCCCGACATCGCGGGCAAGGGCATCGCCAATCCGATCGCGCAGATCTGGACCGGGGCCATGATGCTCGAGCACCTCGGCCACCCGGAGGCGGCGCAGGCCGTGGTGGGCGCGATCGAGCGCTTCGTGCAGGAGGGGAAGCGCCTGACCCGCGACCTCGGCGGCAAGGCGACCACCGCCGAGGTGGGCGAGGCGATCGCGGGGATGCTGTGAGGCCGGCGCGCTAGCCTTTCACCGCGCCCGCGGTCAGGCCCGAGACGTAGTAGTCGAGGAAGAGGACGTAGACGACGACGATGGGGACGCTCGCGAGGAGCGCGCCCGCCATGAGCGAGCCCCAGAAGTAGATGTCGCCGCGGATCAGGTCCGAGGTGACGCCCACCACCGCGGTCTTGTGCGCCGACTGCGAGATGAACGTCAGCGCGTAGGTGAACTCGTTCCAGCACAGCGTGAAGCTGAACAGCACCGCGCAGATGATTCCCGGGACCGCCATCGGGAGCACGATCTTCCAGAGGGTCTGCATGCGGGTGGCGCCGTCCACCAGCGCGCATTCCTCGACTTCCCGCGGGATGGTCCGGAAGTAGCCCATGAGCAGCCACGTGCAGAACGGGACGAGAAAGGTCGGGTAGGTCACCATGAGCGCGGTGATCGAGTCGGCGAGGCCGAGCCAGACCACCACCTGCGACAGCGGGAGGAAGAGCAGGGTCGGCGGGACGAGGTAGGTGATGAAGACGGCGGTGCCGAAGGACCCTGCGCCCCGGAAGTGAAGGCGCGCGAGGCTGTAGCCGGCCAGGATCGAGATGACCACCGAGACCGTGGTCGCCACCACCGCGACCAGCAGGCTGTTCTTCATCCACGTGAGGAAGTCGGTCTTCTGGAAGAGGAGGGCGTAGTGATCGGTGATGATCCCGGTCTGGATCCAGAAGGGGATCGACTTGAGGTTGTAGAGCTCGGCGTTCGACTTGAAGGAGGTCACCACCATGAAATAGAACGGGAAGAGCACGAAGAAGACGTACGGCGCGAGGTTCGCGTACGCGAAGACGTTCGATCGGATGCGGGCGCCCCGGCTTCTCGCGCTCGCCACGGCTACTCCTTCCGTACGTATCGCAGCTGGAAGAAGACGACCAGCGCGAGCAGCGGGAAGATGAAGAGGGAGATCGCGGCGCCCTGGCCGAGATTTCCACCCGACAGCCCGACCTGGTACGCCAGGGTGGCGAAGAGGTGGGTCGTATTCATCGGCCCCCCGCGGGTCAGGACCTGGACGATGTTGAAGTCTCCGAAGGTGAAGATCGTCGAGAAGAGGATCACCACCGCGAGGACCGGCTTGATCAGGGGCAAGGTCACGTGCCAGAAACGTCCCCACGAGTTCGCCCCGTCCACCTCGGCGGCTTCGAGGTACTCCCGGGGCACCGCCATCAGCCCCGCGAGCACGGTGATGGCGAAGAACGGGAGCCCGCGCCAGACGTTCACGATGATCACCGCGGCCATCGCATAGTGGGACTGTCCGAGCCAGTTCGGCGCGGGCGGGCTGATCAGGTGGAGCCGGAGCGCCGTCCAGTTGACCACGCTGTAGAGCGAGTCGAACATCCAGAGCCACGCGAGGGTCGAGAGCGCGGTCGGGATCACGAACGGAAGGAGCACGATACCCCGGATCACCCGCTTGAACTTGAGGTTGCGCGCGAGGAGCATCGCGAGCCAGACGCCCAGGACCACCTTGAGGCTGAGCGCGATGCCGGTGAAGACGAAGGAGTTCTGGACGGTCTGGCGAAAGGTCTCGTTGCCGAGGATGTCCCGGTAGTTCTGCAGACCCACGAAGCCGCCGGGCGAGCCGACCCAGTAGTCCGAGAGGCTGAAGTAGATCGCCATCCCGAACGGGAACGCCACGAGGGTGGCGAGCAGCACGATCGCGGGCACGATCAGGCCGTAGCCGAAGACGTGCTCCTGCTCCCACCACTCGCGCAGGCGCGAGTGGCGACGGGGCCCGGAGAGCCCGGTCGCCTCGAGTACGCGGGGCCTGACCGCCACGTTACCCGACCTTCAGTTGCCCCTTCACCGCGAGCGCGACCTGTTCCTGCGCCCAGTCCATCGCGCGCTTGGTCGGCATCCCGTTGACCGCCCGGGCGACCATGTCCGCCATGATGTAGTTGTCGTCGATCCGCTGCACCGCCTCGTTCGGCTTGGCCGGCCAGCCGCGCGGGTGCGCGTAGTCGGCCTCCTTGGGCAGCATCGCGAATTTCGGATTCCGCGCCCAGATCGGGTGATCAGCGAGATTCTTGAGCGGCGGGTGGTTGAAGGCGTTGGACGCCACGATCCAGGCGTCGAAGTTCTGCTTCTGGAAGAGGTAGGCGATGAACTCCTTGGCGAGCTCCTGGTTCTTGGAGAACTTCCAGATGCCGAGGCTCAGGTTCGGCGGCGCAGAGTGGGTTCCCGCCGGCCCCGCCGGGCTGTTGTGGTGGTTGAGGTCGTCGGCGATCGGCATCTTGTTCGCGAGGGCGGAGTTGTACGGGCTGATCGGATTGTGGATCCACGAGCCCTTGCCGGAGAGGATGAAGCGGTTGTTTCCCGCGTCATCCCAGGACAGGACCTCCGGCTCCATCGCGTCCCGGTACAGCTCCTTGTACCACTCGATGACCTGCGCGGTCTTGTCCGAGTTGATCGCGGGGGTCTTTCCGTCCGCCTCCAGGACCTTCGCCCCGTAGCACCACGCCACCGACCAGTAGGTCGAGTGCGCGTCCGAGCAATGGCTGATCGGGATGCCGACCGGGTTGCCCTGCTTCTTGAGCACCTTGCCCATGCTCAGCAGCTCGTCCCACGTCTTGGGCGGATGGTCGAATCCCGCTTTCTTGAAGTGGGCCATGTTGTAGGTGCCGGGGAACGAGACCCAGAACCACGGGATGGCCTTCCAGCCGGCCTTGGTCTGGCAGCTCTCCGCCGCGAAGTTGTACCAGCCGCCGCCCTGCTTGCCGACCCGGGCGACCAGGTCGTCCATCGTGACGAGGAGGTTCTCGTAGAGGAACGGGTCTGCGCTCGCGGTCCGGTACATGTCGTGACCGGACTGCGACTGGGCCTCGGCCGCGACCTTGGCCGGCATCTGCAGGTGCGCCATGGTGTCCACGCGCACCGTACAGTTGTTGGCCTTGCCGAAGGCCTCCGCCTGCTTGCGGAGCTCGTCGTCGGAGGCGGGGACGAAGTGGTTCCAGCTGAGAAACGTCAGCTCTCTCTTCTGGGCGAAGGCGGGCGGCTTGCCGAGCGCGAGCCAGGAGGCCATCCCGGCCGTGGTGCCGGCGGCGGTGCGGAGGAACTGACGACGCGCAATACAGCGGGGAGCGATCCGGTCCATGGAGGGCCTCCGTTTCGGTCGGGAGGTCTCGGGCCATTTGAGAGAACCCTAGCGCGCTGGTCTCACCCCCTTGTGAGCGTCGAATCCGTCGGGGCGACCGAAGGCCGAGCCTCCGGTCGCCCGTACTGACTACTTGATGACCGCTTCGGTCTTGGCCTCGAAGAAATGGATGCGATCCGGCACGAAGGCCATCCGGATCTTCTCGTGTGGCCGCGCCCGGACGGACGGCTCCACCCGGCAGACCACCGACAGGCCCGCCACGCTCACGTTGAGCAGGATCTCGGAGCCGAGCGGTTCCACCACTTCGACCACCGCGTCGAAGGCGAGGTCCGCCGAGTCTGCCCCCGAGCCCACCCGCAGATCCTCGGGCCGGATCCCGAGGGTGACCTGCTGGCCCTTGTACGCTTGGAGCGCGCCCGCCTTCGAGGCGGGCACCTTGGTTCGCAGGCCGTTGGTCTCGAGGAAGATCGAGCCGCTGGTCTCGCTGACCGTGACCGGCAGGAAGTTCATGGCGGGAGAGCCGATGAAGCCGGCCACGAACTTGTTGGCGGGACGGCCGTAGATCTCGAGCGGCTCGCCCACCTGCTGCACCCAGCCGTCCTTCATGACCACCACGCGGCTGCCGAGGGTCATGGCCTCCACCTGGTCGTGGGTCACGTAGATCGCGGTGGTCTCCAGACGCTCGTGCAGCCGCTTGAGCTCCACCCGCATCTGCACGCGCAGCTTGGCGTCGAGGTTCGACAGCGGCTCGTCGAAGAGGAACACCTGCGGGTGCCGGACGATGGCGCGGCCCACCGCCACGCGCTGACGCTGGCCGCCCGAGAGCTGTCGGGGCTTGCGCTTGAGCAGCTCCTGGATGCCGAGGATCTCGGCGGCCTCCTGCACCCGCTTGGCGATCTCGGGCTTGGGGAACTTCCGCATCTTGAGGCCGAAGGCCATGTTGTCGTACACGCTCATGTGCGGGTAGAGCGCGTAGTTCTGGAACACCATCGCGATGTCCCGGTCCTTGGGCGGCAGGTCGTTGACGACCCGGTCGCCGATCGAGATCTCGCCGGCGGTGATCTCCTCGAGACCCGCGACCATGCGGAGGGTCGTGGTCTTGCCGCAGCCCGAGGGCCCGACGAAGACCATGAACTCCTTGTCGCGGATCGTGAGGTTCACGTCCTTGACGGCGTGTACCTCGTCGTACTTCTTGTTGAGGTCCTTGAGGACTACCTGTGCCATTGGTCGCTCTCCCTCAAATAGGTTCCCCGGGGTCGGGTGCCCCGGGCTCTTTCGTCACCCCTTCACGGAGCCCGTGAGGCCGGTGACGTAATACTCCACGAAGAACGAATACACGACCGCGACGGGGATCGAGCCCAGCAGCGCGCCGGCCATGAGCTGGCCCCAGAAGTAGATGTCGCCGCGGATCAGCTCCGAGACGACGCCGACCGGGACCGTCTTTTTCTCGGGCGAGGAGAGGAAGACGAGCGCGTAGATGAACTCGTTCCAGGACAGCGTGAACGCGAAGATGCCGGCGGACAGGATGCCGGGCACCGCGATCGGGAAGATGATCCGCACCATGGCCCCGAAGCGGGTGGCCCCGTCGATGCGGGCGCACTCCTCCAGCTCCTTGGGGATGGTCTTGAAGTAGCCCATCAGGAGCCAGGTACAGAACGGGATCAGGAACGTGGGGTAGGTGAGGATCAGCGCCCACGGGGTGTCGCCGAGCTGGAAGGTGCGGATGATGCTGGCGAGCGGGATGAAGAGCAGCGTCGGCGGCACCAGGTAGGTGACGAAGATGCTGGTGCCGAGCGTGCCCGCCATCGGGAACTTGAGCCGCCCCAGCGCGTAGCCGGCCAGGAGTCCGCAGAAGAGCGAGATCATCGTGGATATGCAGGCGATGAAGAACGTGTTCCACAACCACTTCGGGAACGTGGTCTTGGCCATCAGGTCCCGGAAGTGCTCGATGGTCGGGTGCAGCGTCCAGAACGGAGCGTTGTTCGCGGCCCGCCAGGAGCGGTAGAGCTCCGCGTCCGGCCGGATGGAGGTGATGAACATCCAGTAGAACGGGAAGAGGGTGCCGATCACGAAGATCGTGAGCGGGATGTAGAAGTACACCCACTTCTTCCAGCGGTGCTCTATGACCATTGTTCTGAATGGGGGGGAGCGCATGCTGCCGCTCCTCCCCCATCCCCCCCCACCAGCTTGGACGCATCGATCGCCGGGGTTGCGCCTCGCCGGACAATCCCCATGCCCGTCTCTCTTGGCACCTTAGGCGCCTTCCATGCGGCGAAGATAACGGAGCTGGAGCCAGACGACGATGAAGAGGACCGGCAGCATGAAGAGCGAGATCGCGGCGCCCTCACCGAGCAGGCCGGTGGCCACGCCGATCTGGTAGGCGTAGGTGGCGAGCAGGTGGGTGGCGTTGGCGGGCCCGCCGCCGGTGAGCACGTAGATGAGCTGGAAGTCGGAGAAGGTCTGGATGATCGAGAACACCACCACCACCAGCGTCACCGGCTTCAGCAGCGGCCACGTGACGTGCCAGAAGCGGTGCCAGCCGTTGGCCCCGTCGAGCGAGGCGGCTTCCTGCAGGTCGGGGCTGATGGTCTGCAGCCCGGCCAGCAGCGAGATGGCGAAGAAGGGCATGCCGCGCCAGGTATTCACAACGATCGCGCACCACATGCCGTAGGTCCCGTCGGAGAGGAACGGCACCTTGGTGGTGATGAAGCCGCCCTGGAAGAGCAGCCAGTTGAGCACGCTGAAGGTGGGGTCGAACATCCAGCGCCACGCGAAGGTGGAGAGCACCGTCGGTACGATGAAGGGCAGCAGCATGGCCGCGCGAACGATGCGCTTTCCGCGGAAGTGGCGGTTCAGAAGCAGCGCCAGCCACATGCCCAGCGCGAGCTTGAAGATCGTCGCGAAGAACGTGTAGTAGAACGTGTTGTAGAACGCGGTGCGGAAGATCGAGTCGTTCCAGGCCTTGATGAAGTTGTGGAGCCCGACGAACTCACCCGGATTGCCGACGCTGACGTTGCTCATCGAGAGCCACACGCCCATCACGAACGGATAGGCGATGAACAGCCCCAGCAGCACCACGGTGGGCGTGAGCAGCAGCGCGGCCAGCAGCCGCTCGCTCTCGAGGAAGCGGGTCATCCCGGTGGGACGGGAGGTGCCGGCGTGGGGCAGGGCGACTTCCAGTCCGGCCGCGCCCCCCGACCCGCCCGCGATGGGCTTCTTCATGTTCGCTTCGATTCCCTATCCGTAGATCTTCTTCAGCTCACCCGCCGCCCACTTCACCGCGTCCTCGGCCTTCATGCCCTGGACACCCTTGGCGAACATGTCGACGATGACGTACTTGGAGTAGGCCTCGGTCGCCTTGGCGTTCGGAGGCCCGGCCCAGCCCATGGTTCGGGAGTTGTCGGGGGCGGTGCGGAAGCCCTTCATCGGCTCGTCGATCGTGCTCCAGAGCGGATGTTGCTCCCAGAACTTGGTCGAGCCCACCGAGAAGCCCTCGGCCACCTGGAACCACTTGCTGTACTGTTCCTTGCCGTGCAGCCATTTCAGGAAGTCCTTCGCGAGCTTGGGGTTCTTGCCGTACTTCATGATCCCGTGGGCGAACGCGGCGTGATAGCTGTTCGACCCGCCGGGCCCGGCGGGCAGCCGCGCGTGCTGGATGTCGCGCACCATCGGCTCGCCGCGCTCGTCCTTGATCTTGTCGGTTCCGCGCTTGGCCGCGATGTAGATCGAGGCGCCGTTGAGCGTGGCGCAGATCTCGCCCGCCAGGAAAGCCCGGTTGTTGTTGGTGTCGTCCCAGGCCAGCCCGCCCTCGTCGCAGGAGTCCTTCCAGAGCGCGGTCATGTACTTGACGGCCTCCACCGCTCCCTTACCGTCGATCGCGGTCTTGCCGCTCTTGTCCGTCTCCGTGCCCCCGAAGTTCCACAGCAGCGGATAGGCCCACGAGGGCGCGTCCCCGAAGGTGTGGCCGAGGGTCTGCCCGTAGGGGTGACCCTTCTTCTTGAGCCTGGCCGTGACCTGGCGCAGCTCCTCGTACGTCTTGGGGAACGCGCCGACGCCGATCTCGTCGAACCACGACTTTCGATAGGCGATGAGACCGGGGACGATCCCGTGGGGCAGGGCCAGGAAGTGTCCACCGACCTTCGTGTAGGCCTCGGACTGCGCGTAGAGCGCACCCTGCTCCTTGACCTGCCACTCGACGAGGTCGCTCACGTCGACGAGCCCGTTCTCGTAGAGGTGCGGCCAGTTGTGCAGCATGTGGATGATGTCGGGGCCCGAGCCGGACTGCATCGCGGCGGTGATCCGGGCCTGCAGGTCGTTGGCGTTGATGAACTCGAAGACGACCTCCGCGCCGAGCGCCTTGGAGGCATCGACGGCCTGCCGCTTCAGCTCGACGTCGCAGGCGGGGATGAAGTCCACCCAGCGCACGATGTTGAGGCGAGTGCCCTGGGCGTAGGCCGGGGCGCGACGCGCGGCCAGGATGCCCTCGAGGCCCCCCGCCGCGGCCGCCCCTGCGGCGGCGGCGCCGCCCAGGAAGGCGCGACGGCTGACGGTACGTGCGTCCTTGCTCGTGCTCGAATCGGGAGTCGTCATCGACCCTCCTCGGGCCCGCTGGGGCCCCGTTGAATCAGGCCTCGTAGACTTTCTTGAGTTCCCCTTCCGCCCACTTCACCGCGTCCTCCGCCTTCATGCCCTGGACGCCCTTCGCGTACATGTCGGTGACGATGTACTTGGTGAACGCTTCGGTGGCCTTCGCGCTAGATGGGCCCGCGTAGCCGAAGAGCCGCGTGTTCCGCGCGGCGGTCCGGAACATCTTCAGTGGCTCGTCGAGCTTGCCCCACATGGGCTCGTTCTCCCACTTCTTGGTCGCGCCGACGCTGTAGCCCTCCTGGGAGGTGAACCACTTGCCGTAGTTCTCCGGCTTGTGGATCCAGCGCAGGAAGTCCTTGGCGAGCTTCGGGTTCTTGGAGTACTTCATGACCGCGTCCGACTGGTTGAGGAAGAGCAGGTAGGCGCCCGCGGGGCCCGCCGGCAGGGGCGCGTGGTCGATGTCGGTCCACATCGGCTCGCCCTTGTCGTCCTTGATCTTTTCCTTCTGCCGCTTGGCCACGATGTAGATGCTGGCCCCGTTGAGGGTGGCCGAGATCTCGCCGGCGTGGAAGGCACGGTTGTTGTTGGTGTCGTCCCAGGCGAGGCCGCCCTCGTCGCAGCAGTCCTTCCAGAACGACTGCATGAACCTCACCGAGTCGACCGCGCCCTTGCTGTTGATCACGACCTTCTTGCCGCTCTGGTCGGTCTCGGCTCCACCGAAGGCCCACAGCATCGTGTAGGTGAAGGTGGGTGCGTCGCCGAAGGTGTGGCCGAGGGTCTGCCCGTAGGGCTTCCCTTTCTTTTTCAGGATGGCGAAGAGCTTGTGGGCTTCCTCCCAGGTCTTCGGATACTGGCTGGCTCCGGCTTCCTTGAGCCACGACTTCCGGTAGGCCACCGCGTTGCCCACGATGGAGTGCGGCACGGCCAGCCACTTGCCGCCGACCTGGCAGGAGGGCGGGTAGATCTCGTAGAAGCCGCTTTCGCCCTTGGCGAGGTCGTTGGCCACGTCGCTCACGTCTACGACCGCGTTCTGATAGAGCTGGGCCCAGTTGTACTGGAAGTTGAAGATGTCGGCGCCGGCGCTCGACTGGATGGCCGCGGTGATCCGCGCCTGGAGGTCGTTGGCGTTGATGGTCTCGAGCACGACCTCGGCGCCGAGGGCCTTGGAGGCCTCCGGCATCTGCCGCTTCAGCTCCACGTCGGACTCGGGGATGAAGTCCACCCAGCGCACCCAGTGAAGCTTCGTGCCCTGCGCGAACGCGGGAGCGCGCCGCGCGGCCAGAATGCCCTCGATGCCGCCCAGGGCCGCTGCGGTGAACCCGGCGGTCTTGATGAATTCGCGACGATCGAGCTGCTTGAGGGTGCGGTCCTTCGTGTCGGAACTATTCATGGGCCCTCAGTCCTCCTTGACCGGGTGAACCGCGATTGTGCGACGCAGCTGCTCGGACGTTCCCCGTCGGGGTGTGAGCCCCCGGCCGCGAGGCTTAGACCTCGTGAAGGCCATCACGGGGATGCGATTCGATGGTGAGATAAGCGCCCTGAGTGGTGGCAGATTCTTAACAAGGAACCGCGGGTGTGTCAACGGGAAACCCCTGCTCGGTCGCTCATCACGGGGCTCGGACGCGGTGCGGCAATCACCACCGGCGACACGAGTGTCAGCCCCAGAACGACCACCCTGATGCCGATCGCGAAGTGCCCATGACCCGCTCACCGAAGTAACTCCAGGAAGACGAGCCCCGCCTGGGCCCGGATCCGAGCCCCATCACGACCCAGGTGGAGAGTCCGGTCGCCCGATGCCCGAGCGGCATGAAGGCCGCG
>DATMMH010000155.1:0-4395 GCA_035569855.1 Candidatus Dormiibacterota bacterium
TGACGGCGCCCAGGAGGCCGAGGCGAATGGCTCCCCATGAGCCTTCGAGCGCGCGCGGGGCGACCACCATGATCACGCCGACTGCGCCGAGGGCCAGCCCGAGCCACTGCCGGGAGCCGAGGCGCTCGCCGAGCAGCGGCATCGCCGCGAGCGCGATCAGCATCGGGCTGAGCGTCTGCATCAGGGCCATGACCGCCACGTTCTCGGTCACCATCCCGACGTGGAACGCCGAGAGGGTGACGCCGTTCACGAGGGCGCCGGCGAGCGCCAGGTGGTGCCAGCGCCCGCGAAGCGGCGCCCAGGACTGGCGCCGCACGGCCAGCACGATACCCAGCAACGCGGCGGCGGCCACCAGGCGGAGTGCCACGAAGAGCAGCGGGGATACCAGCGCCAGGCCCACGCGCGCGGTGATGAAAGACGAGCTCCAGAGTAGTACGAAGCCGTACGGGGCGAGCCGGGCGCCGGGGCGCAAGCCGGGAAGGAGTCAGCTCACCGGGAGAGCTGCGACACGAACTGAGCGACGGCATGACCAATCTCGGCCGGGGAGTCTTCCTGGATGAAGTGACTGCCCCGGACCGTGATCTCGTGCTGGTTCGGCCAGGTCCGGCAGTACTGCCGTTGAGCCCCGGTGAGGATCACGCCCGGATCGGCGTTGACGAAGAGCTTCGCGACGTCGCTGGCGGCGAGCCAGCGGCTATACCGCGCGACGACCGCGACCACGTCGGCGGGCTCTCCGTCGATGGGAATCTCCCGGGGCCAGGTCAGGGTAGGGCGGCGGGACTCGCCCGGCTCCCGGTAGGGACGACGGTAGACCGCCATCTCCGCCTCGGTCAGCCCACGCAGCACGCTGGCCGGGAGAATCCGCTCGACGAATACATTCTTCTGGAGCACCATCTCTTCCCCCGCGGGTGAGCGGAGGGCCTGGAAGATCGCGCGGGCGGCTCCGGGCCACTGGTCCCAGGTGAGCGGCTGCACGATCGCCTCCATGTACGCGAGCCCGCGGACGCTCGCCGGATGACGGCACGCCCAATCGAAGCCGAGCGCCGAGCCCCAATCGTGGACGACCACCGTGACACGCTGATCGAGCCCGAGCGTGCCGAACCAGGCATCGAGATAACGCGCGTGGTCGGCGAATCGATAAGAGCCGCCCGCGGCTTTGCCCGACTCGCCCATCCCGATGAGGTCGGGGGCGAGGCACCGGGCCACGCGCTCCACGTGAGGGATCACGTTCCGCCAGAGGTACGAGGAGGTGCGGTTGCCGTGCAGGAAGACCACCGGGTCCCCGGCACCCGTGTCCACGTAGGCGATCGTGCTGTCCAGGGCCTTCATGATCCGGCGCGGGTAGGGATCAGCGGCGGGAATCGCGCTTGGGGTCATGGCGCACCTCCCGCCTCTCGAATCGGGACGCCTTCGAGGACCGCGCTCATCGCGGGGTCTGCGTACACGCCGTAGGCGTCGGCAACGGTGCCCCGGACGCCACCCGTGCTCTCCAGGGCGTACACGATCGCCGTGTCGTCGGGGTCCGAGATTCCCTCGAAGCGATGGTATTCCCGGATCAGGAGGTCCTCCGTCTCGATGATCTCCCCGGTGCTGAGCGCGCGCAGCCGACCGCCCACCGCCCGGAAGCGCTCGGTGAAGCCGCGACGAGTGAGGTCCTCGACGGCGCCGCCGAGCGTCGCATAGGTCGCGTGGAGCTCTGTCATGGGCATGGCCGCGATGGTCACCCGGACTGAAGTGTACTCCTCCCCGTGCTAGTTTCGACCCATGAGCACCCTGCGGATCGGCGGGCGGAAGCGCGACATCGTGTTCCACGGCGACGTGATGAACACGACGTCTCGCCTCGAGCAGGTGGCGAGGGAGCTCGGCCGCCGCCTGGTGGTCTCCGCCGACGCGATCGGTCGGCTGGCGGGGGCCGAAGCGTATCCGCTGGAAGATCTGGGAGCGCGCCCTCTTCGCGGGCGCTCGAGCCCGGTTCAGGTCTACGGCGTGACGGGTCCGGTCCGCCCGCCCTGAACGAGTCAGAAGAACGCGCGCTCGAGAAACAGGACCACGCCGACTAGGAGGATTGCCACCGACGAGCTCGAGACGGCTCGGCTTTGCCACCGCGTCCGGCGGAGCAGCAGCAGCAAGGGCAGGCAAACCGCCACCACCAGAGCCTGGCCCACCTCGACGCCCGCGTTGAAGCCGAACAGCGACAGGAGCAGCCCGTGGGCGGGCAGGCCGAGCTCCCGCAGGGCCGACGAGAAGCCGAAGCCGTGCACGAGGCCGAAGCAGAAGCTGACCAGCCAGCGGCGCGAGACGGTCGGCTCGAGAAACAGGTTCTCCGCGGCCACGAACGCGATGGAGAGCGCGATCACCGCCTCGACGAGCCGATCCGGCAGGGTCACAACCTGGAGCACCGCGAGCGAGAGGGTCACGCTGTGGGCGATCGTGAAGGCGGTGATGATCTTCAAGAGCGAGAGAAGCCCGCCGCCCGGCAGGAGCAGCGCGAGGAGGAACAGCAGGTGGTCGTATCCGCTCAGGATGTGGTGGATCCCGAGCACGAAGAAGCTGCCCGTCGAGCGCGCGACGTCCCCCGAATCGCCGACCGGGAAGCGAGCCTGCCGCGTGTCGGGGGCGAACGCGAACTGCTGGACGCCGCCCGGCGCCTCGAGCTTCGCGAGCGTGTGATGGTCGGGGCCGAGGACGTCGAAGATGTCGTCCTGCACCGTGAGCTCCCGCACCAGGCTCCCGCAGGCGAAATCGACCAGCATCGTGAAGCTCGTCGCGTCGAACGTCAACGGCAGGACGCGGCCCGGCCCCGGCTCGCAGCGGGTCCCGTCCGCGTGGAGGACGATCCGCGCCCGGAGCACGTCGAGCAGCTTCTCGCGGCTCTGCCCGCTCCCACCCTGCGCGAGCCGGAGCGTCTCCGCCAGATCCGACGGGAGCGCGGCGGTCGGCAGGGTCACGCTGTAGCGCACGGTGCTCCGGCTGATCGTGATCGTGGCGTAGCCGGTGGTTCCCCCGGCGTGGGCCCACGCCCCCGCCGCCGCGCCGGCCAGGAGCAGGGCAGCGAGCCCGATCTGCCCGAGCCGCCGCCTCACCCGCCGGTCGCCTCGCGGAGCGCCTTCTCCCATTCCTCGCCGATGAAGCGCGACATCAGATAGACCTGGTCGCGGCCCTGGAGCTTCATGTACTGGAGGACCTTCTGCGGGTTCGGCGTGCCGAACTCCGCCCCGAGCACGGGGGTGTCTCCGCGATAGAGGATCGCGGTGTAGCCGGGCGGGTCGAGCCCGAACTCGCGCAGCCCGCTGGGCGCCCACTCTGCCTGCTCCATCACCCGGATCGGCGCCGACACGTGCATGAACTTGATCGAGTCGTCGAGCGACGATGCGGTCGATCCGGACAGGACGCGACCGCCGGGCGCCTCCCGCCACCCGTCGGGACCGCGCACGAACGCCCAGCGCCCGGTCGCCGTCCGCAGCTCGATGCGGTCGATCTCGGACGGGGCCTCGGGCATGACCCCGGCCGGCTGGAACCTCACGAGCTGCCGGCTTTCCCTCAGGTGGCCGGACACGACCATGGTCGTGAGGAGCCCCACCGCGAGGAGGGCCGCTGCCGGCGCGAGGAGGCGACGGACCCGGGTCATCGCCGTCTCCACCACACGAGGGCGCCCACCGCCATCACGCCGAGCGGCAGGAGAACCTCGATCCCGAGGAAGATCCGCTGCATCTGCGACTTGGTGAGGAGAATGAGGGGCGGCACCGGTATCCGCACCGCGACCGAGGGCGTTCGCTCCTCTCGCACCGCCCAGCGCACCATCCCCAGCGCCAGGTCACTGTTGGCCATGTAGGGAAGGAAGGAATTGCTGGCAAAATCGCCGTCACCGACCACCACCAACCGAAACGGCTTGGATCCCGAGGCCGCGCCGGGCCACGTGCCTTCGAGCGCGGCCCCGAGGGTACGGCGACCGGGCCGGTCCGCGGTTCCCGGTCCCGACACGGTGCTCTCGCGGCCCGGCTGGCGCTGCGCCACGGGCTGGACCGGGCGCGTGTAGCTCTGGGGACTGCTGAGAAAGAGCGGACCGCCCGTCACGCCGGCCGGCGGGGGCAGCAGCGTCAGGGCCCGGATGCCCGGGAAGAACGTCAGCGCGACGTTCCGAGTGATCGGGTGTCGCTCGTGGACCGGGACCGCGACCACCTCGGGGTCGGTCGAGTAGTGATCGAGCGGGTCGATCACCACGTCCTGCTCGACGACGACGCCGACCTTCTTCAGGCCGGCGGCCAGACGAGGCTCGAGGACGAAGCCGAGGTCGTACATGAGGACGGCCGCGCCACCCCGGGCGAGGTAGTCGAAGAGGAGGTCGCTCTCGCCGGGGAGATATGTCGTGCGCGGGTTCACGTCGAGCACGGCGGC
>DATMMH010000156.1:0-4215 GCA_035569855.1 Candidatus Dormiibacterota bacterium
ACCGCCGCCGCGCTGGCGCGCCGCGGGCGGAGCGTGCTCCTGCTCGAGCGCGAGCGCTTCCCGCGCTTTCACATCGGCGAGTCGCAGCTGCCCTGGATCAACGGGGTGCTGGAGTCGCTGGGCGCCCACGAGGCGGTGGCCAAGGCCGGCTTCGTGCACAAGTGGGGCGCGAGCTTCTGGGAGATCGACGGCCGGCCCGCGGCCTACGTGGACTTCACCGCGGCGGTCGAGACCCCGAGGCCCCAGACCTATCAGGTGCCGCGCGCCACGTTCGACGAGCTGCTGCTGCGCCACGCCGAGCGCTCGGGAGTGGTGGTGCGCGAGCGACACCGCGCGGTGGACGTGGTCTTCGAGCCGGACGGCGTGACACTGCGGTTCGCCGGGCCCGACGGCGACGAGCAGTCCGCGCGCGTGTCGATGGTGGTCGACGCCTCCGGCCGCGCCGGCTTCCTGGCCCGGAAGATCGGCGGCCACGTGACCGACGCCATGCTGCAGCACGTGTCGGTGCATGCGCAGTACGAGGGCGTGCCGCGCCCCGAGGGCCGCGCCGCGGGCGATATCCGGGTGCTGACCCGTTCCGACATCGGGTGGACCTGGCTGATCCCGATCTCGGAGACGGTGACCAGCGTCGGCGTGGTGGTCCCGCAGGATCTACATCGCCGCGAGTCGAAGGCCACCCCCGAAGCGAGCCTCGATCACTACCTGCGCGAGACGCCGGCCGCGATCCCGCTGCTCGCGGCGGCACGCCGGGTGTCGGCGGCGCGCTTCGATGCCGACTATTCGTATCTGGCCACCCGCATGGCGGGCGATCGATGGGTCGCGGTGGGGGACTCCGCGGCCTTCCTCGACCCGATCTTCTCCACCGGGGTGCTACTGGCGATGCAGGGCGGGCTCGAGGCGGCCGAGGCCATCGACGCGGGAATCCGGGCCGGCGATCTCTCGGCCCGTCGCTTCGAGGGCTACGAGCGGCGGGTCCGACGGCGGTATCACTACTTCCGCCGCTTCGTGGTGGGCTTCTACGATCCGTACTTCCGCCGGCTCCTGTTCCGCCGGTCGCGGCACCTCGGTATCTACGAGGCGGTCCTCTCCGCGCTGGCCGGCAACTGGCGGCCCTCTCCGGGGACGCGCCTGCGCATCCGGCTCTTCTTCGCGATCGTCGCGGTGAAACGCTTCTTCCGCGCCGCTCCGCCGGAGGATGCGGCCTGGATTCGCTAGCCGGCTAGATCCCGGAGCCGAAGCCGCCCGCGGTGCGCACGGTGGCCGCCTCGCCCATGTGCAGCGCCGAGTGGGTGACGAGCAGGGCGCCCATGATCCCGACGCGCGGCCGCCCGGTGAAGGCCTTCGCGATCATCTCGCCCCGGCCGCCGAAACAGCCGAGCGCCGCGGCCTTCTCCAGCCGGGCCGCGTCCAGCTCGCCCTTCCAGTCGGGGTCGCCGAGGCCGCGGATCAGCTCCTGCGTCCGCCGGCCCACCGCGTCGCGATAGTCGCGCAGCGCGGCCACGTCCACCGCGGCGGTCAGCTCGGAGACCTCGGGCTTGGTCATGCCGATGCCGAAATCTCGGCGCGACGTCTTGAGCTGGGCGAGCCACTTGTCGTCGAGCACCTGGTCGCGGCCGCTCAGGATCACGTTGGCGAAGATGTCCTCGGCGCGCGCGATGTGCCACATGAGCCACGCGAGCGAGTTGAGGTCCTCGCGTGGGCGCACCCGCATCTGCTCCTCGGTGAGCCCGCCGAACGTGCGCTCGGCCATCGAGGTCTTGTCGCCGGTGACCGCCGCCGAATGCAGCCGGCCGTGTTCGTCGAGGAGAAGATCGCGCGCGTCCATAGGAGGTCTCCCGGGTATCAGGTGCGAGGGGCGGGGGCCGCGTCGTCCGTCACCGCGAAGTAGCGGCGGCCGGCGTCGGACTGGTTCTCGTAGATCGAGCCTTGATGCCGAGCCGGCGGCAACGGCAGGCGCACCGGCGTCGGGACGATGCGCGGCTCGATGATGGGCGCGCCGCTGACGAGGCGCGCGTCGAAGTCCGCGAGATCGGAGCAGCCCATCATCGGCCAGGCGTCGGCCGCGCCGTACTCGTAGAGCAGGAGCGTGCGGGGCAGGCTCGAGACGTTCTGGGCCGAGCCGTGCAGCAGGCGCACGTGATGGAAGCTCATCCAGCCGGCCCGTCCGGTGAGCGGGATCGCGCGGGCGAGCTCGTCGCGGATCGTCGCCGGATCGATCGCCCCGCAGAAGTACCCGTTGGCGTGGTGATCGTAGGTGGGGCCGCGATGGCTGCCCGGTACCACCAGCAGCGGGCCGTTGTCGCTCGTGCAGTCGTCGAGCATCACGCCCACCGCGAGGAGATCGTCGTTGGTGTGCGGATAGAAGGCCCAGTCCTGATGCCACTCGACCGGTGAGCCGTAGCGGGGCGACTTGAGATTGATCTTGGAGCCGTGCAGCCGCACCGCGGGGCCGAGCAAGTCTTGGAGTATCGCGAGGAGTCGCGGGTGGCGCATGAGCCGCTGGAACACCGGGAAGAACTTGTGCGGAGTCTTGACCCGGCGTACCCGCGGCTCCTCCGGGCGATGGCCCGGCTCGAGGTCGTACATGGCGGTATGGCTCTTGACCGCGCGCGCGCCGTCGAGGATGCGGACCAGGTCCCGTCGGATCTCGTCGAGGGTGCCGGGCTCGAGCACGTCGGGTACCACGAGATAGCCCTGCTCGCGATAGAAGGACCGATCTGCTGAGGAAAGCATGCGCCAAGGTTAGCACGGAACGGAGGTACTCCGCCCTTGACACGCGCGCGCCGGTGACCGACATTCGAGACCCACCGGCGGAACGCGTCCGGATCAAAGACGATCAAGGGGGACACGCCATGCTCGATCAGCGCATCAGCCGCCGCTCACTCCTCACCGGGGCCGTCGGCACCTCCGCCCTGCTGGCGCTGCCGAGGCCGGCCGCGCCCGCGGTCAAGAAGGGCACGAGCCTCAAGCTCTGGATCCTCAAGACGTACGTCGAGCCCACCAACAAGGCCATCGAGGCGAGCGCGCAGCGGTGGGCCCAGAAGAACGGCGCGAGCGTGACCGTCGAGTACTTCACGTTCGAGGACATGCAGACCAAGTACGTGGCCGCGATCGAGAACAACAGCACCCCCGACGTGGGCCAGCTCGAGACGAGCGCGCCCGCGCGCTTCGCGGGCATGGGCCAGCTCATCGATCTCACCACCTTCGCCCGGCAGATCGAGGGGCAGGTGGGGAAGCCGCCCGCCAGCGTGGCGGCGGTCACGATGGTCGGCGACAAGATCTACTCGATGCCGTGGTACGTGATGGGCGCGTTCTGGTACGTGTGGCGCGACGTCTTCGAGAAGGCCAAGATCAAGATGCCGACCACCTTCGAGGAGGCCAAGCAGGCCGCCGCCGCGCTCAACCGGCCGAAGGACAACTTCTACGGGATGGGCCAGAGCTGGAACCGCACCGCGGACGGCTACGGCGTCATGCAGAGCCTGATGTACTCCTACGGGGTGAGCTGGGCCGGTCGGGACGGCAAGTACAAGTCGATCAAGACGCCCGGCATGGAGCGGGTGATGAAGTGGGCGACCGACATCTACAAGGAAGGCATCCAGCCCGCGGACACGCTCACCTGGACCGGATCCGGCAACAACGAGAACTTCATCGCCAAGAACATCGCCCAGACCTCCAACGGGCCCAGCATCACCTTCGCGATCGAGAACGCGCTGGCCAAGGCCACCGACGCCAAGGATCGCAAGGCCAAGGAGGAGGCGCTCGCCAATCACGTCGCCCTGCCGCATCCGGCGGGCCCGGACGGACGGCGCATGTGGGCCATCGCGATGAGCTTCGGCATCTTCAAGAGCAGCAAAGACCCGGAGGCGTCGATGAGCCTGATCGCACACCTGCTCTCGTCCGAGGAGACGGTGGCGGTGATGAAGGACTCCTACGGCCAGTTCGCTCCGGTGATGGACAAGGCCCGCGCGGCGTCGAAGGACTACTTCAACCGGAACGAGAACTATCGGACGTTCGGCCGGGCCGCGGAGTGGTTCGCGCCGACCGGCTGGCCCGGGCTCACCACCGCGGCCGCCGCCGAGGTGCAGGCCAGCAACGTGCTCACCGACGCGCCCGCCAAGGTCATCGTGGACAAGTGGTCGGTGGACCAGGCCATCGACTGGGAGGACAAGAAGATCAAGGAAATCTACGACACCCTCCGCGGGTGACGTGGGGCTT
>DATMMH010000157.1:0-3239 GCA_035569855.1 Candidatus Dormiibacterota bacterium
GCGGCCCCGGGTGAAGATCATGCCGGTCTTCGGCCTCGGGCGTCAGCCGGCGGGACCTTCGCTGCCGCTGACCGAGGAGGACCTGGAGGGCTTCGACCGCTCGGTGCTGCAATGCGCGGACGCGCGCGTGGTGGCGGCGGACGGCGTGTACGCCTGCCCGATCCTGGCCGGCCTGCCCGGCGCGCGGCTCTCCGGGGGGCGGCTCGCGGAGGCGTTCCGGCCCGCGCCGCTCTACCACCCGGCGTGCGTCACCTGCCGCGACACGGGGATGACATGCCGGAACGGCTAGGCGAGTACCGTCGCATCGCGGTGTTCGGGGGCGTCTACAACAACGGGCTCGCGCTCGAGGCGACCCTGGCGGACGCGCGCCGTCGCGACGTGGAGGCGGTGTTCTGCCTGGGCGACATGGGAGGCTTCGGCCCGCATCCGGATCGGGTCTTCCCGCTCCTGCGCGACGCAGACGTGCTGGCGCTCCAGGGCAACTACGACGAGTCGCTCGCCGCCGGGCGCACCGACTGCGGCTGCGGCTACACCGATCCGCGCGACAACCACTACGCGGCGATCAGCTACCGCTACACGTTCGACCACACCTCGACCGACGATCGCGCGTGGCTCGGCACGCTGCCGCGCCACCGCCGGGTCAAGCTGGGGCCGCACCGCGTGCTGATGTGTCACGGCTCGCCGCGGGTGGTCAACGAGTTCCTGTGGGAGTCGGCCACGCCCGACGGCCTGCTGCGACATCTGATGGACCGTGCGGAGGCCGACGTCATGCTCTGCACCCACACCGGCATCAAGTGGCATCGTCCGCTGCCGGACGCGCGGCACGCGGTGAACGTGGGCGTGATCGGCCGCCCGGAGAACGACGGGCGCACCAACGTCTGGTACACGCTGCTGACCGCGGGGCCGGACCTCCAGGTGGAGTTCGTGCCGGTGGCCTACGATCACGAGGCGCTGGCGCGCGAGATGGAGCGCGAGGGCCTTCCGCCCGAGTTCGCGGAGACGATTCGCACCGGGTGGTGGACCACCTGCCTGGAGAACCTGCCCGCCCGCGAGCGGCTGCGGGGCAAGTACTGAGCAAGCGGCTCCTCGTCGTCACGCTCGTCGCGCTGGCGCTGGCCGCGGTGCTCGTCCGCGCGCTCGGCCTGGCCGACGTCGTGCGGCTCGAGAACCTGGCCCGGCTGCGTGAATGGATCGCCGACTTCGGGCCCTGGGCGCCCGTGGTCTTCGTCGCGGGCTACGTGCTGGTCGTGGTCGCCTTCGCGCCCGCGCTGCCGCTCACCATCCTGGGCGGCCTGGCCTTCGGGCCGGTCTGGGGAACCGTCTATTCCTCCATCGCCTCGACGGTGGGCGCGTGCCTCGCGTTCCTGATCGCCCGCTACGCCGCGCGGGGCGCGGTCGAGCGCTGGATGGCGCCGTATCCGGCGCTGGCGCGCATCGACCGGGCGGTGGCGCGTCACGGCTTTCGCATCGTCATGATCACCCGGCTCGTGCCGCTCTTCCCCTTCAACCTGCAGAACTACGCTTACGGGATCACCTCGATCGGCTTCGGCGCCTACGCGGTCACCTCGTGGCTCTGCATGCTGCCGGCCACGGTGGCCTTCACCACCGCCGCAGGCGCGGTGGTGAGCGGCGCGTGGGACGCCCGTCGCATGCTGCTGCTCCTGGGCGTCGCGGGCGTGCTGCTGGTGGCGCTGTCGCTGATGCCGCGCTGGCTGCGTGGCCGCAGCGCGGCGCTCGACGACCTGCTCCGCCCGGGTTGATGACGGGCCGGGGGCGGGCCCGCGCGCGCTTGGCCGCGGGCCTGGTCGTGCTGCTCTGCGCCGGCGGCGCGCGCGCGGACGAGCCGCTGCTGCTGGGCAGCTTCGCGCCACCCGCCGATCCCGCCGCGCCGCCGCCGGGCTGGGAGGCGCTCACCTTCTCGAAGGTGGCGCGCCACACCCGCTACACGGTCGTGCGCGACGGGGCGGGCTGGGTGCTGCGCGCCGACAGCGACGCGTCGGCCTCCGGCCTCTACCGTCCGCTCGACCTCGATCCGAAAGTTCACCGCATCCTGTCGTGGCGCTGGAAGGTGGAGGGCGTGCTCGCACGATCCGACCCACGCTTCAAGAGCGGCGACGACTACGCGGCGCGCGTCTACGTGGCCTTCCGTTACGATCCCGGCACCGCCACGCTCTGGGAGCGGGCCCGCTACGGGGTCTATCGTTTGCTCCACGGCCGCTACCCGCCCGGCCTCGCGATCAACTACGTGTGGGAGAGCCGGCTGCCGGTGGGCACCGTGCTCGACAGCGCGTACACGAGCCGCACCAAGATCGTCGTGGTCCGCTCCGGGGCCGCCGAGGCCGGGCGATGGGTCGGCGAGACGCGCGACGTCTACGAAGACTACCGCCGGATCGTGGGCGGCGAGCCGCCGCGTATCGTGGGCGTCGCGCTCATGACCGACACCGACGACACGAAGGATCGCGCGGTGGCCTACTACGACGCGATTACTTTCAGCGCGAGCCCCGGTGGCCCGCGCACGCCCGACCCATGAGCCCCGGCCCGTGACCATGTCGCTCAGCATCGTCATCCCCGCGCTCGACGAGGCGCCGAATCTCGCCCAGCTGCTGCCCGAGCTGTCCATCTGCTGTCCCGGCGCCGAGGTGATCGTGGTGGACGGGGGCAGCCGCGATCAGACCGCGGAGACGGTGGCGGGGCGGCCCGGCGTGCGGCTGCTCGCGAGCGACCGCGGCCGAGCGCGACAGATGAACGCGGGAGCCCGCGCGGCGCGCGGTGACGTGCTGCTGTTCCTGCACGCCGATACGCGCCTGCCCGCCGGCGCGGCGGGCGCGATCGAGACGGTGCTCGCGGAGCCCGCCGCGCCGGGCGGACGGTTCGACGTGCGCTTCGATCGCGACCGGCCGGTCTTTCGCATGATCGCCTGGTTCATGAACGCGCGCTCGCGCGCGACCGGTATCTGCACGGGCGATCAGGCGATCTTCGTCCGCCGCGCCGACTTCGAGGCGGTCGGCGGCTACCCGGACATCGCGCTGATGGAGGACATCGAGCTGAGCCGCCGCCTGAAGCGGCGCGGGGGCCTGCGCCCGCTCCGCCTGCGGGTCACCACGTCCGCGCGCAAGTGGGAGCGGGAGGGCCTGCTGCGTACCATCGGCCTCATGTGGGCGCTCCGCCTCCTGCACTTCGCGGGGGTGGCTCCGGCGCGGCTTCACCGCTGGTACTATGGACCGGCAAAGGAGAGCCAT
>DATMMH010000158.1:0-6786 GCA_035569855.1 Candidatus Dormiibacterota bacterium
GCGATGTGCCACGCGCGCCTCCCCGCGGCGGCGACGTGGAATGCCGCGCACGACGCAACGTGAGTCGATGAAGTGCTCGGGAAGACGCGCGGTTCCTCCAAGCCGGCGCGTCGGGAATTCCTACCGTCTATCGTGGATGGCCGCGAGACGGGTACGACTTACCGTGTAACCGATACGCGGCCGCGAGGAAGTTACTGAGTCGAGCCGACCAGGCTGTGCTCCTCCCCGAACCAGATGGGCGAGTGCGCGAGGTCGATGAACCGCTTCTCGTCCTCGAGGAGCTGACGCCCCGCGTCGCGGCCTTCCTTGGTGCTGCCCGCGCGGGCGAAGTCGTCCATCGTCTCCCACCACAGCTCGGCCACCCCGTCGAAGTCCTGGGGGGCCCCCCGATGCCGGCGCATGGCCTCGCTGAACGCCGACGTCACGGTGTGCACCTGCACGTAGCGCTTCATCGCGAGCGCGGGAGCGAGCTGGCGGACGAGCGGGCCGTGCGAGTCGAGCCAGTAGCGCTGGAACTCCTCGCGGGAGAGATGGGGCAGACGCCGGAGGCAGAAGACCAGCTTGATCATGGCGCGCCCGGGAGATTCTTTCGGAGGAAGTAGTGGGCGTGGCCCACCGGCCAGTCGTCGGCCTTGGCGTAGATGGTGTAGCCGTGCTTTTCGTAGAACCCGGGGGCCTGGAAGCTGAACGTGTCGAGGAAGACGTGCCGGCAGCCCCGCTCCCGCGCGCGCCGCTCCGCCGTCTCCAGGAGCCGCCATCCGTGACCCTGCCCGCGCAGCGCCTGGGCCACCCAGAGGATGCGCACGTAGAGCACGCCCCCCCAGATCGAGCCGAGCAGCCCACCCAGCACCTCGTCGCCCTGGTCCCGCAGGAAGAGGCCGATCGGGGAGTACTCGCTCAGCCCGGTGACCGCGACGTTGTAGGTGTCGAGGTGGTCGACGATCGTCTGCTTGAGGCCTTCCGAGGCGTGCGGATCGGACACGATGCGGACGTCGCCCATGGCGACCACCTCCTTGCGGTCGCGGTCCGGCCGGGACGTCGCGCGCCCCGCCGGCCCGTCCCGGCGCAGGCTAGCACGGCGTCCCCGGAGCGGCAAACCGGAGCACGTGGACGCTCGCCCGGCGCGGGGTGATCGGGGTAAGATGCCGGACGTGAAAACCTCGCGGGATACCGACGTGCTGGTGGTGGGCGCCGGACCGGGTGGCAGTACCGCCGCGACCTTCCTCGCCCGAGGGGGCCTGCGCGTCGCGGTGGCCGAGCGCGAGGCCTTCCCACGATTCAAGGTCGGAGAGTCCCTCATCCCGACCTGCATGGATATCTGCAAGCGCCTGGGCGTGCTCGATCGGGTGATGGGCCACGGCTTCCAGGTGAAGTACGGGGCCACGTTCCACGATCAAGAGCTCGACATCGAGACCACCTTCGATTTCCGCCCCGGCCGCCCCTGGCCGTCGTACACGCTCGACGTGCACCGCGCCGAGTTCGACCAGATCCTGCTGGACCACGCGGTCTCGCACCCGAACGTGACGCTGCATCAGCCGGCCACCGTCGAGAAAGTGGTCTTCGACGCCGACGGGGTCACCGCGCGCCTCTCCGACGCGGGCGGCGAGCGGGAGCTGCGCGCCTCGTTCCTGGTGGACGCGAGCGGGCGTGACGCCTTCCTGGCCGCGCGCCAGGGCCAGCGGAAGCCCCGGCCCGGCCTCGGCAAGGTGGCGATCTTCGCCTACTTCCGGGGGGCGCACCGCTTTCCGGGCCGCGCGGAGGGTAACGTCCGGCTCTACATCTTCCCGGAGGGGTGGTTCTGGTACATCCCGCTGGCCCGCGACGAGACCAGCGTGGGCTGTGTCCTGCACCAGCGGGTGGTCAAGGCGCGCCGCGGAACGCTCCAGGAGCTGTTCGACGAGATGGTGGAGCGCTGCCACAAGATCGACGAGAACCTGCGCGGGGCCGAGCGGGTGACCGAGCTCTACACCACGTCGAACTTCGCCTACTCGATCGATCCGATCGTGGGCGACCGGTTCCTGTGCGTGGGGGACGCGGTGGCCTTCGTGGATCCGATCTTCTCGCCCGGGGTCTTCCTCGCCATGCAGACCGGTGAGCTCGCCGCGGGCGCGATCCTGCGAGCGTTCCGCGCCAGTCGGTTCGAGGCGCGGCGCTTCCGGGCCTACGAGCGGGCGGTCCGCCGGGGCACCAAGCCGTTCGAGCGCTTCATCGAGTCGTACTACGACCGCGCGTTCCTCGAGGTCTTCATGCGCCCGAAGAACGTGCTCGGGGTGGTCCCCGCGGTCACCGGCGTGCTGGCGGGGGGCTCGTTCGGCACCCTGCCCAGGCACCTGCACTTCTCGCTCTGGTTCTTCCACCAGGTCGTGCGCCTCACGCGCTGGAAGAACCTGCGCCGCGGCGTGGTGCTCGAGTCGCGCCTCGACTGGTAGAAGCGTCCTGCGCCCCGCCCGCTCCTCCGTCCTGCTCGTCGTCCTGGCCTTCTCGATCCTGGGGGGAATCCTCGGGACGCTCCTCGCGCCCGTGGCTCGCGGAGCGGAGCCCACTCCGAGGGCGGGCGGCGTTCTGAATGCCATGCAGCGGGAAGAGCTCGCGGTGGGTTTTGCCATCCACGAGACCGCCACCATCGCCACCATCTGGCCCGCCCTGCCGTGCTTCAACAATCTCGTGCTCTTCGACTGGCAGAAGCCGGTGGAGAGCGTGGACACGATCGTGGGCGAGCTGGCCGAGCGGTGGTCCTGGCAGGACAATTACCGCAACCTGGTCTTCTTCCTCCGCCATGGGGTGAAGTGGCACGACGGCCAGCCGTTCACGTCGCGCGACGTCAAGTTCACCTTCGACGTGGTGCGCGAGGCGCCCGACGCGTCCGCCCGGCTCCGGCTGAACCCTCGAAAAGACTGGTACGCCAACGTGGAGGCGATCGAGGCCCCGGATCCCTACACGGTGGTCTTCCGGCTCAAGCGGCCGCAGCCGTCGCTCCTGCTCATGCTCGCCTCCGGCCAGTCGCCGGTCTATCCGGCCCACGTGCCGCCCGCCGAGCAGCGGACGCGCTGCGTCGGGACGGGCCCGTTCAAGCTCAAGGAGTGGAAGCGCGGGGAGTCCGTGGAGTACGTGCGTAATCCCGACTACTGGGCGAAGGGCCGCCCCTACCTCGACGGCCTCCGCTACCTCATCATCGCGGAGCGCGGGACGCGCACCGCCGCGCTCCAGGCCGGCCGGCTCGACACCGCCTCGCCCGGCGAGGGCACCCGCGCGATCTACGACCAGCTCCGCGCGGCGGTGCCGCAGATGGTCTTCCACGAGGTGGGCGCGGGAGTGGCGGACAACCTGCTGATCAACACCACGCGCCCGCCCTTCGACCGCGTCGAGGTGCGGCGCGCGTTGAGCTACGCGGTCGACCGCCGCGCGTTCATCAGCACGGTGGCGCAGGGCGCGGCGGTGCCGGGCGCCGGCATGGCGCCCAAGCCCCTCGGGCTCTGGGGGCTGGCCGAGCGCGACCTGACTTCGCTGCCGGGCCTCGGGCGACCCGAGGAGGACCGCGCGAAGGCGCGCGCGCTGCTGGCCCGGGCCGGGTTCACCGCCGCGAGCCCCCTGCGGGTGGAGGTGCTGACGCGGGCCATCGCGGTCTACGTCGACTTCGCCTCGTTCGTGATCGCCCAGCTCAAGCCGGTCGGGGTGGAGGCCACGCTGAGGCAGGTGGACACCGTGCAGTGGTACTCGCTGACCTCGCGCAGGGAGTACCAGATCGGGGCCAACGTGCAGGGCTTCGGGCTCGACGATCCGGACGCGAGCTTCTACGAGAACTTCGGCTGCGGCTCGGTGCGCAACTACACCGGCTACTGCGACGAGGCGGTCTCCCGGCTGATGGACCAGCAGTCGCAGGAGCTCGATCCCCGCAAGCGCGCCGCCCTGGTGGCGCAGATCCAGCGCAAGCTCGAGGAGGACGCGGCGCGACCCATGATGGGCTGGCGGCTCGACTACTTCGGCCACTGGCCATACGTGCACAACCTGGTGCCCCACCACTACCTGTACAGCTACGGCCGCATGCAGGAGGTCTGGCTGGACAGGGAGAAGCGCTAGGGCCGCGGTCTCGGTGGCCGGGGCGCGACCGGATCCGGGCTTCACCCGTCGCGAGCTGCGCGCGTTCCGGGCGCTGCGGACGCCACTCGGAGTCCAGCGGGCGCTCGACGCGATGCCGTATCATCTGGCCGGGACCGCGTGGTCGCCCCGACGGGTGCTGCGCGAGCGCAGCGCGCACTGCCTGGAGGGCGCGGTGTTCGCGGCGGTCGCCCTGCGGGTGCTGGGCTTTCCGCCGCTGTTGCTTGACCTGGAGGCGGTGCAGGACACCGATCACGTCGTCGCGGTGTTCCGGACACGCGGGCACTGGGGCGCCATCGCGAAGTCGAACTTCTCCGGGCTGCGCTATCGCGAGCCGGTGCACCGGAGCCTGCGGGAGCTGGTGATGAGCTACTTCGAGGGCTATATCAACCTGCGGGGCGACCGCACGCTGCGCGCGTACTCGCGGCCGGTGAACCTCGCCCGCTTCGATCGCCGGCGGCCCGGCTGGATGACGAGCGAGGGCGATCTCTGGTGGATCGCCGAGCACCTGTTGGAGATCCGGCACACCCCGCTGCTCACGCCGACCATGACCCGCGCGCTCTCGCGGGTGGACCGGCGCTCGCTGGACGCGGGGCTGGTGGGCTACCGTGAGCACTGAGGGCGCGCGGCCGGTGGCGGGCGCGCGTCGGCCGGACGTGGTCCCGCACCTGGACGGCACCTCCACGGAGTACTGCGACATGCCCTGCGGGGAGCCGGCGCTCCTCGCGCTGCTCCGGGAGATCTTCGAGGAGCACTGGGCCCACGTCATCTTCGGCCCGTGCATCGAGGGCGCCGTCTTCGAGGGGCGCTTCGCGGCGCCGCCCCGGGTCACGCTGCTCGACGGCTACGTCACGGTGCAGATCGCGGGGAGTGAGTCGTGGCACTTCCACCTCTGCATCGGGCCGCACGGGGGCTCGCCCGGACTGCCCACGCCGCCGGCGCTGGCCGAATGGCGTCGCTGCGCGCGCGCCGCGTTCTTCCAGAGCCGCGACCGCGCCGGGCGGCCGAGCGCCTGGGGGCTGCGTCTGTGGAACGGCCGCGCCGAGCAGATGATGACCGTCTTCTTCCCGAATCCCTGGATCGACCCGGTCCGCGGCCACTACGTCGACACGCCCGACTGGTCCCGCCTCGACCTCTGGATGACCCTGCGCGCCCGCTACGCCGGCGTCGCCCCCGAGCCCCCTCCCGCCGACGCGACTCCGCCCCGCACCCATTGAGCGGGGATTGTCAGACCCGACCCCGATCGCTAGAATCGCGGGCATGGATGGGGTGCACGATCTGGGCGGAATGCAGGGCTTCGGCCCGGTGGAGCGGGAGGAGAACGAGCCGGTCTTTCACGCGGCGTGGGAGGCGGCGGTGCTCGCGATGATGCGCGCCGCCGGCTCGCGCGGCCACTTCAACATCGACGAGTTCCGCCACGGCATCGAGCGAATGATCCCGGCCCACTACCTGCGCGCGACCTACTACGAGAAGTGGCTCGACGGCGTGACGCGCATCCTGCTCGAGAAGGGCGTGGTCGGCGCCGAGGAGCTCGCGGCGCGCCGGTCCTTCTTCGAGCAGAGGCCCGACGCGCCCGCGGCCGCCGCCCTGCCCGGGCCGCCTCCTCCCCGCGGCGCCGCCAATCCGGACTGGAGCCAGGACGTCATCCGCGAGACCGGTGCCGCACCCCGGTTCGCCGCCGGTGACCCGGTCGTCACGCGCGAGATGCACCCGCACGGCCACACCCGGCTGCCGCGGTACGCGCGAGGCAAGCGCGGCGTCGTCCACCGCTGCCACGGCATCCACGTGTTCCCCGACACCAATGCCCACGGCCAGGGCGAGCAGGCCCAGCCGCTCTACAGCGTGCGGTTCGACGCCCGGGAGCTGTGGGGGGAGTCGGCCGAGCCGAACCAGGTGGTGCATATCGATCTCTGGGAGAGCTACCTCCGCCCGGGGGCGTGACGGCATGGGCAAGAACCACCCCAACGTCGATCCCTACATCGTCTCCCGCGTCCGGGCGCTCGAGTCACTGCTGCTCGAGAAGGGCATCCTCGCCCCCGACGCGGTGGACCGGGTCATCCAGCGCTACGAGGCGGACACCGGCCCGATGGCGGGCGCCCGCGCGGTGGCGCGGGCCTGGACGGACGTCGCCTACAAGGGCCGGCTGCTCGACGACCCGAAGGCGGCCCTCGCGGAGCTCGGCCTCGACTACGCGATGCTGATGGTGGTCGAGAACACGGAAGCGGTGCACAACCTGGTGGTGTGCACGCTCTGCTCCTGCTACCCGTGGCCCGTGCTCGGGCTGCCGCCGACCTGGTACAAGATGCCGGCCTATCGGGCACGCGCGGTCAGCGAGCCGCGCGCGCTCCTGCGCGAGATGGGGCTCGCGGTGGAGCCCGACCGCGAGATCCGCGTGTGGGACTCGAGCGCGGAGATGCGCTACATGGTGCTGCCCCGCCGGCCCGCGGGGACCGAGCGGCTCGCCGAGGCCGAGCTGGTCCCGCTGATCACCCGCGACGCGCTCATCGGCGTGGCGGAGGTCCGGCCCTCCACCACCGCGGCCCGCTGAGCGACGCGGCGATGCACGAGCGGCGGCGCAACATCGTGGTGCGTCGCGACGGCCGGCGCGTCAACGTGGCGCGCTTTCGCGGTCAACTCTTCGTGTGCGCGACCGGCTGCTGCTGCGGCCGCACCGAGGACGGCTTCGCGGCG
>DATMMH010000159.1:0-22728 GCA_035569855.1 Candidatus Dormiibacterota bacterium
TCCTCGACCTTCGCCCGGAAGGACGCGCCCGCGTTGTTGACCATGACGTCGAGGCGCCCCATCTCCTTGACGGTGCGCTCGACCAGTGCCCTGACCTGGTCCTCCTGGCGGACGTCGAGCGCCACGCAGAAGGAGCGGCGGCCCATCTTCTGGATCTCGGCGGTGACCGGCTCGAGGTTCTCCAGCTTGCGGCTGGCGATCACCACGTCGGCGCCCGCGCGCGCGAACTCGAGCGCGATGGACTTGCCGATGCCGACCCCGCCACCGGTGACGATGGCGACCTTTTTCTCGATCGAGAATGGCGACTCCGCCATGACTCCTCCCGACATCCTCTCTCCCGTGGGTCCGATCTCCCTCTCCCCTCGGGGGAGAGGGCAGGGTGAGGGGGAGAACGTCGCGAACGCGCGGATTATACCCAGTCGGTCGGCGGCGTGCTCTCGAAGACGGCGGGCTGGCCGCTCCGCGGATGAACGAAGCCGAGCCGGGTGGCGTGCAGGCAGAGCCCCCGGCTCCCGCTTCGCCCCCCGTGAACCCGATCGCCGACGATCGGGCAGCCGGCCTCGGCGAGCTGGACGCGGATCTGGTGGCGCCGCCCCGTGCCGAGACGCAGCTCGAGCAGCGTGCGCTCCCGGCGGCGCTCGAGCACGCGGTAGTGGGTGATGGCGGTCCGGCCGCGCTCGTCCGAGCGCACGCGGAGTGAGCGGTCCTCCACGAGCCGGCTCTCCAGCGAGCCTTCCTCGCGCGGCGGCCGGCCCAGGACCAGCGCCACGTAGACGCGCTCCACCCGGCGCGCCTCGAACTGGGCCTGGAGGTCCCGCTTGGCGGCCTCGGACTTGGCGACGACCAGGAGCCCGGAGGTCTCACGATCCAGGCGGTGCACGATGAACGGGCGCTCGCGTCGGGCCGCGAGGTAGTCCCAGAGCAGGCGGTAGGCCGTCCGCTCGCGCTCCCGCTCGGTGGCGATCGTGAGCAGGCCCGCGGGCTTGACGATCACCAGCAGCGCGTCGTCCTCGTGGATCAGGGTGAGCTCGCGCGGGAACCGCGCGGCGGGCCGCCGGTCCGCGAGGGCGACCGTGTCGCCCGGGCCGACCGCGAGCCGCCCGTCGTGGCACGGCCGGCCGTTGACCTCGACGCGGCCGCCCGCGAGCCACTGCTTGAGGCTCCGCCCCGACGCCTCGGGATAGCGCGCGCGCAGCCGCTCGAGGAGCGTCACTCGCTTCGCAGAACCGCGAGCGGGCGACGCCCGAGCAGGCGGCGCGTGCCGAGGAAGCCCACCAGCACCGCGAGCCCGGTCGCCGAGGCCACCGCCAGGAGCAGGATGGCGGGCGCCCATTGCGCGGGCAGCTCGAACGCGAACCGGAGCACCGCCCACGCCAGCACCGCGGCGAGGGCGCTGCCCGCCGCGCCGGCGGCGGCGCCGAGCAGCGCGTACTCCACCGCGAACACCCGCGAGACGAAGCCGCGGGTCGCGCCGAGCGCCTTCAGGATCACCGACTGGTAGAGGCGCTGTTGTCGCGTGATGGCCAGCGCGCCGGCCATCACCACGAGGCCGGCGCCGATGCTGAACGCGGCCACCAGCCGCACCGCGAGCGCGATCTGGTCGACGACCGCGCTCACCCGCTCGAGCACCTCGCGCACCGGGATCGCGGTGACGTTCGGGAGGGCGGCCACCACCGCGGACTGGAGCGCCGTCTCCTGCGCCGGGGCCGCGCGCACCGTGGCGATGTAGGTGACCGGGGCTCCCTCGAGCGATCCCGGCGAGAAGATCACGAAGAAGTTCGAGGTGAGGCTGCGCCAGTCCACGTGGCGCACGCTGGTCACGCGCGCGCTGATCGGCACGCCCTGGATGTCGAACGTGAGCGTGTCGCCGAGCCCGACCCCGAGCTGGCGCGCGATCTCCTCCTCGACGGAGATCAGCGGCTCGCGGGCCGCCTCCGCCGGCGTCCACCAGCGTCCGGCCACCACCGTGTTCTGGCCGGGCGGCGCGGCGGCCCAGGTGAGCACGTACTCGCGGGTGAGGTACCAGGCGTCCTCACGCCGCGCCCGCGCGTCCTGGCCGACGCCGACCCCGTTGACCGCGGCCAGGCGGGAGCGCACCACCGGCGTCAGCTCGGCCGGCGCGGTGGCCCCGTGCTCACGGACCAGGCGCGCGAAGGGCTCCGCCTGATCGGGCTGGATGTCGATGAAGAAGAACGCGGGCGCGCTGCCCGGCGCGCGATCCACCAGCTCCGCCCGCAGGCTCCGCTCGAGCAGCGCGATCGAGACGACCAGCATCACGGCCAGGCCGAGCGAGACCAGCACCGGGCCGGCGTGACTTCCGGGGCGGTGGAGATTGGCCGCGCCCTGTCGCCAGGCCGGCCCTCGCCAGCGCACCCGGCGGGCGAGCGCGATGACGAGCCGCGCACCCAGGGCCAGGAGCAGCAGCGCGGCCGCGAGACCGCCCGCGAAGAGCGCGCCGATCTTCCAGGAGCCGGCCTGCCAGAGCGCCAGCGCGGCGAGGCCGCCCGCGATGGGCAGGGTGGCCGCCCAGGGCCGGCGCCCGGGCAGGCGCGGCTCGACGTCGCGCCGCAGGATCAGGGCGGGCGGCACGCGCCGGATCTGGAGAAGCGGCCAGAGCGCGTAGAGCATCGTGACGCCGACCCCCATCGCGAGCCCGCCCAGCATCGCGCGGGGCGAGAACGAGAGCGTCAGCTCGATCGGCAGGAGCCGGGTGAGCGCGGGCGCCAGGAGCGGCTGCATGAGGCTGCCGAGCGCGGCGCCCAGCGCGCTGCCCACGAGCCCGAGCAGCGCGGTCTGCAGCAGGTAAGCGGCGAGCAGCGGCCGCCAGCCCGCCCCGAGCGACTTGAGCGTGGCGATCGTGGGCAGCTTGCCCCGGATGAACGCGTTCACGCTCACCCCGACCCCGATGCCGCCCACCATCAGCGCGACCAGCCCGGTGAGCCCGAGGTACATCGTGAGCTGGTCCCAGAAGCGACGGAGCCCGGGCTGAGCCTGCGTGTAGGTGCTCACGCGCTGGGTCACGGGCAGGCGCTCGGCGAGGGCGTCCCGGAACCGCAGCGCGCTCGCGCCCTCCGGCAGCCGGAACAGGGTGCGATAGCGCACCCGGCTGCCGGGGCGGATGAGCCCGGTGCGATCGAGGTCGGCCGCGGAGACGATCACCCGCGGGCCGAGCGAGAAGACCCCGATCGCGCGGTCCGGCTCCTTCACCACCGTCCCGCTGATCGTGAGCCGGGCGTCGCCCACCCGGAAGGCATCGCCGACCCGGAGGCCGAGCCGGGCGAGGAGGGAGGCGTGGACCAGCGCGCGGCCGTCGCCGATCAGCGTATCGAGCGGACGCGCGGGGTCGGTGACGAGCGCGCCGTAGAAAGGGTAACCCGGCTCGACCGCCTTCAGCTCCACCAGCTGGGTGAGATCCGGCCCGACCTGGGCCATCGCGACCAGCTCGCGCACGCGCGTCGTCGCGACGCGCGCGGAGGCCGGCGCGGGCGGCAGGAGCGCGGCCAGGTCCGCGGGTGGCGGCTGGGTGGCACGGATTTCCACGTCGCCGCCCATGAGCGACTTGGCGGAGCGGGCCACCGTGCGCTCCAGGCTGTCCGCGAAGCTGCCCACCCCGACCAGCGCGCCCACCCCGAGCGTGATGCAGGCGACGAAGTAGCCGAAGTGACGCCACGCCCCGCGCGTCTCGCGCCAGGCCAGCCGCAGCACGAAGCGGCTCACTCGTCGCTCACGATGCGCCCGTCCGCGAGGGTGACGACGCGGTCGGCGTGCGCGGCGAGGGCCGCGTCGTGGGTGACGAGCACCAGGGTGCGGCCGTGGCGCCGGTTCGCCGCCACCAGCAGGTCGATGATCTGCTTGCCGGTGGCGGAGTCGAGATTGCCGGTGGGCTCGTCGGCCAGGAGGATCGCGGGCCGGCGCGCCAGCGCACGCGCCACCGCCACGCGCTGCTGCTCGCCGCCCGAGAGCTGGACCGGGTAGTGGTGGGCGCGCCCGGCCAGGCCGACCTCGCCGAGCAGCGCGGCCGCGCGCGCGATGGCGTCCGCTTCGCCGGCCAGCTCGAGCGGCACCGCCACGTTCTCCTGCGCGGTGAGGGTCGGGATCAGGTGGAAGGACTGAAAGACGTAGCCGACCTGATCGCGGCGGAAGCGCGCGAGCGCGTCCTCGTCGAGGCCGGTGATCTCCATCCCCGCGACCTCGATGCGGCCGGAGGTCGGCTGATCGAGCCCCGCGATGAGCCCGAGAAGGGTGGATTTGCCGCTGCCGGACGGCCCGGCGATGGCGAGGAACTGGCCCGCGGGCACCTCCAGCGTCACGTCGCTGAGCACGTCCACCGCCCGGCCGCCGCTCGCCAGCCGCATGCCGAGGCCGCGCACCCTGATCATGATGGAGCCCATGGTGGTGCCGTTCATACTACACGCGCGCCGCCGCCCCCTAGCGGGTGGCGGGGCGAAACGGCGCGGCCAGGGGCTCGCCGACGAAGAGTCCCTGGCCCGGCCACGCCACGCTCTTCCAGTAGGCCTCCAGCGCGGTCTCGCCGTGCGTGTATCGCCCGATCACCACCGCGGGCAGCGGGAACTTCGCCGGGAAGTTGCACGGCTCCGTCACGGTGCCGTAGCTCGCGGTGGCGCCGGCCTCGAGCCAGCGCAGCACGCTCATCTGATCGCGGCCGGTCAGCACGCCCCCGACCGAGGTGAGGTGGTCGGCGATGGCGCCGGGCAGAAAGCGCAGGGTCTCGAGCCCGGGAACGACCGCGCGCCCGGTGAAGTAGAACAGCACGTCGTTCCGGTCCAGGAGCTCATCGGCTTCGAGCCGCTCCACCCGCACGCGGCCCGCGGCGGCGTCCTCCGCCCTCTCGTAGCCCGCGGCCCGCGTGTTCCGGGCGCGGTCGGAGGTGGAGAGCAGGTAGGCGGTGCCGGTCGGGAAGGTCGAATCGGAGGCTACGCCACGGTCGATCATCGCTTTCGCCTCCGCGACGCTGCTCCCGGCCAGCAGCATGGCGGGACGAAGATGGAGATCGCGAAAGGGCGCCGGGCTCCGCGCGTCGAAGTACGGGCTCGGCCGGGTCGGGCGGCAGCCCTGGGCACAGAAGGTCGGATCGAAGCCGAACGCGAAGGCGGTGGTGACGGACAGGCACTCGACCCGGAACGGGGTCGCCCAGGCAAGTGCCAAGGCCTGGACCGACGCGGGCAGGCGCGCGTCCATCTCGCGCTTGGCGACCTCGAACTCCTCGCGGGTGATCTCGTCGCGGCCGGTGGGGAGCGTGACGCGAACCACGTTCGCGGCCGGAACGCCGCGTCGCCGGGCGTAGTACTCGCCGATCTCCACGCTCGTGGGGTCGGCGACGTTGATGACGACCGCCAGCTCGCGGGGGCCGAGCGCGACCGCCGACGCGGGCGAGGCGAGCATACACGCGCACAGGATGATCGTGATCGTCCGGGGCATGGCCGGCCGCGCTCGACGGCCATACTACACTAGCGTCGTGCCCATCTCCGGTCGCCGCGCGCTCCTCCGACTCCTCGTCGCGCTCGTCTTCGTCGTTCTCCCGACGGCCGCGTGGACGCAGGAGCGGGTCATCGTCGCGTTCGGCGACAGCCTCACCGCGGGCCTTGGCGTGCCCGCCGAGCAGACCTATCCGGGGCGGCTGGCCGGGCGCCTGAAGCGCGAGGGCTATGACTATCGCGTGGTCAACGCGGGCGTCTCCGGCGACACCACCGCGGGTGGGCTGCGACGGGTGGACTGGGCGCTCCGGGCCAAGCCCGACGTCGTGATCGTGGAGCTGGGCGTCAACGACGCCTTCCGCGGCCAGAAGCTCAGCGGTATCCGCGGCAATCTCGACCAGATCGTGGGGCGCTTCCAGGCGGCGGGGGCGCGCGTGCTGATCGCGGGCATGCGATTGCCGCCGAACTACGGCGACCGCTACGCGGAGGATTTCTTCCGGCTCTACGGGGAGGTGGCCCGCTCGCGGAACGCCCCGCTCATGCCGTTCTTCCTCGACGGGGTGGGCGCGGTGGCCCGACTGAACCAGGCCGACGGCATCCACCCGACCGCGGAGGGGTACGCGATGGTGGTGGACCGGCTCTGGCCGTACCTGGAGCCCCTCCTCCAGCGGTAGCAGGTTGCCAGAAACGTCTTTCCCGACTACGATATGGCCGTCGCTTGCACCTAACTTCCGCCGTCCCGCAAGGGGGCCTCATGACTGCGCCGACCGGAGAGTTCTCGCTCGAGGCCAAGTACACACAGGAGCGCGGCCGCGTCTACCTCTCCGGCATCCAGGCGCTGGTGCGCCTGCCGCTCGAGCAGCGTCGCGCCGACCTGCGGCGCGGCCTGAACACCGCGACGTTCATCTCCGGCTATCGCGGCTCGCCCCTCGGCGGGTTCGACCAGACGCTCGAGCGCCTGTCGAGCCTCCTCAAGGCGCATCACGTGGTGTTCTCGTCCGGCCTCAACGAGGACCTGGGCGCGACCGCGGTGTTCGGGAGCCAGATGGCGGGCCTCTTCCCGAAGCCCAAATACGACGGCGTGCTCGGCATGTGGTACGGCAAGGCCCCGGGGGTGGACCGCACCGGGGACCTCTTCAAGCACGCCAACTACGCGGGCGTCGGCAAGAACGGGGGCGTGCTCGCGCTGGCCGGAGACGATCCGGTGTCGAAGTCCTCGACGCTGCCGAGCCACTCGGAGGTCGCGCTCTACGACGCGTTCATGCCCACCATCTTCCCCGGCAACGTGCAGGAGATCCTCGATCTGGGTCTGCACGGCTTCATGCTCTCGCGGGTGTCCGGCCTGTGGGTCGGCGTGAAGATCGTCACCAACGTGGCCGACGAGGCGGGCACCGCCGAGGTCGATCCGGACCGGGTGACCCCGATCATCCCGGTGGTCGAGGTCGACGGCAAGCCGTTCCAGCACCAGATCAACGTGAATCTGATCCCGCCCTACGGCCTCGACATGGAGCGGACGATTCATCTGGCGCGGCTCGAGCTGGCGCGGCGGTACGCGTGGGAGAACAAGCTCAACCGCATCACGGTGCCCACCCCCAACGCGTGGTTCGGCGTCGTGACGAGCGGGAAGACCTACTACGACGTCCGCCAGGCGTTCGCGGAGCTGGGGCTCGACGACGAGGCGCTCCGGCGCTACGGCATCCGCATCCTCAAGATCGGCATGCTCTCCCCGATGGAGCCGCGCATCGTCCGGGAGTTCTCCCGCGGGCTCCACGAGATCATGGTGGTGGAGGAGAAGCGGTCCTTCATCGAGATGTTCTGCAAGGACGTCCTCTACGGCATGGCGGAACGGCCGCAGGTGGTGGGCAAGTTCGACGAGGAAGATCGGCCGCTGATCTCCCCGCTGGGCGAGCTCGACTCCGACCTGATCGCGCGCGCCATCGCCCGACGCCTCGCGCGCCGGATGAAGATCGAATCGGCGGAGGCGCACATCTCGCACCTCGACGAGCTGAAGCGTCGGCCCAAACCCTTCACGCTGGCGCGTACCGCGTTCTTCTGCTCCGGCTGCCCGCACAACCGCTCGACGGTGGTGCCGCAGGGCAGCGTGGCCGCCGCCGGGATCGGCTGTCACGGCATGGCGATGGGCATGGACCGGGGCATCATCGGGGTGACCCACATGGGCGCGGAGGGCGCGCAGTGGGTGGGCGTCGCTCCGTTCACCGAGACGACGCACCTCTTCCAGAACATCGGCGACGGGACCTTCTTCCACTCGGGCGGGCTCGCGCTGAACTACGCGGTCGCCTCCGGGGTCAACATCACCTACAAGATCCTCTACAACGGCGCGGTGGCGATGACCGGCGGGCAGGACGCGGCCGGCGCGCTTCCCATACCGGCCCTGAGCCGCCGGCTCGAGGCGGAGGGCGTCAAGAAGATCATCATCACCAGCGACGACCCCGCCAAGTACGCGGGGGTGCCGGTGGCCGGCAACGCGGAGGTGTGGCACCGCGATCGGCTGCTGGAGGCGCAGTCGGTGCTGGCGGCCGTCCGCGGCGTCTCGGTGCTGATCCACGACCAGCACTGCGCGGCCGAGAAGCGCCGACTGCGCAAGCGCGGCCGCATGGTCGATCCCCAGCAGCGGGTGTTCATCAACGAGCGGGTGTGCGAGGGCTGCGGCGACTGCGGCAAGAAATCGAACTGCCTCTCGGTCCAGCCCGTCGACACCGAGTTCGGACGGAAGACCGCCATCCACCAGTCGTCCTGCAACAAGGACTACTCGTGCCTGCTCGGCGACTGCCCGTCGTTCCTCACCGTGGAGCCCATCGGGCCCGCGCCCCGCAAGGAGCGGCGTCTGACCCCGCTCGACGCCGACCTGCCGGAGCCGGCCCTCAAGGTACCGAGCGACGGCTTCGCGCTCCACATGATGGGCATCGGCGGCACCGGGGTGGTGACCATGAACCAGATCCTCGGCACCGCCGCGCTGCTGGACGGCCGCCACGTCCGCGGCCTCGACCAGACCGGGCTCAGCCAGAAGGGCGGGCCGGTCGTCTCCGATCTCAAGATCGCCTCCTCCCCGATCGAGCGCGCCAACAAGATCTCGACCGGCGCGGCCGATCTCTACCTGGGCTTCGACCTGCTCGTCGCCACCGATCCCGGCAACCTCGACAAGGCGGAGTCGGGACGGACCATCGCGGTGGTCTCCACGAGCCAGATCCCGACCGGACAGATGGTGGTGGACACCGCGGTGCATTTCCCGGAGCTCAGCAGCATGCTGATGAGCATCGACCGGGTGACCCGGAAGGATCCCAACGTCTACCTGGACGCGCAGGCGATGGCGGAGGGGCTCTTCGACGACCACATGGCCACCAATCCGATCATGCTGGGCGCGGCCTACCAGGCGGGGGCGCTGCCGATCGCGGCAGCCGCGATCGAGCGCGCGATCCGGATCAACGGGGTGCAGGTGGAGATGAACCTGCTCGCCTTCCGCTGGGGCCGCATGGCGGTCGTGGACCGGGCCCGGGTGGAGGCGGCGGTCAAGCAGGCCACCGGCCGCGCGGTCGAGCAGCCCCGCGCGCTGAGCGCCGAGGCGCGCGCGCTGGTGGACACGGTGGGTGCTTCCGGTGAGCTGCAGCGGCTCCTCGAGATCCGCGTGCCCGAGCTGATCGCCTACCAGAGCGCGGCCTACGCGCGGGAGTACGTGGACTTCGTCCGCCGGGTGGCGGCGGTGGAGGCGGAGCGGGCTCCCGGCCGCAGCGGGCTCGGGAAGGCGGTGGCGATCCACCTCTACAAGCTGATGGCCTACAAGGACGAGTACGAGGTCGCACGCCTGCATCTGGACGCGGCGGTGCAGGCGCAGCTGCGGTCGAAGTTCGGTCCGAAGATCCGCACCTACTGGCACCTGCACCCACCCCTGCTGCGCGCGCTCGGGCTCAAGAAGAAGCTGCGGCTCGGTGCATGGTTCGCGCCCGCCTTCCGGATGCTGCGGGCCATGAAGGGGCTACGGGGCACCGCCTTCGACGTCTTCGGCTACGCGGAGGTGCGGCGCCTCGAGCGGACCCTGATCGGCGAGTATCGCCAGCTGCTCGAGACGGTGCTGGTGCGACTCAGCCCGGTGACCCACGACGCGGCGGTGACCATCGCGGAGCTGCCGGACGAAGTACGAGGCTACGAGCAGATCAAGATCGACAACGTCGCGCGGTTCCGGGAGAAGGCCGAGCAGCTCATCGCGCAGCTCAACTGAACGGAGGCACTCAACGGTGAGACCACTTCTGCTGGTTGGCGTGGCCGCAATGCTGGCGGGATGCGCGAGCGTGCCGTCCGACAAGGGGCCGCTATCCGCCGAGGCGACCCTCAAGGACAAGAGCGGCACGCAGGTGGGGGCGGCGACCCTGATCGACACGCCGGAGGGCGTGCGGGTCGCGGTGACCGGCTACCGGCTGCCGCCCGGCACCCACGGATTGCACATCCACGCGGTAGGCCTGTGCGAGCCGCCCGACTTCACGACCGCGGGCGCTCACTTCAATCCGACCAACAAGCAGCACGGGCGGCTGAATCCGAGCGGCCCGCACTCCGGGGACCTCCCGAACCTCGTGGTCGCGGCCTCCGGCGAGGGCGGCATCGACATCACCACCAAGGCGTTCACGCTCGGACCCGGGCCGAACACGGTGCTCACCGATAAGGGCACCGCGATCGTGCTGCACGCCAACGCCGACGACGAGAAGACCGATCCCACCGGCAACAGCGGGGGTCGCATCGCCTGCGGTGTCATCACGAGATAGCGGCGGGGGGCCGGTCCCTCGGACCCGGCCCGCTCCCGATGGGAGGGGTCACGTATCTCACCCAGTAAGGACATCCCGGTGTTGACAAGGCGCGGACGGGCCGCCTAGTATCACGCGATTCTCCACATGACGAAGCGGCTCCTGGTCACCAGCGCCGGAAGCGGTCCCAGCAACAACTTGATTCGGAGCCTTCGAGCCGGGGACCCCGCGTGCGTCATCGTCGGCAGCCACGACGACCAGTTCGTCATCCGGAACTCCTCCGCCGACCGTCGCTACCTGGTCCCGTCCCCCGGGACCCCGGCCTGGACGCGCGCCCTGCGACGGATCGTAAGCGCCGAGCGGATCGACCTCGTCATTCCCGCCACCGACGACGACGCGCTCGCCCTGTCACGCGCGCGCGGGAGCTTCGCCGGCCGCGTCTTCCTGCCGCGGGCCTCTCTGGTCGAGCTGTGCGCCGACAAGTATCGGCTCACCCAGCGGCTGCGCGCGAAGGGGCTGCCCGCCCCCGCCACCTGCCGGGTCGGCCGCCTCGGCGACCTCGGCCGGATCTTCAGGCGGCTGCGCCGGGGCCGCGCGCCGCTCTGGTGCCGCATCCGCCGCGGCGCCGGCTCGCGCGGCGCGGCCCCGGTCGCTTCGCCGGTGCAGGCTCGGAGCTGGATCAGCTACTGGCGTGATATGCGCGGCGTCCCGGTGAGCGCGTTCACGCTCTCCGAGTACCTGCCCGGTCGCGATCTCGGCTGCCAGTCGGTGTGGAAGGATGGGCGACCGATCCTGGCCAAGACCTATGAGCGACTCTCGTATCTGACCAGCGGCAGTCAGCCGTCCGAGATCACGTCGGTGCCCGCGCTGACCAAGACGGTGCGCGAGCCGGAGATCGCCGCGCTGTGCGCGCGGGTCATCCGAACGCTCGACCCCCGCGCGTCCGGCGTGTTCGGGGTGGACCTGCGGCAGGACGCCGACGGGGTCGCGCGCGTCACCGAGATCAACGCGGGGCGGTTCTCCTCCACGACCAACCTGCTCGACCTGACCGGCAAGCACAACATGACCGCGGTCTACCTGGCGCTCGCCCTGGGGCAGCCGGTCGAGCTGCGCGACGAGTACGAAGTGGCCGAGTTTCACTACCTGCTGCGGGACATCGACGCGGTCCCGCAGATTCTGCGAGAAGAAGAGTTCTTCGACGGAGTGTACGACGCCCGACACGCCACACGGCAGAAGGAGGCAACATGCTGATCCACGTCGCGCAGACCCAGAAGCAGGGCCGGACGTTCATCTGGTTCGCGGCCACCCCGAAGAGCCCGGAGACGCGCGCGCTGCTCGCGCAGTTCAAGAAAGGAGTCAGGTCGGTTGAGAAAAAGTGGAAAGCGGCCGCGGCCAAGGCCGCGCGGCGCCAGAAGCGCGCCGGGAAGCGGTCTCGCCGCCGCCGGTGATCTGCCCGCGGGTGATCTGCCCGCCGGTGATCTGATCGACCGCGTCACGCTCGACGGAGACGTCGGACTTCACACGGTAGAGGCGCTGCAGCTCGAGCTGCGCCGGCTCGCTCGGGCTTGCGGGCTCGAGATCCGGCAGTTCCGGGTCGAGACGGTCGGGCGGAAGCGGTCAGGCGTGGGTCGGTAGCCCGCGCAGGTCGGCTTCCGCCCGCCCGACCCAGTACGGCATGTCGAGCGCTCGGAACGCCGCGACCGCGGCGGACAGGGCGGCCGTGGCCTCGTCGGGACGGCCGCTCCGGACGAGCACGCGCGCCAGATGCCAGCGGCAGTGCGCCCCCAGCGGGCGCATGCCGAGCTCCTCGGCCAGCACCAGGGCCTGCCGGTAGAGCGATTCCGCTTCCTGGTCGCCGCCCGCGGGGCCCTGCGCGGCGAGGTCGGCGAGCGACCGGAGCGCGTACGCCTCGTGCCCGCGTTCCTTGTGGGTGCGCGCCAGCTCCAGCGCGTGCCGTCCGATCACGCCCGCGTCGGTCGGCCGGCCTGCGAGGCGATAGGCGTCGCCGAGCCGCACGAGCAGCAGCGCGTGGCCTCCCGCGCGCTTCATCGACCGCGCGTGCTCGATGGCCTCCTCGAGGAGGAGGATGGCTTCCGCGGAGTGCCCCTGGAGCGTGTAGGCCTGCCCGAGCGATGTGGCGAGGAGCGGGAGCGCGATCGCGAGATTCAGCGTGCGCGCGAGCGTGAGGCCCTCCTCGAGCACGGCGGTCGCCTGCTCGATCTCCCCCTTGACCAGCAGCCGGGTACCCGCGCCCCCACACGCGAAGACCACGCTGTACGATTGGCCGGCGGCCTTCGCGCTCCGCTCGGCCTCCTCGGCGTGGATCCGCGCCTCCTCGAACTCGCCCATCTCGGCCAGGCAGTAGACGAGGTAGCTGCGGGTGAAGACGGGCGGCAGGCCGTTCATGCTCCAGTTCTGGTGCATGGGCTGGTCCGGGAGCGACCGGATGGTGCGGGTCAGGATCTCCGCCGCCTTCCGGTAGTTGCCCACCGTGGAATGGGCCGCGCCGAGGTAGAGATTGGCCACGAGCCACAGGAGCGAGTTCGGCTGCCAGCGCGCGATGTCGAGCGCCTTCTCGCCCGACTCGATGGCCTGGTCGGGTTGACCGGTCATGCGGTAGGTCTGGGTCATCAGCGCGAAGATCTGACCGAGTCGGCGGCTGTCGTCGAGCGAGGCGGCGAGGGTCTCCGCCTCGCGCAGGTACTCGAGGATGCGCTCCAGCTCTCCCAGGGCCTGCAGCGAATTGCGGAGATCGAGGCGCAGGTCGATGGCCCGCTGCACCGTCTCGCGGCGCCGCGGCAGGCGCCGCAGGATCTCGAGGGCCTGCTCGAAGCTGACCGCCGCCTGCCGGTGGGAGAATCGCTCCGCCGCCTTGATCCCGGCCAGGTGCAGGTACGCGACCGCCTTGTCCCACTGCTCGCCCTTGGTCGAGTGCAGTGCCAACCGCTCCACGTGCTCGGTCAGCCGCTCCGCGTGAATGGACTCGATCGCCACCACGATGCGGGCGTGCAGGTCGCGGCGCTCGGGTGCCGCGATGCTGCCGTAGGCGACCTCGTGGGTGAGGGCGTGCTTGAAGCTGTACTGGCCCTCCAGGTCGAGCTCGTAGAGGAAGTCGGCCGCGCGCAGCCGATCGAGGACGGCCCGGAGCTCCGACTCGCGGAGGTCGGCGAGGACGCTGAGGACGTCCACCATCACCGTCTTGCCGATCACCGCCGCGGATTGCAAGAGGCGCCGCTCGTGGGCGGAGAGGCGGTTGATGCGCGCACGCAGGACCTCCTCCACCGTGTCGGGCACCGTGATCGCGTCGGCGGGCCCGCTCTGCTCGCGGACGGTGCGGGCCAGCTCTTCCAGGAAGAAGGGATTGCCCTCGGCGCGGCTCACGATCAGCTGGCGCACCGGGTCCGAGAGCCCGCCCTCGGGCAGGAAGCCGCCCAGCAGGGTGAGGCTGTGCTCCGGTGAGAGGGGCTGGAGCGCGATCTGGGTGATGTGCGAGCGCTCGAGCCAGAGCGGCCAGTAGCCGGGGCGGTAGGTCACGATCAGGAGCACCGGCATGCCTTCGAGGCTGCCGACTAGCGCGGCGAGGGCTTCGGAGGCGGCGTCGAGCCAGTGGGCGTCCTCCAGCGCGATGATCAGAGGGCGCCGGCGGCTCCCGCTGATGCACATCTGGCGCAAGATCTGGGTGGTGCGCGCCTGGATCGCGTCGGGCGTCGAGGCCTCGAGGGTGTCGGTGCCTTCCCGCACGTCGAGAAAGCGCAGGAGATAGGGCAGCGCGCTCTCCGGCTCGATCTCGAGCCGTTGCAGGCTCTTGCGGAGCTTGGCGGTGACCTCGACGGGTCCGTCCGCCTCCCGGATCAGGCACGCGGCCCGGAGGATCTGTTGCACCGGGAAGTGCGGGATCGTGGTGCCGTAGGAGAGACAGTGCCCCTCGAGATAGGTCACGGGCTCACCGCGCAGCGCCTGGCGGAACTCGTAGAGCAGGCGGGACTTGCCGATGCCGGCCTCGCCCACGATGCCCACCACCTGACCCCGTCCCGCGCGCGCGGAGTGCAGGCGGCTGTTGAGCAGGTCGAGCTCCTGCCGGCGCCCGACGAAGCCCACCATGTCCTTCTCGGGCGCGAGCCCGCGCCGCTCGCGCCCCCGCAGGTAGTACACCGGCGAGGGCCCGCTCTCGTCGCGGTCCAGGTCGAAGCGCCGGGCGAGGAAGTCCTTCGCGGCCTCGCTCACCACGATGCGGTGGGCGGACGCGCGCTCCACCAGCGGGTCGAGCCTTTGCCACTCGGCGCGCTTGGCCGGAGCGTCGATCTGGAGATCGCCGCTGAAGTACCCGACCAGCACCTCGCCCACGTGGATGCCGATCTTCACGCTGAAGGGCTCGCCGTCCGGGCCTCGCCCGCGCGCGGCCGCGTTCTGGATGGCCATGGCCGCGTGGGCCGCGCGTCGCTGCGCATCCTCGACGGGCTCCAGGCCGAAGAGCGCCCCGACCGTCGTCGGGCTCAGCTCGTCGATGCGGGCACCGAAGGACTGGAGCTTGTCGAGCAGCACGTCGAGCGCGCGGCCCTTGTCCGGCGATCCGCCGTCGGCGGCGACCAGGGCCGCTCGCAACAGGGTGACGCGCCGGGATTCCCAGCGGATGGCGTTGGGGCCCTGCGGTGGGGTCGTGGGCAGGGCCAGCGCCGGAGCGGCCGGGCGGGGCTCGCCCGCTTCCGTCGGGGCCGGCGCCACCGCGCGGTACCGCCGCCCGGCCGGGCGTGGCTCGGGCGTGAGGCCGAGCTTCTCGATCCAGGCGCGCACCGTGTTGCGCGTGATGCGGAGCTGCACCGCGGTTCTCGAGATGTTCCACCCGGTCTGGATGAGGGTGCGCTCCAGGTGTTCCCGCAGGGCGTCGTCGGCCGAGGTGGGGGCCCGGGCCGGCCCCACGCTCGGTGCCGCGGGCTCCTCACGGGTGGGCCCCGGTAGCTCGAGCACGTCGGCGGTCACCACCGGCCCGTCTGTGAGCAGGGCCACGCGCTCGAGGACGTTGTTCAGCTCGCGCACGTTTCCGGGCCACGAGTGGGCGAGCAGGAGATCCTCCGCCTCGCGCGAGAGCCCCTTGGGCGGCAGGCCATAGTCCGCGCACACGCGCCCGAGCAGGTGCTGGGCGAGGAGGATCACGTCTCGGCCCCGCTCGCGGAGCGGAGGGAGCCGCAGGGCTACGACGGCGAGCCGATGGTAGAGATCCTCCCGGAACCGCCGCTCGCGGATGGCGGTCAGGAGATCGGAGTTGGTGGCGCTGATGATCCACGCATCCGCCGGCTCGGGGTGGGTCCCGCCCAGTCGGCGCACCGCGCGCTCCTCGATCACGGTCAGCAGCTTGGCCTGCAAGGCTTCCGGGAGCAGCCCGACCTCGTCGAGGAAGAGCGTGCCCTGGTGCGCCGTCTGGAAAAGCCCGGGCCTTGCCCGGCGGGCGTCCGTGAAGGCCCCGCGCTCGTGCCCGAACAGCTCGGACTCGAGCAGGGTGTCCGGGATCGCCGCGCAGTTGACGCTCACGAAGGCTTTGGCCGACCGCGGTCCGACTTGGTGGATGAGCTTGGCGACGAGCCCCTTGCCGGTCCCGGTCTCGCCTTCGAGGAGCACCGCCGGCGGCCGGCGGAGTCCATGCTGGCGGGCCAGGAGACGACGGATCGTCTCTCGCGCACTCTCGATGGCGGGACTTTCGCCGAGCAACTCGATCAGCGGATCCATCGTCGATTGCCGACGAACATGACCCAGAAGCGCTTACTGGTCAAGTTGCTGGTCAAGATTTCACCACTGCGTAATCCGTGGAATTGATACGAGATTACCTAACTACCTATGGCTACGTATATTTACTGATGGCACTCGACTTGCGATGTGTAGGGGCACATGGAGGAGATCAATATGCCCTTCACGCCGAGTCAGCCTTCGTCCCCGGCAGGCGACGTGCCGCTGTTCACCGTCAACGGCGCCCCGGCGGCCCGCCCGCTCCGGGCCTCGACGCTCCGCGCGCTGCACTCACGCCAGCCCCTGGCCTTTCTGCGCGCGGACCCGCGCCAGGCGGTGCAGCACGACTCGATCCGCTGCCTGGTATGCGGTGGCACCTTCCGCCAGCTCACGAACACCCATCTCCGCAGCCACCGCATGACGGCCGACGAGTACAAGCGCCGCTTCGGCTACAACCGTGGCCGTCCCCTCATGTGCCGCGCGCTACGCAGCCTGTACGCGGACCGGGCCGTGAAGAGCGGGCTCGCGGCGCGCATCCGCCAGCGGCCGATCCTGGTCCGGCCGGAGTTGCGCAAGCAAGGAGGCACGCGCCAGATCGCGCTCGAGGAATTGCTCACACGCCGCGAGGTGCGGCGGCGCGGTGGCCGGGAGGCGCACGCCGCCTTCTAGAGAACACCCCTCCGCATCCCGCCGCCCGACCTGACGCGCCGCGTGAGTAGGCAGGCGGATCGGTTGTCGGACCACGACGCTTGACGTATAGTTTCACCACCTTGTGAACCTGTTCGAGGCCATTCGCGCTTCTCTCTCCCCACCAGAGGTTTCGAGATCCTGACTGGCCGCCAGGTCGGATCGAGCGGAGGAACACAATGACGCGTTCCCGCATCATGGTCCTCGCGGTGATCATCGGCGTCTCGGCGTTCGTGGCGATCGGCGCCCGCGGCGCCCTCGCCCAGACGCCGAAGTACGGTGGGCACCTCAACCTGATGCAGCGCGAGGATCTGTCGCAGGGCTTCGCGATCCACGAGACCTCGACGATCGCGACGTCGTTTCCCTCGATGCCCTGCTTCAACAACTTGGTGGTGTTCGATCAGACCAAGCGGGCCGAGAGCGTCGACAACCTGGTGGGCGAGCTCGCCGAGAAGTGGTCGTGGCAGGACAACTATCGCAACCTGGTCTTTCTCCTCCGCAAGGACGTCAAGTGGCACGACGGCCAGCCGTTCACCTCGAAGGACGTGAAGTTCACCTTCGACATGGTGCGCGAGGCGCCGGACGCAGCCGGCAAGCTCCGGATCAATCCTCGCAAGGACTGGTACTCCAACGTGGAGGCGATCGAGACCCCCGATCCGCACACGGTGGTCTTCCGGCTCAAGCGGCCCCAGCCGGGCCTGCTCGTGATGCTGGCCTCGGGCTACAGCCCGATCTACGCGGCCCACGTCAACCCGGCCACCTACCGCACCGGCTGCGTCGGGACCGGTCCGTTCAAGCTGAAGGAATGGCGCAAGGGCGAGTTCGTGGACTACGTGAAGAACCCGGACTACTTCGTCAAGGGCCGGCCCTACCTCGACAGCCTCCGCTACGTCGTGATCAAGGAGCGCGGAACGCGGACCGCGGCGCTGCAGGCGGGTCAGCTCGACGTGTCGTTCCCGGGTGAGACGACGAAGACGGCGGCCGAGCAGCTCAAGAAGGCGGTGCCCGGACTCGTGATCACCCCGGTGGCCCAGGCGGTGAGCGACAACATCATCATGAACACCAAGAAGCCGCCCTTCGACAATCCGAAGATCCGGCTGGCGGTGGCCTACGCGATCGACCGCAAGGCCTTGATCGCCGCGGTGCATCAGGGCGGCGCCGTCCCCGGCGCCTCGCAGCAGCCCAGGCCCTACGGAGTCTGGGGCCTGCTCGATCGGGATCTCGCCACGCTGCCGGGCTACGGCAAGCCGGAGGACATGAAGACGCGGGCGCGCAAGCTTCTCGCCGAGGCCGGCGTCACGCCGCAGAATCCGTTGAAGGTCGAGATGGCCACGCGGGCCATCGCGATGTACGTGGACCTGGCCTCCTTCGTCATCAACGAGCTGAAGCAGGTGGGCATCGAGGCGATGCTGAAGCAGGTGGAGACCGCCCAGTGGCACCCGATGGCCACGCGCGGGGAATACCAGATCGGGGCCAACCTCACCGGCCTCGGGGTCGACGAGCCCGACGCCAACTACTACGAGAACTACGCGTGCGGCTCGCCGCGCAACTACAGTCAGTACTGCGACGAGCAGGTGCAGAAGATGATCGAGGCCCAGTCGCAGGAGCTGAACCCGCAGAAGCGCCTCGCGATGGTGAGCGCGCTGCAGAAGAAGGTCGAGGAGGACGCGGCCCGGCCCGTGCTCGACTGGCGGCTCGACTACTTCACGGTGTGGCCGTACGTGAAGAACCTGATGCCGCACGACAACATCTACAATTTCGGCCGCATGGCCGACGTGTGGCGCGACAAGTAATGTGAAGGCCTACATCGCGCAGCGGCTGGGCATCGGCCTCCTGACGCTGCTTGGCATGTCGGTCGTGATCTTCGTCCTGCTGCGCCTGGCCCCGGGCGACATCGTGGACATCCTGTTCTCGACCGGGGGATACGTGAACCCGGTCGAGCGGCAGGCGATCGAGCGCGAGCTGGGGCTCGACCGTCCGGTGTGGGTGCAGTACGTCGAGTGGCTGCGCCAGATCGTCACCGGCGATCTCGGCAAGTCGTATCGCTACGATCTCCCCGCGTGGGAGATCATCCGCCCGCTGATCCCGGTCACCCTCGAGCTGGCGGCGCTCTCCCTGGTCGTGGCGGTGGCGCTCGGGGTGCCGCTCGGAGTGATCAGCGCGGTGCGCCAGGACACCGCGCTCGACTACGCGCTGCGGGTGTTCAGCCTGGCCGGCCTCAGCATGCCCTCGTTCTGGCTCGGCATGGTGATCATCCTGACCCTGGTCGCTTGGTTCGGCTGGATTCCGCCGGTGACCTACGTGTCACCGAGCCAGAACCTGTGGCTGCACGTCGTGCAGTTCAGTCTGCCCGCCCTCGCGGTGGGCTACCGCTCCTCCGCGCTCATCATGCGCATCACCCGCTCGTCGCTCCTCGAGGTGATGCGCGAGGACTACATCCGCACCGCGCGGGCCAAGGGCCAGTCCGGCCGCGTCGTGATCTGGCGTCACGCGCTGAAGAACGCGATCCTGCCGGTGGTTACCGTGATCGGCATCGAGTTCGCGTTCCTCATCGGCGGGCTCGTGGTCACCGAGACCGTGTTCAATCTGCCCGGGCTCGCGCGCTTCCTGGTCGAGGCCATCCTGTGGCGAGACTACCCGATCGTGCAGAACCTGGTGATGTTCATCGCGATCGTGGTGATCGTGTCGAACCTGGTGGTGGACATGCTCTACGGCTTCCTCGACCCGCGCGTCCGCTATGGCCACTAGGCCGCTGGGGGTCGAGGTGCCCGGGGCGCCGGTGGCCCTGCACCGGCCCGGAGCGTGGACGGTGCTCGCGCGCTTCTGCCGCAAGAAGCCCCTCGGCGCGGTGGGCGGCTTCCTGATGCTGGTGATCCTGTTCACCGCGGTGTTCGCCGACCAGCTCGCGACGTACGATCCGATCGCCACCGACGCGGGGCAGAGCCTGGCCCGTCCCGGCCCCGAGCACTGGCTCGGCGCCGACCACCTGGGCCGCGACATCTACTCGCGCATCGTTCACGGCGCGCGCGTCTCCCTGATCGTGGGGCTCGCCTCCACGCTGCTCGGCTCGGTGCTGGGCGGCGTCATCGGCCTGCTCTCCGGCTACATCGGCGGCCACACCGACCTCGTCACCCAGCGGGTGATGGACATCCTGCAGGGGCTGCCGCTGCTCGTGCTGGCCCTCGTGATGTCGGCCGCGCTCGGGCCCTCCATCCCCAACGTGGTCATCGCGATCTCGATCCCGATCATCCCGCGCGCGGCCCGGGTCATCCGGGCGAGCGTGCTCTCGATCCGCGAGATGCAGTACGTGGAAGCGGCGCGCGCGCTCGGGCTCAGGCACCTGCGCATCGCGTTCCGCCACATCCTGCCGAACACGATCGGCCCCTTCATCGTGCTGTGCACCGCGCAGCTCGGCAGCGCCATCCTGGTGGAAGCCGCGCTCTCGTTTCTGGGGCTCGGCATCCCCGAGCCGTATCCGTCGTGGGGCCGCATGCTCTCGGTCTCGGCGGCGGAGTACGCCCAGAAGGCCCCGTGGCTCGTGCTGTTCCCCGGCCTGGCGATCAGCCTCGCCGTCTTCGGCTCCAACCTGCTGGGTGACGCGCTCCGCGATACGCTGGACCCTCGCCTCCGCGGCGGGTAGGGGAGGATCATGGCCACCGACGATCTCTGCTGGATGTCCGCCGCGACGCTCGCTCCCGCGATCAAGCGCCGCAAGATCTCGCCCGTCGAGGTGATGAACGCGGTGCTCGCGCGCGTCGAGCGCGTCAATCCGCGCCTCAACGCCTTCGTGACCCTGACCCCGGATCAGGCGCTGAAGGACGCGCGCGCGGCCGAGCGCGCGGTCATGACGAGACGGGCCACCCTCGGCCCGCTCCACGGGGTGCCGTTCTCCACCAAGGACCTCGTGATCACCAAGGGCATCCGCACCACGTTCGGCACCCGGCTCTTCGCCGACAACGTGCCCATCGAGGATGCGCCGATGGTGGAGCGCCTGCGGGCGGCGGGGGCCATCCAGCTCGGCAAGACCAACACCCCGATGATGGGCTGGATCGGCGCCACCCACAACCTGCTCTTCGGGATCACGCGCAACCCATGGAACCTCGACCGCACTCCCGGCGGCTCGAGCGGCGGGGCCAGCGCGGCGGTGGCCGCGGGGCTGGGTCCGCTCGCCATCGGCACCGACGGGGGTGGCTCGATCCGCATCCCCGCCTCGCTGGCCGGCATCTACGGCATCAAGCCCACCTTCGGGTTGATCCCGATCTATCCCTTCAGCGCGGCGTGGGGGCTTTCCCACATCGGCCCGATGACGCGCACGGTGGCCGACGCCGCGCTGATGCTGAACGCCGCCGCGGGGCCGGACGCGCGCGACCCGTTCTCGCTGCCCGGCCCGCGGGTCGACTACGTCCGCGCGATACGGGGCGGCGTGAAGGGCCTCCGCGTGGCCTGGACCGCCGACCTCGGCTTCGCCAAGGTGGTCGACCCCGAGGTCAAGGCGCTGTGCGAGCGCGCGGCGCGTCGCTTCCGCGAGCTGGGCTGTCGGGTCGAGGAGGTCGCGCCGAAATGGCCGTCGCCCCATCAGGCTTGGCGGACCATGTTCCTGGGCGGCATCGCGGCTCGGCTCGGCCCCGCGCTGCGCGAGCGGCGAGAGGACGTCGATCCGGGCCTGGCCGCCATCGCGGACGAGACGGCGCGGTGGGGCCCGACCCAGTTCGTCCAGGCCTGGTTCGACCGGCTCGCGTGGGAAGAGCACCCGCGCCGGCTCTTCGAGCGCCACGATCTCCTGCTCACGCCGACCATCGCGTGCGCGGCCTTCAAGGTCGGTCTCGACGGTCCGGCCGAGATCGCGGGCACGCCCACCGGGATCTACGACTGGATCCCGTTCACGTATCCCTTCAACATGACCGGCCATCCGGGCGCCTCGGTGCCCTGCGGGTTCACCCGCGACGAGCTGCCGGTCGGGCTGCAGATCCTGGGGCGTCGCTTCGAGGACGCCACGGTGCTGCGCGCTTCCGCGGCCTTCGAGCAGCTCGCGCCCTGGACGGATCGGCAGCCGCCCCTGTAGCCGCCCGCCGCGTCCCGCGTATCCCCGGCGCGGCGTCTCGAACACTGGGCATTGTCCCGCCCGGCGGAGGCGCGCGAGGCTTCATGGGATGGCGCCGGAACGTGGTTACTCGCTCATAGACCTGCTGGTGGCCCTCGCGATCGGCGGCGGCCTCATGGCCTCGACGGTCACGCTCCTGCATCTGGGTCTGCGCGCCTGGGTCTGGGGCGCGGAGCGAGTGGAAGCGCAGCAGTCGGCGCGCTACGCGCTCGAGCGCATGGCGGGTGAGCTGCGCGAGGCCGGCTACGATCCCACCGCGGCGGGTATCGCGCCGGTCGTGGTGGCCGAGGCCACGCGCATCGTCTTCCAGCGTGACCTCAACGGCAACGGGGTGGTGGATGAGACCCGCGAACGGGTGACCTACCTGCTCCGGACGGGGGAGACCATCCTGCGCCGTGACGCGGGTGGCGGGGCCCAGCCGGTGATCGAGGGCGTGCGAGGCTTTCGCTTGACCTATCTCGATCGCGCCGGCGCGGAGACGATGGACCCCGCGGCGGTGACCGCGGTGCGCGTGCGGATCGAGGTAGGCGCCGCGCGGTCGGCGGAGTCCGCGGCGGTGGTCGAGACGCAGGCCACGCTGCGCAACCTACTCTGGTAGAATGCCGACGTGCGCCGCCGGAGTCTCCTCGGCACGGCCTCACTCCTGCTCCTGGTTTCGATCCCGATGGGGTGCGAGACCGTGCCCTACACTGGACGTAGCCAGATCCAGCTGGTGTCTCCCGCCGAGGAGGCCCAGATGGGCATCCAGTCCTACCAGCAGATCGTTGGCAAGGCCACGCTGTCGACCGACGGGCCGTCCAACGTGCTCGTCCAGCGCGTCGGCACCCGGATCGCCGCGGTCACCGGCCTCGACAACAAGTGGGAGTTCCGCGTCATCCAGGACGATAAGCAGGCCAATGCCTTCGCGCTGCCCGGCGGCAAGGTGGCGGTGTACACCGGCATCCTGCCGATCACGAAGGACGAGGCGGGGCTGGCCGCGGTGCTGGGCCACGAGATCGGGCACGTGGTGGCGCGGCACGGCGGCGAGCGGGTCAGC
>DATMMH010000160.1:0-2107 GCA_035569855.1 Candidatus Dormiibacterota bacterium
AGCAGCGACTGGCTCTTGAACTGGGTGAGGACGTAGATGGAGTGGACGCCCGAGTTGATGAAGTTGCTGAGCACGAAGTCGACGATGCGGTACTTGCCGCCGAACGGTACCGCCGGCTTCGCCCGCTCCTTGGTCAGCGGGTAGAGACGGGTGCCCTTTCCGCCGGCCAGCACGATCCCCAGGACGCGCAGCCTCATGGCAGCGATGCTCGCGGGTAGCCTATCACGCGCGGCGAGGGGGGAAACCCGAGCGCCGGGGCCCGCCGGCGTGTATACTAGCGGGCGTCTGGTACAGGTACCGACTCACCTTCGAGTCCTCCTCGTCAGGCAGCGTCTCCGGCTCTTCCGCTTCAGAGACGTTCCAATCGTGCGGAAGTACGCTCAGGAGATCTCCCATGTCCCAGAAGCTCTACGTCGGCGGCATCGCATTCGCGACGACCAGTGAAGGCCTTCGCCAGCACTTCGCGCAGTCGGGCACCGTCGTCTCGGCCAGCATCGTGACCGACCAGTTCTCCGGTCAGTCGCGGGGCTTCGGCTTCGTCGAGATGTCCACGGCCGAGGAGGCCCAGCAGGCGGTCACCCAGCTCAACGACCGCCAGCTCGACGGGCGCTCGCTGAAGGTCGAGGTCGCGAAGCCCAAGGGCGACAAGCCCCGCACCGGCGGCTTCGGCAGCCGCGGCGGCAGCGGCGGCGGCTGGCGCTAGCCGCTCACGCATCCGTCACCGCCTCGCGATTGACCGCGCTGACCACCGCGCGGAGCGAGGCGGTGACGATGTTGCCGTGGATTCCCACGCCCCACCGCGGCCGGCCGTCTCCCACCTTCGTCTCGACGTAGGCCACCGCGGAAGCGTCGGCGCCCCCCCCGATCGCGTGCTCGTGATAGTCGAGCACCGCCACCGCGATGCCCGCGTCCCGCCGGAGCGCGTCCACGAAGGCCGCGATGGGGCCGTTGCCCGTCCCCTTGGCGAGGCGCTCGGCCCCCGAGACCCGTAGCGGAGCCTCGATGGTGGTCTCGCCCGACTCCCCCGCGGTCGTCACCGTCGGATGATGAGCCAGGGCGAGCGGCTCCTCGCGCTTCAAGTAGGTCGCCTCGAAGGCGGCCCAGATCTGATCCGCGGTGATCTCGGTGCCGCTCTGCTCCACCATCTTCTGGATGACCGAGGAGAACTCGATCTGGAGCCGGCGCGGCAGGTCGAGGCCGTGCTCGAACTTCATGATGTAGGCCACCCCGCCCTTGCCGGACTGGCTGTTGACGCGGATCACCGCCTCGTAGCTCCGGCCCACGTGGTGCGGGTCGATCGGGAGATACGGCACCTCCCAGAGGTCGTAGTCCTTGCCGAGGGCCTCGAAGCCTTTCTTGATCGCGTCCTGGTGAGAGCCGGAAAACGCGGTGTAGACCAGGTCGCCCACGTAGGGGTGCCGCGGGTGGACGGGCAGCCGGTTGCAGTGCTCGGTGATGCGCCGGGCCGCGTCGATATCGGAGAAGTCGAGCATGGGGTCCACGCCCTGACTGAACAGGTTGAGCGCGAGCGTGACCACGTCCACGTTGCCGGTGCGCTCGCCGTTGCCGAAGAGCGTGCCCTCGACTCGGTCGGCGCCGGCCTGGACGGCCAGCTCGGTGGCGGCCACCGCGGTGCCGCGGTCGTTGTGCGGGTGCAGCGACAGTACGACCGCATCCCGCCGGCTCACGTGACGGAGGAACCACTCGATCTGGTCCGCGTACACGTTCGGGGTGGCCATCTCCACGGTGGCGGGCAGGTTCAGGATCACCTTCTTGGCCGGCGTCGGCTCCCACACGTCCATCACCCGCTCGCAGATCTCCACCGCGAAGTCGAGCTCGGTGCCGGTGAAGCTCTCCGGGGAGTACTGATAGTGCACGTCGCATTCCGGGATGGTCGCGGTCAGCTCGCGGCAGAGGCGGGCCGCCTTCACCGCGATGTCGACGATGCCGGCGCGGTCGAGGCCGAAGACCACCCGGCGCTGGAGGGTGGAGGTGGAATTGTAGAGATGCACCAGCGCCCGCGGGGCGCCGCGCATGGATTCGTACGTGCGCTCGATCTGCTCGGGCCGCGCCTGGGTGAGCACCTGGATCATCACGTCGTCCGGGA
>DATMMH010000161.1:0-3799 GCA_035569855.1 Candidatus Dormiibacterota bacterium
CCCGATCGACGTCTACTTCGCCGCGTGGGGAGACGGCTACGTGATCTATGCCCCCGGCCAACCGCCGATCTACCTGATCTCGGACAGGAAGGGAGGGTACTTCCTGCAGCGGCCCGGTGATACGACGCAGTTCGTGGTCCCGCGCAAGGACGGCAGCGGCTGGAATATCCTCAACCCGACCAGTCCCGCCACCTATCTCCTCAAGAATCGGGACGACGCGGGCTGGACCCTCCAGAGCCCCGGGGACCTCCCCACGCTGATCCAGCCAATCCAGCCTCAGTAAGCCGGCCGCGGCCCGCCACCCGACGTGCGGCGCCCTGCGTCGGAAGTGTCTTCCCGCTGACGGCCGTCCATCAGAGGACATTTGCCCGTCCGGCGACTTCTCCGTAGGCTGCCCTGATTCGCACGCACTTACGCTCACTTAGCTCACTCAACCCCTCTGGCAGGCTGGTTGCTCCCCGCAAGTACGCTCCACGCCACAGAACTCTGAGGAGGCTGTCATGTTCGGACGCAACAACGCCAAACCGCAGCGTCCCCGTTCTGCCAAGGGCGAAGCCCCCAGGGTCGAGCAGGAGCCCGCGACCGCGACCACCACCCTGCTGACGATCGTCGGCCAGCAGTCTCGCGTAGAGGGCAAGTTCGAGATCGCGGACTCGATCCAGATCGAGTGCGAGGTGGGGGGCGAATTGACGGTGGGCGGTCGCCTGGTCATCGGCGAGCACGGCGTGGTCACCGCCGACGTTCGCACCGTCGACGCGGTGATCAAGGGCCGCTACGACGGCAACATGGTGGCGAGCGGCAACGTGGAGATCACCACCACCGGGCGCGTGAGCGGCAACATCGAGACCGACTCGCTGGTGATCTCGCAGGGCGGGTTCTTCAACGGCAACGTGGCGAAGATCCACGGCCAGGATCGCGACCAGGACGCAGGACCGGGCCCACGGCCGGTGCACCTCCTCGAAGACAAGCGGTTGAGCGCCCAGAAGTAACGGGCCTGCCTCCCGCATGTGGCCGTGGAAACGCCGCGTCGCCGCCTCGACCCGCAAGAAGCTCACCGCCTTCCTCGACGAGGGCTCCGAGCTCGAGGGCAAGTACACTTTCACGGGCACGGTGCTGCTCAACGGGAAATTCCAGGGTGAGATCGCCTCGCCCGACACCCTCATCATCGGCGAGCGCGGTGTGGTCAACGCGAGCGTGCGGGCGGGCACGCTCGTGGTGAACGGCGAGCTGGTCGGCAACGTGCACGCCAGCGAGCGGGTGGAGCTCTCCGGAAAGGCCCGCGTGCTGGGCGACCTGGAATCGCCGGTCATCGTGCTCGAGGAAGGTGTGATGTTCGAGGGCCACTGCCGCATGCCCAAGGCGGCGGTCGCCGAGTCGGTCCGAGACGGCGCGGTGGTGCCGTTGAAGCGCCCGTGAGCGACCGACGCGGGGGCGGCTTCACCCTGGTTCTGGTCCACGGCGGCGGCTCGCGCGTGCTGCACGTGGGCTGCCCGCGCTGGCTCCTGTGGGGCAGCCTGATCGGGATGCTGGCCGTGGTGACCGCGCTGACCGGGACGTGGTGGGATTACTTCGCGCTGAAACGGGCGCACCGGCAGGCCACCGCGCTGGAGCGCCGGGTCGAGCAGCAGCGCGTGCAGCTCGATGGCTTCGAGCAGCGGGTGGCGGAGATCAACCGCGAGGTGAGCGGCTGGCAGGCCGTGCACCTGCGGCTGTGGACGGCCTTCGGCCCGGGCCCCGGCGGCGCGGTCAAGGGCACCGGCATGGGCGGCGCGGCGGCCGTGCTTCCGCTGGTCTTCTCCACCGAGGGCCCGGCGCTGCCGCAGCAGCTCGCGCTGCTCTCCAGCAGCGTGAGTGATAGCGGTCAGAGCCTCCGGGCGCTGGAGCGCTTCGTCGAGCGCACCCGCCCGATGCTGATGTCGCTCCCGTTCCGCTGGCCGGTGCGTGGCCCGCTCAATTCCCGCTTCGGGATGCGCCAGTCGCCCTGGACCGGAGAGCCCGAATTCCATCGCGGGCTCGACATCAGCGCGGGGCGCGGAACCGCGGTGCAGGCGCCCGCGGCGGGCACCGTGTTCTTCGCGGGCAACGGGGGCGAGTACGGCACGACGGTGATCCTCGACCACGGCCACGACCTGCGCTCCCTCTACGGCCACCTGCAGGAGATCCGCGTCAAGCCGGGCGAGCGCGTCGAGCGCGGCCAGGTGATCGCGATGACCGGCAATACCGGGCGCACGTCGGGGCCGCACCTGCACTACGAGATCCAGATCCACGGGCAGGCGGTGGATCCTCGCCAGTTCCTCTGGGACTAGGCAACCCGGCTCGCCCCGCCGCTCGGCTTCGCCCCCTCGGTAGCCGTTTCGCCCTTCACGAGAGCAGCTCGCGTCGCCCCGGCAGTTGTGCTTTGATCCCTCTCGGACCGCACCCCAACTCCGTCCAGAGGAGGATTCGCCATGCCCGTCGTCAACGCCAGAGAGCTCACGACCGATCTCCTGATCCGCTACGGATTCCAGATCCTTGGCGCGCTGGTCATCTTGGCCGCCGGATTGATCCTGGCCCGCTACGTCGGCAATCTCACTGGGCGCTGGCTCGAGCGGCGCGCGCTGGAGCCGCCGGTCCGGAGCTTGATGGTCAGGACCGTGAAGATCGTCGTCCTGATCTTCACCCTGGTGGTCGCGCTCGACAAGTTCGGCTTCCAGGTGGCGCCCCTCGTCGCGGGTATCGGAGTGGCCGGCCTCGGCATCGGCATCGCCCTGCAGGGCGTCCTGAGCAACGTGGTGGCCGGGCTCAGCATCATCCTCACGAAGCCGTTCCGGGTCGGGGAGTGGATCTCGATCGTGGGTGTCTACGGGCAGGTCAACAGTATCGAGCTGTTCTCCACGTCCCTGGCGCACCCTGACCAGTCGCGCGTGATCATTCCCAATCGCAAGATCGTCGGCGAGATCCTGCACAACTACGGAACCATCAGGCAGCTCGCGCTGACCGTCGGCGTGGGCTACGCGACCGACCTGCCGAAGGCGCTGGCCGCGGCGCGCGAGACGCTCCTCGCCAATCCGCGCGTGCTCAAGACGCCGGCGCCCGTGGTGGGCATCGCGAGCCTTGGCGACTCGGCCATCAACCTGACGCTCGGCCCGTGGGTGGCCGTGCCGGACTACGCCCCGGCGCAGGGCGAGCTGTACCAGGCGGTCGTTGAGCGCTTCCGGGCCGCCGGCATCGAGCTGCCGTTCCCGCAGCGCGAGGTGCGTCTGCTCAGCGCGGCCTGATTCGGCGGTCAAGGGCGCCCACGAGCCGTTGCCTGGCTCATGAATTACCTGGTGGCGCAGGGGGATCCGGGCGCGCCGCATCACCCTGGTTCCCTACGCCAAGGAGCGGCCGGCCTGCACGACCCACGACGAAGCCTGCCGGGCCGTCAATCGTCGATCTCATTTCCTAGTGAAGTCCCGCTAGCCGCGGGCGCCGGTGTGACGTCACGGGCGCCGACACCGTCGAATCCTTCCCGCCGACCGAGTACTCCAATGGAACGGGAGGCGGGTGGTGCCCCTGAAAGAAGAGCTCAAGGCGCTACAGACGCGGCTCGAAGCCGGCCGGCCGCCGGAAGTGGTGGCCGCCATGCATCGGGCCGTCGACGACCTGCGGGGCTCCGGGGCCCTCGATCGCGTGCTGAGAGTGGGGCAGAAGGCGCCGGAGTTCGTGCTCCCGAATGCCCAGGGCGAGCCGGTGGAGTCCACGCGTCTCCTGGCGTCGGGCCCCCTCGTCGTGACCTTCTACCGCGGTCGCTGGTGACCCTACTGCAACGTGGAGCTGG
>DATMMH010000162.1:0-4127 GCA_035569855.1 Candidatus Dormiibacterota bacterium
CGGCCGGTACCCGGCCGCGATGGCGGTCTGCTCATCGGCGAAGAACACCCGGTTGCGGACGTACCCGCCACGCGCGATGGCCCGCCGGGCCGCCGGGCAGTCGAGTCGGCCGTATCGGCGGCCCGACCGGTGGCCCCCGAGGGCGCCGGGCGTTGCGCTCCGATAGGGCCGCCGATCGGGACCGAGAAGCGTGTACACGCGCGTGTCGATGCGGCCGCCGCCATCAGTGATGGTGCCGATGGTGCAGATCCGGGAAGTGAGGGTGGCTATGACGGAGTGGCGCGTGCGCGAGCGGGGCTTCCGACGTTTCGCGGCCCAGCAGCCGCTGGGCCAGGCGGTAGAGACCGAGGCCGATGCCCGATCCGAGATAGAGCAGGCCGGCGAGCAGCCACGGATCGACCGTGCCGGCCAGCCGCTTGGCCGCGGGCGCGCTCAGGACGAAGAGGAGCGCGGCGGCCAGCGCGAATCCTGGACCGGTCCGCCTGGCCTCCATGCGGCTCATCCTACGCCGACCGATCCCCGGGAGTAAGATGCGAGAGCATGCGCGATCAAACGATAGAGAGGTGGCTCGAAGCGCTCGCATCCGGAGCGCCGGCGCCCGGTGGCGGCGCGACGGCCGGCCTGAGCGCGGCCGCCGGGGCGGCGTTGATCGAGATGGTATGCAACCTCACGATCGGCCGGCCGCGGTATGCGCGGCACGAGGCGATCATGCGCGAGGCGCTCGCCCAGGCCACCGGGCTGCGCGGCCAGGCGCTCGGTCTGGCCGCGGATGACGCGACCGCGTTCGGCGCGGTCACCGCGGCGTACAAGCTGCCGAAGGACACCGGCGAGCAGGCGCGGGCGCGCACCGAGCGGATCCAGCGGGCGATGCTCGAGGCCACCCGGGTGCCGCTCCGCACGGCCGCGGTGGCCGGTGACGTCATTCGGCTCGCCGGCCGGATCGCCGAGGGCGCGAACGTCACCGCCCTGGCCGACCTGGCCGCCGCCGCGGTCTCGGCGCGGGCTGCGGTGGAAGTGGTCCGGCTCAACGTCGAGGCCAACCTGGTGGCGATCGCGGATCCGGCCCAGCGCAAGGCGTTCGCCGACCGGATGACCGACCTCTCCGCCCTGGTGGGGGAGGCGGAGAGGATCGTGGCGGATATTCGAACGCGGATACAGGGCTGAGTATGAAGTTGCCGTTCTCCCGCGAAGGGCACGGGCCCTTGAGCGGGGTCACCGTGCTGGACCTGAGCGGCTATCTGGCCGGCCCGTACGGCTGCACCTTGCTGGGCGACCTGGGCGCGCTCGTCGTCAAGATCGAGCCGCCCGAGGGCGACAACCTGCGGAACTACCCGTCGACGCTCCCCGGAGAGAGCCGGGCGTTCCTCGGGGTCAATCGCAACAAGCGCGGCATCGGTCTCGACCTGAAGCATCCCGACGGCCTGGGCGTGCTGCGGCGCATGGTCGAGCGCGCCGACGTCCTGGTCCACAACTTCCGGCCCTCGGTGCCGGCGCGGCTCGGCATCGACTACGACCGGCTGAAGACGATCAACCCCCGCCTGATCTACTGCGCGCTGACCGGCTACGGCGACACCGGGCCGCTCAAGGATCGCGCCGGCTTCGACCAGGTGCTCCAGACCATGACCGGGATCTGCGTGGAGCAGGGCAGGCCCGGGGACCCCGAGATCGTGTACGGCTCCGCGGTGGATTTCTACTCGGCCTCGATGCTGGCCTTCGCGGTGTCCGCCGCGCTGTTCGAGCGCACCCGGACGGGTCACGGGCAGTACGTGGGCGTCTCGCTGCTGCGGAGCGCGCTCACGATGCAGGCCACTCGCCTCGTCTGGGCGGAGGGCGAGGGACGCGACGTGGCGCGCGACATGCGCTCCGGGGGGATCACCGGGCTCCATCCCACCAAGAGCGGGAGCCTCTACATCTCCGCCAGCACGCTCCACTTCTGGAAGGCCCTCTGCGAGCTGACCGGGCTGCCCGAGCTCGCGAGCGATCCGCGCTTCGACACGATGCGGAAGCGGGCCGAGCACGCGGCCCTCCTGGTGCCGCGGCTTCGCGCGGCGCTGCAGGCCCGGACCGCGGTCGAGTGGGAGGCGCTCTTCGGTGAGCGCGTGCCCTGCGCGGCGGCGCGTCCGGTGGAGGACATGTTCGACCATCCTCAGGTGGCCGCGGAAGGCATCCTGGCCAGCTTCGAGCACCCGGGCGTTGGGCAGTACCGCGGCATGGCGCACCCGGCGCGCTTCGGCGACGGCCCCGCGCCCGCGCCGTTCGCGGCGCCCCAGCTGGGGCAGCACTCGCGGGAGATCCTGGCGAGTCTCGGCTACTCGGAGGAAGAAATCGAGCGATTGCGCGACGCGGGCGCGGTGGTCGACTCCGCGAAGCGCACGCGAGGCTGACCGTGGTGGACCTCCTCATGCGCAGCAAGCTCTTCGTGCCCGCCTCGCGGCCGGAGCTATTCGCCAAGGCGCTCGCCGGTGAGGCCGACGCCCTGTCCTTCGATTTGGAGGACGCGGTCCAGGAGGCGAGGAAGAGCGAGGCGCGTGGGACACTGCGGGCGTTCCTGCAGCGGCTGTCCGCGCGGCCGTCCGGCAAGATCCTCATCGTGCGGGTGAACGGGCTCGGTACCCCGCACTTCGACGCCGACGTGGCCGCGGTGGCCTGTCCCGCGGTGGACATGATCAACCTCCCCAAGCCCGAGTCCGCGGAGGACGTCCGGACCGCGGCGGCCGCGCTCGCTCGGTACGAGGCGGAGCGGGGGATCGGGCGGCCCATCGGTATCCTGGCCAACATCGAGTCGCCGCGCGGCCTGCGGCTCGCCGCCGAGATCGCGGGCGCCCATCCACGAGTGGTCGGGCTGCAGCTCGGCCTGGGGGATCTCTTCGAGCCGTTCGGGATCGATCGCGCCGACGCGCGCGCGGTCCATGCCATGCAGCTCGCGGTGCGGGTGGCCGCGGCCGAGGCCGGCATCTGGGCGTGCGACACGGTCTACGGAACGGTGGCGGACCCCGACGGGTATACCCGGGAGGCGGAGGTCGCGCGCCGCCTCGGCTACATCGGCAAGTCCTGCATCCATCCCTCCCAGGTGCCGCTGGCCAACGCGGTGTTCCGGCCGAGCGACGCCGAGATCACGGCGGCCCTCCGGGTGGTCGAGGCCGCGCGCGGCGCCGAGGCCAACGGGGTGGGAGCCTTCCTGGTGGACGGCCGCATGATCGACATTCCGTTCGTCAGGCGCGCCGAGTCGATTCTCGGCGCAGCGCGCCGCCTGGGCCTGGCGCCGGCACAGCGGGGCGCCTGAGCCCCGGCGGTCGGTCAGGCGTCCACCCGCCGCTCCTCGAGGTCCAGCTCCCGCTCGAGCGCCCGCAGCACGTCGTCGTCGATCGCTCCGTCCGCGCGCAGGCGCAGGAGCGCCTCGCGCTCCGAGTCGATGACGGTTCGCTGGATCTCGCGGTGCTCGATGATCTCCCGGTCCTCCTCGCCGGAGCTCGAGGCGTCGCGCTGCCGCTCCACGTGCTCGGACCGGTGCTGGTAGGTGTCGCGCAGCCGGTCGAGGAGGGGACGATGGCCGGGCCACACCGGGTACAGCTGATCGATTCGTCGAGTGGCCGCCTCGACCAGGTGCTGCCGCGCGGTGGCCTCCTCCTCTCGGAGCTCGGTGTCGGTGCCCAGCCGGAGCCGCCGGATGAGCCACGGCAAGGTCAGCCCCTGGCCCAGGAGCGTGAACACGATCACGGTCAGGGTCACGATCAGCACCGCCTCGCGCGCCGGGAACGGCCCGCCCGCGGGCAGGGTCAGCGGGAGTGTGAGCGCGACCGCGAGGGAGACGACGCCGCGCATGCCCGCCCACGACAAGACGAGCGCCTGGGCCCACAGGCGGGGCGGCCGCGGCTCGCCGCGGAGAACGGGCACCAGGAAGACCGTCGCGAAGATCCAGGCCGCGCGGATCGCAACCAGGGTGAGGCTCACCACGATGCCGATGCCGACCAGCCGGACCGCGGTCGCGAGCGCGAGGGTGCGCAGGAGCAGAGGCACCTCGAGGCCGGTGATGATGAAGACCAGCCCGTTGAGCAGGAAGGAGAGCGTTTCCCACAGCGCGCGACCGGTGAGGCGGGCGTCCGGACCCGTGATCTGCGAGCTGCGGC
>DATMMH010000163.1:0-3438 GCA_035569855.1 Candidatus Dormiibacterota bacterium
GCGCCTGGTCAATCTGGGCTGCGCCACCGGACATCCGAGCTACGTGATGAGCTCGTCGTTCGCCAATCAGGTCATCGCCCAGATCGAGCTCTACACCAACCCCGAGAAGTACCCGATCGCGGTCTACGTGCTCCCCAAGCACCTCGACGAGAAGGTCGCGCGCCTGCAGCTCAAGAAGCTGAACGCGCACCTCAGCGAGCTGACCGACACCCAGGCCCGCTACATCGGGGTCGAGAAGACCGGCCCCTACAAGCCCGACCACTATCGTTATTAGACGCGGGCGCTACTAGGCGCCGCACCCACCACGACCCGCGCGACGGTCCGGCCGACCGGGGCCCTCGCGCGGGTCGTCTTCGGCTTCGGGTGCCTTGACGGCGCCTGACCCCTGGCGCAGGATACCGCCCGGAGGTCGCCCGATGAGCCGACCCTTCCGCTCCGCCCTCACGCGAGGCTCGCTCGCCTTTCCGATCTGGCAATCGTATTGCCGGGAGGAGCCCGACAGCCGCCAGTGCAAACGCTAGAGCCGCGGACCCGCCGCCGCTTCTGGCCCGAGCGGTGGTGGCAGGTCGTCGATCTCCGGATCGGGGTCATCCCGCTTCCGGTCTACGTGGTCCTGCTCGCGATCATCACCGGCTTTACCGTCAGCGGGAAGGTGCCCTCCGACATCCTGATGGCGACGGTCCTGCTGGCGATGGGCGGCTTCACCTGCGCCGAGCTCGGCAAGCGGCTCCCCATCGCGCGGAACATCGGGGCGGCCGCGATCTTCGCGACCTTCATCCCCTCGTTCCTCGCGTTTCACCATCTGCTGCCCGAGCAGATCCTTCACTCGGTCACCGAGTTCACCAACTTCAGCAACTTCCTCTATCTGTTCATCGCGTCGATCATCGTCGGCAGCATCTTCGGGATGGACCGCACCGTGCTGATCAAGGGCTTCCTCAAGATCTTCCTGCCCCTGGCGCTCGGATCCGTCGTCGCGGCCATCGTCGGCACCTGCGTCGGCGCGCTGCTCGGCCTCGGGGTCTTCCACACGCTCTTCTTCATCGTGGTGCCGATCATGGCGGGCGGGGTGGGCGAAGGGGCCATCCCGCTCTCGATCGGCTACATGGAGCTCATGCATCAGCCGCAGGGCGAGCTGTTCGCCCAGGTGCTACCGCCGGTGATGCTGGGCAGCCTGACGGCGATCCTGATCGCGGGCACGCTGAACTACGTGGGCAAGCGGTATCCGCACCTGACCGGCGAAGGGCGGCTGCAGCCGGGCGAGCACGACGAGCTGGACACCAGCCGGGGGGACGGCGTGGTCCAGGTGGACGTCGCCACCATCGCCGCGGCCGGGATCACCGCGGTCGCCCTGTACCTGATCGGCGCCCTGGGCCAGCGCCTCACCGGCTTCCCGGCGCCGGTCACGATGCTCACCATCGCGGTCGTCCTGAAGCTGACTCGCGCGGTCTCGCCGAAGCTCCAGCAGGGCGCCTTCACGGTCTTCAAGTTCTTCCAGGTGGCGGTGACGTACCCGCTCCTCTTCGCGATCGGCGTCGCGCTGACCCCGTGGGACAAGCTGGTCGCCGCCTTCACCCTGCCCTACCTCATCACGATCGCGGCCACCGTGATGACCCTGATCGCCACCGGCTTCGTGGTGGGCCGGCTCATCAACATGTACCCGATCGACACCGCGGTCGTGACCGCCTGCCACAGCGGCCAGGGCGGCACCGGCGACGTGGCCATCCTGACCGCGGCCAACCGCATGCAGCTCATGCCGTTCGCCCAGATCGCCACCCGGATCGGCGGCGCGATCGTCGTCACGCTCACCCTCATCGTGCTGAGGTGGCTCGTCTAGCCCATGCGGATCACCCGGATCGATACGCTTCACGCCGACGCGGGCTGGCGCAACTTCGACTACGTCAAGATCAGCACCGACGAGGGCATCGTCGGCTGGAGCGAGTACAACGAATCGTTCGGCGGCCCGGGGGTCTCCGCGGTCATCGCCGAGCTGACCCCCGCCCTCATCGGCCGGGATCCGCGGCCCTGGGAGGCCCACGTCGCCCTGATGTACGCGCTGCGCCGGCAGGCCAGCGGCGGCGTGATCCAGCAGGCCATCGGCGCCATCGAGAACGCGCTCCTCGACGTGACCGCGCGCGCGCTCGGCGTGCCGGTCTACGCCCTCTTCGGCGGCCCGGTGCGCGATCGCATCCGGCTCTACTGGTCGCACTGCGCCACGTACCGCGTGAGCCGCGCCAAGGAGATGGACCTGCCGCCGGTACGCACCCTGGACGACGTCGCGAGGCTCGGCCGCGAGGTGGTGAGCCGCGGCTACACCGCGCTGAAGACCAACGTCCTGCTCCTGGGAGACACGGCGCGCGCGCACGTGCCCGGCTTCGGCCGCAGCGCGGGGTTCCCGGAGCTGAACGCCGACCGCCAGGTGATCGACGCGATCCGGGCCCAGCTCGCCGCCTTCCGCGAGGGAGCGGGCCCCGATATGGACATCCTGGTCGACCTCAACTTCAACTACAAGACCGAGGGCTTTCTCAAGATGGCGCGCGCCATGGAGCCCTTCGATCTCTTCTGGGTGGAGATGGACACCCGCGACCCGAAGGCGCTCGCCTATATCAGGAGCCGCACCACGATCCCGGTGGCCTCCTGCGAGTGCCTGTTCGGCCGGCGGGACTACCGCCCGTTCTTCGAGCGCCAGGCGGTGGACGTGGCCATCGTGGACACGCCGTGGAACGGGGTGGGCGAGTCCCTCAAGATCGCCGCGATGGCGGACACCTACGAGATCAACGTCGCGCCGCACAACTTCTACGGGCACCTGGCTACCATGATGAACGCGCACTGGAGCGCGGTCGTCCCGAATCTGCGTATCATGGAGATCGATCCGGACATGGTGCCGTGGCAAGATGACCTCGTCACCGTGAAGCCGCAGATCAAGGAGGGTCACCTCCTGCTCCCCACCGGTCCCGGCTGGGGCACCGAGGTGAACGAGGAAGCGGTCCGGGCGCACCCGCCGAAGCCCGGTCGCTGAGGAGGAGACGATGGAACGTTTCGAAGGACTTCCCGCGACCCCGTTCTCGAGCAGCACCGCCGCGGCCGAGCGGGCTACCGCGTTCCTGCGGGCGGTCTATGGATGGATGTGCGCCGGCCTCGCGATCACCGCGTTCGTGGCCTCGTCGATCGCCGGCTCGCCCGCCCTGATGCAGGCCCTGGTCGGTAACTCCGTGCTCTTCATCGGCCTGTTCGTGGGCCAGATCGCGCTGGTGTTCTTCCTGTCGGCCCGGGTAGACAAGCTCGCGCCGGGCACCGCGTCGCTGCTCTTCATCGTCTACGCGGCGCTGACTGGCGTCACCCTGTCCGTGCTGGTGCTGGCCTACACCGGCAGCTCGATCGCCACGACGTTCGTGGTGACGGCGGGCATGTTCGGGGCCCTCGCCCTCTACGGCTCCACCA
>DATMMH010000164.1:0-3913 GCA_035569855.1 Candidatus Dormiibacterota bacterium
TCAAGCTGCGGGTCGGGCGCGACGATTTCCACCAGGACCTGGCCGCGGTGCGCGCGGTGAAGAAGCGCATCGGCGACGCGGCGACGCTGATGTGCGACTTCAACCAGCGCCTGACCGTCAACGAGGCGCTCCGGCGCGCCCACGCGCTCGACGGCGAGGGCCTCTACTGGATCGAGGAGCCGGTGCGCCACGACGACTACGAGGGCTACGCCCGCATCGCGGCCGAGACCGCGACGCCCATCCAGACCGGCGAGAACCTGGTGGACACCTTCGAGATGGCCCGCGCCATCGCGCTCCGCTCGCTCGACTTCGTGATGCCCGACGTGCAGCGCATCGGCGGCGTCACCGGCTGGCTCCGGGCCGCCGCGCTCGCGCAGGCGCACGGGATCGAGATGTCGAGCCACCTCTTCCCGGAGTTCAGCGTGCACCTGCTGGGCGTGACCCCGACCTGCCACTGGCTCGAGTTCATGGACTGGGCCGCGCCGCTGGTGCAGGAGCCCCTGCGGGCGACGAACGGCTTCGTGCAGATCCCGGATCGGCCCGGAGCCGGGATCCAGTGGAACGAGGCGGCGGTGACGCGCTACTCGGCCTGAGGTTTCTCGCCGCGGATCTGGGCGATCTTCCGGTCCCGGTCGGTCGCCAGCCGGTCCACGTCGCGCCGGAGCGCCTCGTTCAGCTGCTCGATCTCCTCGTGGCTGCCGGCCTTGCGCAGGGCGGCCTGATGGAGGATCTCGCGCTCGGCCACCCGCGCCTGGTGAAGCTGGCGCGCCTCGCCGATGGCCGCCTTCTGCTCGTCGGTGAGCGGCCGGGTCGCGGCGCCGGCCTCCTTGTCCTTCTGAGCGAAGCGCTCCATCGCCACTTCGTACGCGGTCTTCGGTCGCTCGTCGGCCATCAGCCGGTAGTGTAGCAGAAGGCGCCTGGGGTATCCTGAGAGCCATGGAAATCCTCCCGTCGGTGTGCCCCCACGACTGCACCAGCACCTGCGCGCTGGAGGTGGAGCGCATCGACGCGCGGACCATCGGCCGCGTGCGCGGCTCCCACCGCAACACCTACACGCGCGGGGTGATCTGCGAGAAGGTCGGCCGCTACGCCGAGCGCGTGCACCATCCGGATCGCCTGCTCCACCCGCTGCGCCGCGTCGGGCCCAAGGGCTCGGGGCGCTTCGAGCGCATCGGCTGGGACGACGCGCTCGATCTGGTCGCGGAGGCGTTCACCCGCCAGGCGGCCGCCTTCGGGCTCGAGACGGTGTGGCCCTACTACTACGCGGGCACCATGGGCTTGGTGCAGCGCGACGGGATCAACCGGCTGCGCCATGCGATGGGCTACTCGCGCTACTACTCGACGATCTGCGTGACCCTCGCCGACACCGGCTGGGCCGCCGGGGTGGGCGCCAAGCGTGGCGTGGACCTGCGGGAGATCGACGAGCACTCGGACCTGGTCGTCATCTGGGGCGGCAACCCGGTCAACACCCAGGTCAACGTGATGAGCCACGCGATGGCGGCCAAGCGCCGCGGCGCGCCGCTCGTGGTGGTGGACCCGTACCGTACCGACACCGCCGCGAGGGCCGACCTGCACCTGGCGCCGCGCCCGGGCACCGACGGCGCGCTCGCGTGCGCGGTCATGCACGTGCTCTTCGCAGAAGGCCTGGCCGACTGGGACTACCTCCGCGCCTTCACCGACTGCCCGGACGAGCTGGCCGCCCACGTGGCCGCGCGCACCCCCGAGTGGGCCGCCACCATCACCGGGCTGCCCGCCGCGCAGATCGTGGAGTTCGCCCGCCTCTACGGCGGCACGAAGAAGAGCTTCATCCGCTGCCACCACGGCTTCAGCCGCTCGCGCAACGGGGCGGTGAACATGCATGCGGTGTCCTGCCTGCCCGCCATCACCGGCGCGTGGCAATACGAGGGCGGCGGCGCGGTCTACGGCCAGACCGCGCTCTATCCCCTCGATCGCGCCCTGATCGAGGGGCTCGACCGCGTGGACAAATCCATCCGCGCTCTCGACCAGTCGCGCCTGGGCCCCATCCTCACCGGCGATCGTGACGCGTTGCTGGGCGGCCCGCCGGTGACCGCGATGCTCGTGCAGAACACGAACCCGGCGATGGTGTGCCCGGAGACCCACCTGGTGCACCGGGGTCTCGCGCGGGAGGATCTCTTCCTCTGCGTGCACGAGCAGTTCCTCACCGAGACCGCCGCCTTCGCCGACGTCGTGCTGCCCGCCACCATGATGGTCGAGCACGACGACTTCTACACCGCGAGCGGCCACACCTACTTCCAGGTGACCAAGAAGGTGATCGACCCTCCGGGTGAGTGTCGCGAGAACCACTGGGTGATCTGCCAGCTCGCCAAGCGGCTCGGCGCCACGCACCCCGGCTTCCAGATGACGGCCTGGGAGATCATGGACGCGACGCTCCGGAAGTCCGGCATGTGGGACGCCGAGACCAACTGGCGGAGCGGCGGGCAGGACTACGCCCCGCCGTTCCAGACCGCGCACTTCCTCGACGGCTTCCCGACCCCGGACCGGCGCTTCCACTTCAGGCCCGACTGGTCGCGCTACGGCGGCCGCGGGGCGCAGATGCCCACGCTGCCCGATCACTTCGACGTGATCGACAACCCGACCGCCGAGCGGCCCTTCCGGCTCGTCGCCGCGCCGGCCCGCACCTTCCTCAACTCCACGTTCACCGAGACGCCGTCTTCTCTCCAGCGGGAGAAGCGGCCGACCGCGCTGCTCCATCCCGACGACTGCGCCGCCCTCGGCGCCGGAGCGGGGACCCCAGTGGTCCTGGGCAACGCGCGCGGTCAGGTGGTCGCCCACGCCGAGCCGCGCGCCGGCCAGCAGCGCGGCGTGGTGGTGGTCGAGGGCGTCTGGCCCAACAAGCACTTCGTCACCGGGATCGGGATCAACGCGCTGACCAGCGCCGAGCCCGGCTACCCGAACGGCGGCGCCGTCTTCCACGACACCGCGGTCTGGATCCGCCCCGCCCCATTGACTTGATCGGGGTCGGCCGGATATAACCGCCCCCACCAACGTCACGCCGCGACAGGGTCGCCGCGGCGGACGGACGCAGGGGCCGGTGTCGCCGGTGGGGGTCCGCTCTGGGTACGATCCTTCAGCTCGCGCTGAACGGCCTCGCCGTCGGCTGCATCTACGGCCTGGTCGCTCTCGGCTTCGTCCTCATCTACAAGGCCACCGAGCTGGTCAACTTCGCCCAGGGCGACCTGCTCATGCTGGGGGCGTTCGTTTGCTACATGCTGGTGGTCGGTCACGGCATGAGCTACTGGCCCGCGTTCGCCATCGCGGTCGCGGCGGTGGGGCTCTTCGGCGCCGCGCTCGACGCCACCATCCTCCGCCGGGTCATCGGCCAGCCCCAGTTCGCGGTGGTCATGCTCACGATCGGCCTCGGCGCCATGTTCCGCAGCTTCGCCTCCATCACCTGGGGCTCCGAGATCTACACGCTGCCCACCCCGTTCAGCGCCAAGACCACTCGGCTGGGCGGGGTCACGGTGAGCCACGAGTACGTGGCGATCATCGTGGGCACGCTCGTGCTGTGCGCCCTGCTCTATGCGTTCTTCAGCTACTCGCGGGTGGGCGTGGCGATGCAGGCCGCCTCCCAGAACCAGCTCGCCGCCTACTACATGGGAATCCCGGTGAAGCGGATGTTCTCGCTGATCTGGGCGATCTCGGCGGGGGTGGCCGCGATCGCGGGCGTGCTGCTCGCCCCGGTGTCGCTGATCGACACCAACCTGGGCTTCATCGGGCTCAAGGCGTTCGCGGCCGCGGTGCTGGGCGGCTTCGGGTCGATCCCCGGTGCGCTGGTGGGCGGCGTGACCATCGGGCTGATCGAGCTGTTCTCGGGTGCGTACCTGCCGCTCGGGGTCAAGGACGTGGCCGCCTACATCGTGCTGCTGCTGGT
>DATMMH010000165.1:0-21013 GCA_035569855.1 Candidatus Dormiibacterota bacterium
CTGATACGCGGTGAGCTGGCTCAACCGCTCGTAGAGGTCGACGAGCCGCGGCTCGTCGTCGGGCCGGATCGGGCGGATACGCGCCGACGCTCCGTCCTTCAGCGTGATCGCGCGCTCAAGCTCATGCGGGTAACCCGCCGCCGGTTGTGACTCCTGGATCGGGCCGCCCGCGCGGTATTCCATGCGCTTCACTCTCTCCCCTCTTCTTCATCGCTTTCGATGATTCGAGCGGCAAGAAGGATGCCAGGGCGAAAACGTGCCCGAGCGGTCCGACCAGAGAGCGGCGACGCGCCGACTACTTCACGGCGCCGGCGGTGAGTCCCGAGACGTAGTAGTCGAGGAAGAACACGTACAGGACCACGATGGGCACCGAGCCGACCACCGCGCCGGCCATCAGCGAGCCCCAGAAGTAGATGTCACCGCGGATCAGCTCGCTGGTGACCCCGACGCTGGCCGTGATCTGGTCGGACGACGAGGTGAAGGTCAGCGCGTAGATGAACTCGTTCCAGGACAGGGTGAACGCGAAAAGCACCGCGCAGACGAGGCCCGGCACCGCGATAGGCAGCACGATGCGCCACAGCGCCTGGATGCGGGTGGCGCCGTCCACCATGGCGCACTCCTCGATCTCCTTGGGTACCGTCCGGAAATAGCCCATGAGGAGCCAAGTGCAGAAGGGCACCAGGAAGGTAGGATACGTGACGATGAGCGCCCACTTCGAGTCGGCGAGACCGATCCAGTTGACCACCTGCGCGAGCGGCAAGAACAGGAGCGAGGTCGGCACCAGATAGGTGACGAAGATGCCGGTGCCGAAGGCGGCCACGCCGAAGAACCGGAGCCGCGCCAGCGCGTAGGCGGCCACGGTGCCGATGACGACCGAGATCCCGGTCGCGAGGATGGCCACCATCAGGCTGTTCTTGGTCCAGGTGAGGAATTCGGTGTCCCACAAGAGCTTGGTGTAGTGCTCGAGGGTCGGCCCCTGCTTGATGATGAGCGGCACCGCGAATCGGTCGTAGAGCTCCCGGTCCTGCTTCAGCGAGGTGAGCGTCATGTGATAGAAGGGAAACAGGGCGAAGATCAGGAACGGCAGCAGGCCGAGATGAATCGCCACGCGCCTCAGCCGCGGTCGCCGCGCCACCGTCACCGTCGCACCCGCATGAGGTCTAGTAGACCTGCTTCCGGACGAAGCGAAGCTGGGCCCAGATCACGAGGACGAGCAGCGGGAAGAGATAGAGGGAGACCGCCGCCCCCTCGCCGATCCGCCCCACGTCGATGACGAGCATGCGGGAGTAGGTGGCGAAGAGGTGCGTCGAGTTGATGGGCCCGCCGTGGGTGAGCACGTAGACGATGTTGAAGTCGCTGAACGTGAAGATCGTCGAGAAGAGCACGACGACCGCGAGCACCGGCTTGAGGAGCGGCAGCGTGACGTACCAGAAGCGAGCGGTCGGCCCCGCCCCGTCGGCCTCGGCCGCCTCGTAGAGCTCCTTCGGGATGGACACCAGCCCGGCGAGGATGGTGATCGCGAAGAACGGCAGCCCGCGCCATACGTTGACGATGACCACCGCCGCCATCGCGTAGTACTTCTGCCCGAGCCAGTTCGGCCCCGGGGGATCCATGATCCCGAGGGCGATCCCCGTCCAGTTCACCACGCTGTAGAGCGAGTTGAACATCCACCACCAGCCGAGGGTGGACAGCGCGGTGGGGATGACCCAGGGCAAGAGCACCGCGCCGCGGATCATGCGCTTGAACCAGAGCTGCTCGTTGAGGAGCAGGGCCAGGATGATGCCCAGCACGAGCTTGAAGGCCACCGCGGCGCCGGTGAAGACGAACGCGTTCTGGAACGTCTGGCGAAAGGCGTCGCTGTCCCAGAGGTGGATGAAGTTGCGCAGGCCCACGAAGTGGCTCGGGCGGCCGATGTAGGAATCGGAGAGCGCGAAGTACAGCGCCATCACGAAGGGGTAGGCGACCAGGAGCAGCAGGAGGATCACGGCCGGCGTCACGAACACCGGTCCCAGCACCGACTCGCGGTCGAGCCATCCGCGCACCCGCGCCGCCATGCGCGGGCGGCCGCGCTGAACCGGAATCTCGTCGGCTCTGACCGCCATGTGCGCCCTTACCCTGACCCCCTTTTCATATTCGTTCGGCTCGCCTCGTCTACTGCCGGGTACTTCTCTTTCGAATGCGTTCGGCTCGCCTTCGGCTTCACCTCACCCCGCTATCCGGCGATGATCTTCTTCATTTCGTTCTCGGCCCAGGCGATGGCGTCCTTGGTCGAGGTGCCCGTGACCGCCTTGGCGATCATGTTGGGCAGGATGTAGGAGTTGGTGATGAGCTGGACCTTGTCCGAGGGGGGAGCGGGCCAGCCGTAGGTGTGGTATTGCACACCCTCCCCCTTCAGCGCGGCGTACTTCGGATCCGTCCTCAGGACCGGGTGGTCCTGGAGCTTGTCGTAGATGGGCAGGTTGAACGCGTCGCCCGACATGATGTACTCGTCGTAGACTTCCCGCTTGCCGAGGAGGTAGCGGATCCACTCCTTGGAGGCCTCGACGTTCTTCGAGAACTTCCAGATCCCGATGTGCCGCGGCGTGTCGGTCTCGTGGCGCCCGTAGGGGCCCCCAAGGCTCCGGTGGTGATTGATCCCGTCGGCGGTGACGAGCTTCCGCTGCTTGGCCACGATGTAGGCCGACACCGGATTGTGGATCCAGCCGGCCTTCCCCTGCTGGATCGACTCGTTGTTGCTGGCGTCCGACCACGACAGCACCTCGGGCTCCATGCAGTCGCGGAACATTTTCTTGTACCACTCGACGGTCTGGATGGTGCCGGGCGAGTTGATCTTGACCGTCTTGCCGTCCTTGTCCACTTCCATGCCGCCGAACGACCAGAGCACCGGGCCCGCCGTCGAGATCGAGTCGTAGTTCTGGGCGATGGGAATCCCCACCGGGTGGCCCATCTTCTTCAGCTCTTTGCCAACCGTGTAGAGGTCCTCCCAGGTGTCCGGCACCTTCAGGCTGGCCTGCTTGAAAAGGTCTTCACGGTACGTGGCCACGAACATGCCGTGGTACTGGGGCACCGCCCGCCAGACCCCGTTGACGTGGGCGCCCTCGTAGGCGGAGGTGATGGCCTTGCCGTACTTCTTCTCGAGCTCGCCCACCACGTCCGAGACGTCCACGAGCTGGGGCTCGTAGAGCCACGGGAAGTGCATGCGCATCTCCACCATGTCGTGCCCGGCCTGGGTCTGGACCTCCGAGGCGTACTTGGCCTGCTGCGGGCCCATGTGGGAGATGTGGTCGATCTTGAGCTTGATGCCGCTGTCCTTGGTGAAGCGCTGGCCGATCTCGGCCAACTTCTTGTCCGACGCGGGCGCGAAATTGTTCCAGCAGAGGTACGAGACCTCGCGCTGCTGCCCACGCGCGGGCGGGACGCGGCTCGCGAGGACGCCGGCGAGACCGGCCCCGGTAGTGGTCAGGAACTGACGGCGACTGAGAGGTCGCATGGACGGCTCCTCCTCGCTGAGGATAAGGATCGGCGCAACGGGAACCGCGGAGAGGTTTGGCGGACTGTAAGCTGTCGCCGGCCGCGGTGTCAAGCGGCAAAGCGGCCCCGCGATCAGTGGGCGGCGAGCGGGACGATGCGGCCGAGCGCGTCGAAGGCGAAGGGCTTGCCCTCGCCCACTACCGTGAGATCCGGCCGCTTGGCGATCTCGGGCAGAAAGGCCTCCGAGCACTCGATCTCGCCGAGCACGAGCGTGCTGCGGATGTGCATCACTCGAGCTCGCTCGGGCGGCGTGAGCCCGATGCAGTTGAGCGCATTCTCCACCGCTTCCCGGTCGCTCTCGAAGACGAGGGGGAGCTTGGCCCCGTTCGGCGCGCAGGCGGTGAGCGTGTTGATCGCGGTGGGTTTCCAGTCGATCTTCTCGGCGAGCCGGCGGGTCGTGAAATCGGCGTTCCCGATCCCGGTGGCGTTGCCGTAGCTCTCGTCGGTCAGATCGAGGGCCGCGATCCAGAGGATCTTGGGGTCGGCCGGGAATGGCTCGTGCGGATTCGACGGCCGCCCGATCACGTTGGTGTCCATGCCGGAGCCCGAGATGTTCTTGCCGATCTCCTCGACCACCAGGACGTCGATCGGCGAGAAGGGCAGCCGGGCCATCCAGGCTCGCGCGTCCTTCAGGAGCCGGCGCTCCCCCGCCTCGAGATTCTCCGGGTTGAAGGCCTCCACGCAAGCCGTCTCGTCGTAGCCGTTCTCCACGATGCCGAGTCCGAAGCCGATGCGGGCCCGGGCCAGCATCTCTCTCCCCACCGCGGTGATGACCGTCTCGTAGCCGTGATTGACGTTGGCCCGGTGGTACTGGGTGGCGCCCTGGTACTTGCCGAGCCCGATCGTCATCATCTTGAAGAGGCCGGACTCGATCGAGCCCTTGAAATCGGTATGCGGCTTGATCCGGTTGACCACCCCGATCCAGTCGGCCTCCGCGGCGATCCGATCGAGCCACACCGGCAGCCCCAGCGCCTCCCCCACCTGGACCACGTCCATGCCGGCCCGGACCTCGCAGCCCATGGTGGCCTCGGTGATGCCGTAGTGCTCCAGTACCGCGCGCTGGCCGAGGGCGGTGGCCCCGCCGTGGCTGCCCATGGCCGGGAAGACGAACGGCCGGGCGCCGAGGGCCTTGAGCCAGTCGACGGTGGCCCGGACGATGACGTCGATATTGGCGATACCCCGGCTGCCCGCCCCGACCGCCACCGTATCCCCCCGTTTGATGGGCAGATGGGCAGCGGCCAGGGTCTCGCGGACGCCGCCGGGGATATCTTCCAGGCGGGTCCGGGGGAAGGTCTGTCGTACCCTGAACATGGTCGGGAGCCTGACCGGTTCCAGGGGTGACATGGCCGGATCATATGCAGGGCTCCCGGACCTGTCAATGAACCCGTCAACGTCCTTGACTTTCAAGACTTCCACCCTTACAACTGGGGGCCAATCGATGGCCGACCTCTGGCCGATGCGTCTCAAATTCCTCTGGGTTTCCGCGACGCTGGCGAGTCTGCTCCTGCTGCAGAGCGGGTGCACGACCATTACGGATTGGTTTCGCCAGCGCCCGCAGGCCCTCCCGCCCGCGTCCGAGCTCTACGCCGAAGGGGAGACCCAGCTCGGCAAGAGCCGCTACGAGGACGCGCGCGTCGCGTTTCGCAAAGTCGTGGAGCGCCACCCGCAGTCGGGCTACGCGCCGCGGGCGCGCTTCCTGATCGGGGAGGCATTCTACCGCGAGGGGGCGTACGAGAAGGCGATCAAGGAGTTCGAGGCCTTCATGTCCTTCTATCCCCGCCACTCGATCGCGGATTTGGTGCAGTTCCGGCTCTCGATGAGCTACTACGACCAGATGAAGCCGGTGGAACAGGACCAGGAGATCACCCGCAAGGCGATGGAGCAGTTCAAGAAGCTGGTCCGCGAGTACCCGGAGAGCCGCTACGCGGCCGACGCCCTGGCCAAGATCGACATCTGCCGGGGCCGCATGGCCCAGAAGGAGCTGTGGATCGCCGCGTACTACATCAATCAGGGCAACCCGGCCGCGGCTCGCCCGCGGCTCGAAAAGGTCGTCAAGGAATATCCGCGCACCCTCGTGATCCCGGAGGCGCTGTTCCGGCTCGGCGAGGTGTACTCGGGCGACGGCCGCACCGAGGATTCCCAGCGGCTGTTCCGGCAGCTCGCCGACGAGTACGCGTACACCGAGTGGGGCAAGCGCGCCGCGCAACGCCTCCAGACCGCCACGAGGTAATCCCATGCACGACGTCGTCGATCTCCGGTCGGACACCTTGACGCTCCCCACCCAGGCCATGCGGGACGCGATGGCCCGCGCCGAGGTCGGGGACGACGTCTGGGAGGAGGATCCGACCGTCCGGCGACTGGAAGAGACGGCGGCCCGTCGGACCGGCAAGGAGGCGGCCCTGTTCGTCTCCTCGGGCACGCAGGGCAATCTGATCTCGGTACTCGCGCAGACGCGCGCCGGGCAGGAGGTCATCCTGGACGCCGACTCCCACGTCTTCAACTACGAAGGCGCGGGCGCGGCGGTGTTCGGGGGCGTGCAGACGCTCCCGGTGAAGACCCAGCGCGGCTTCCTCACCCCCGAGCAGGTGCGCGAGCACATCCGGCCCAACAACATCCACATCCCGATGACCGGCCTGGTGTGCCTCGAGAACACCCACAATCGCCACGGCGGCACGTGCTGCACGCCGGAGGAGATCGAGGCGGTAGCCGCCGCGGCCCACGCCGCGGGGGTGCCGGTGCACCTCGACGGCGCGCGCCTCTTCAATGCGGCGGTCGCGCTGAAACGGCCGGCGTCCGATTTCGTGCGGCCGGTCGACTCGATCACCTTCTGCCTTTCCAAGGGCCTGGGCGCCCCGGTCGGGTCGGTCGTGTGCGGCTCGCGGGAATTCGTGGCCCGGGCCCGGCGGGTCCGCAAGATGCTCGGGGGCGGCATGCGTCAGGTGGGCATCCTGGCCGCCGCGGGCCAGGTGGCCCTGGATCAGATGGTGGAGCGGCTCGCCGAGGACCACGTCAACTGCCGCCGGCTCGCCGAGGGCGTGAGCCGCCTGCCCCGGATCACGCTGGATCTGGCCACCGTGCAGACCAACATCGTCATCTTCCGGGTGGACCGCGACGGCGGCGCCGCCGAGCTGGTCACCGGCTGCTTGGCCCGGAAGGTGAAGATCCACCAGACCGGTCCCGGCACCATCCGCTGCGTCACCCACAAGGACGTCGACGCCGACGACATCGGGCGGGCCCTCGAGGCCTTCCGCGAGATCACGGCGGCCTGGTAGCCGCCCGCACCCCTGCGAGAGGAGGCCGCACCCAATGGCCGAGCGCCTGCTGGACGTCAAGAATCTCAAGACCTATTTCTTCACCGACGAGGGCGTGGTGCGGGCCGTCGACGGCGTGGACCTCTACATCGAGAAGGGCGAGACTCTGGGCGTCGTCGGCGAATCCGGCTGCGGCAAGTCGGTGACCGCGCTCAGCATCATGAAGCTGATCCCCCAGCCGCCCGGCCGCATCGTCGAGGGCCAGATCACCTACAACGGGGTCGACCTGGTGACCTTGCCCCCCAACCGGATGCGCAAGATCCGGGGCAAGGAGATCTCGATGATCTTCCAGGAGCCCATGACCTCGCTCAACCCCGTGTTCACGGTGGGTGAGCAGATCGCGGAGGCGATCCGGCTCCACGAGGGGCTCGGCCGGCGCGACGCGATGGCCAAGACGGTGGAGATGCTCAAGGTGGTGCACATCCCGAACGCGGAGCGCCGCGTGAAGGAGTATCCCCACCAGCTCTCGGGTGGCATGCGGCAGCGCATCATGATCGCGATGGCGCTGTCCTGTAATCCCAACCTGCTCATCGCGGACGAGCCGACCACCGCGCTCGACGTCACGATCCAGGCGCAGATCCTCGATCTGCTCAACGAGCTCAAGTCCAAGCTGCGCATGGCGGTGTTGCTGATCACTCACGACATGGGCGTCATCGCGGAGACCGCCCAGCGGGTGGTCGTCATGTACGCGGCCAAGGTGGCGGAGGAAGCGCCGGTCGCCGACCTCTTCAAGGAGCCCCTGCACCCGTACACGCAGGGCCTGCTCCGCTCGATTCCGCGCATCGACCTGGCCGCCACCTCCCGACGGCGACTCGAGACCATCCCGGGCACGGTGCCCACGCTCCGAGGCGACATCGCGCCCGGCTGCCGCTTCGCGCCGCGCTGCCCGTTCGTGAAATCGGTGTGCACCGAGAAGGACCCCGTGCTCAAGGAAGTCAAGCCGGGACACAAAGTGTCCTGCTGGCTCTACTAGAGGCCGCCAATGGCTGAGACCCCACTCCTCCGGATCAGCAACCTCAAGAAGTACTTCCCGATCAGAGGCGGACTCTTCTCCCGAGAAGTCGCACGGGTGCACGCGGTCGACGACGTGAGCTTCAGTCTTCTGAAGGGCGAGACGCTCGGGCTGGTGGGCGAGTCGGGCTGCGGCAAGTCCACCACCGGCCGCTGTATCCTGCGCCTGATCGAGCCCACCGCGGGCGAGGTGTGGTTCGAGGACAAGAACGTGACCACGCTCGACAAGCGATCCCTCCGTCACCTGCGGCGGGACATGCAGATCATCTTCCAGGACCCGTACGCGTCGCTGAACCCGCGCATGACGGTGGGCTCGATCATCGGCGAGGCGCTGGTGATCCACAAGCTCGCCAAGGGCAAGCGCGAGCGCGAGGAGCGCGTCGTACACCTGCTCGAGACGGTGGGCCTGAACGCCGACCACCTGCGCCGGTACCCGCACGAGTTCTCGGGCGGCCAGCGCCAGCGCATCGGCATCGCCCGGGCCATTGCCCTCAACCCCGACGTCCTCGTGCTCGACGAGCCCGTGTCGGCCCTCGACGTGTCCATTCAGGCGGGCGTGATCAACCTGCTGGAGGACCTGCAGGACGAGCTGCACCTGGCGTACATCTTCGTGGCCCACGACCTGTCGGTCGTACGCCACATCTCCGACCGCGTGGCCGTGATGTACCTCGGCAAGATCGTGGAGATCGCTCCCGCCAAGGAGCTGTACAACAACCCGAAGCATCCCTACACCGAAGCGCTCCTCTCCGCGGTGCCGATCCCGGACCCCGCGGTCAAGCGCAAGCGTATCCTGCTGGAGGGCGACGTGCCGAGCCCGATCAAGCCGCCCTCCGGCTGCCGCTTCCACACACGCTGCCCCATCCGCATTCCATCGTGCTCCGAGAACGAACAGGTGCTGAAGGAGATCTCGCCCGGCCACTGGGTGGCCTGCCAGGTGAGAGCCTGAGCCAACGGGGAGCGTCGCCCCGTTCACGCTCCGGGCTGCCCGCGCATGATTGAGTGGTCCGGCATCTTCCACATCCTCGCCACGCCCTTCCGCGAGGACGGCGCGCTCGACAGCGAGGGGCTGCCGCGCCTGCTCGAGTCCGCCCTCGCCACCGGCATCACCGGGTTCACCATCCTCGGCATCGCGGGCGAGGCGCACCGCCTCACCGACGAGGAGCGCCGCCGGGTGGTGGAGACCGTGGTCAAGGAGGTGCGCGGGCGCGTGCCGGTCGTGGTGGGCGTCTCGGCCCCCGGCACCCACCTGGCCACAGCATTCGCGCGCATGGCGCATGAACACGGCGCCGACGGGCTCATGGTGGCGCCGCCCGCGGGCCTCAAGAACCTGGACGCGGTGCTCGAGTACTGCCGCACCGTCGCCGCGGCCACCCCGCTACCCATCGTGCTCCAGGACGAGCCGGTCACCACCCAGGTGATGATGCCGGCGCCGTTCATCGCCAAGGTGTGCGCCGAGATCTCACGGATCGAGGCGGTGAAGCTGGAGGAGCCGCCCACCCTGCCGAAGATCACGCGCCTGCGCGCCCTCTTCGGCGGCCGGGTGGCGATCTTCGGCGGACTGGGCGGGGTGTATTTCTTCGAGGAGCTCTCGCGCGGGGCCGACGGAGCCATGACCGGCTTCCCCTACCCCGAGGCCCTCCGAGCCATCCGCGACCACTTCGTGGCCGGCCGGAGGGACGACGCGCGCGCACTCTTCTATCGGTGGCTGCCCCTCATCCGCTACGAGAGCCAGCCCGGCGCCACCCCGGGGACCGCGGTGGGCATCCGGAAGGAGATCCTCCGGCGTCGCGGGTGGATCGAGTCCGCGCTGGTGAGGCCGCCCGCCCCGGAGCTCGACGCCGGCACGCACGCCGAGATCGGCGAGATCCTGGCCGCGGTCGCCTCCTGACCTCCGTGGCCACCGTCACCGTCGGCGGCGTCCGTCTCTTCTACGAGGAGACCGGCGCGCCCGACGCTCCACCGCTGATGCTGATCATGGGCTGGGGCGGTGACCACACCGCGTGGGCGCTCCAGGCCGCCGCCTTCGCGGCGGACCACCGGGTCATCGCGCTCGACAACCGCGGCGCGGGCCAGAGCGCGGTGCCCGACGGGCCCTACTCGATCGCCGGCATGGCCGAGGACGTCGTGGGGCTGATGGACGCGCTCGGAGTCGGACGGGCCCACATCTGTGGCGCCTCGATGGGTGGGATGATCGCGCAGGAGATGGTCCTGCGGCACCCCGACCACGTGCGGACGCTGCAGCTGCACTGCACGGCCCCCACCATCGACGCCTACGGTCGCTTCCTGATCGACACGCTGCTCGCGGTCAAGGCCCGCGGCGACCGCGAGGAGAACGTGCGGGCGATCATGCCCTGGATCCTCTGCCGGAAGACCATGGCGGAGCGGCCGGACTTCATCCACTTCTGGATCGACCGGGCGCTCACCTATCCGTACCCGATCGGGCTCGACGGCCTGTCCCGGCAGGCGGAAGCCATCCGCGGGCACGACACGGTCGCCCGCCTCGGTCAGATCCGGGTGCCGACGCTGATCACGACGGGCGCGGAAGATATCCTAGTGCCGCCGGCCTCCTCGGTCGCCCTGCACGCGCTCATCTCCGGCTCGGAGATCGTGACGATCCCGGACGCGGGGCACCTGCACTTCATCGAGCAGGCGCAGCTGTTCAACGAGGTCTGCCTCGGATTTCTGCAGAAGCACCGCGGCGCCTAGACGGCCCGCGGCCCGTCGTCAGCGGGAACCCGACTTGGCGACGACCGGCCCCGACTCCTCCCAGATGTAGCTGTGGGGGTTCACCGGCTGGCCCTTGACCTGGATCTCGTAGTGCAGGTGGGGCCCGGACGAGCGGCCCGTGTTGCCCGTGAACGCCACCGTCTCGCCCCGCTGGATCTGCTGGTCGACCGCGGCGTTGAGCTTCGACAAGTGGCCGTAGAGCGACTTGGTATCGTTGCCGTGATCGATGATCAGCGTGACCCCGTACTCCGGGTGCTGACCCGCGAAGACCACGACGCCGGGAGCGGGCGCGCGCACGGGGGTTCCGATCGGGGCGCCGATGTCGATGCCGCTGTGGAATTCGGAGTTGGGCGCCCAGGGTGAGCGGCGCTGACCGAAGTCGGAGTTGACCGGACCGCGTACCGGCCAGCGGGACGGCAGCGAGGCGAGCACCCGGCTGGCCCGCCCGAGGAAGCGCTCGAGCGACCGGATCGACTCGCCCTCGTCCTTGACGACGCCGAGCAGCCGGTCCATCTCTTCCTTCACCGCGGGGCGCTCGGCCTCGCGCGAGGTCCCGGTGGAGCCGGTCCCCCCGCCGATACCGGTCTCACGCCCCTTGGGCCCGGCCTCCGGCCCGAACGGCTCCCAGATCTTCGTGTGGAGGTCGCGCCAGCTGTTGATCTCGCCGCGGATCTCGCGCATGCGGGACTCCGAGGCGTCCAGGAGCTGCTGCTGGGCGTGGAGCCGCGCGCTGAGTGCCGACAGGGCCCCCCGCTGATGGCGGAGCGAGACGTAGTCGGGATAGATGAAGGCCAGCCCGATGATGGTCAGGGCCAGGGCCGCCGAGACGGAGACGACCGCCCAGCCCGGCACGGACAGCCGCAGGACGCGGCTGCCGTCGTCCCGGACCATCAACAGGTTGAACTGCTTGGTCTTGGCCATCGGCTCGATCAGCGCTTGAGCGGCACGACCGCGAGGTCCCGGGTCGGCGCCACCTCCACCACCGGGCTCGGCTTGGCCATCCGGCAGTGCCCCTCGAACAGGACCCCCTCCTCCACCACGATCACCGGGGCCTCGACGTCGCCGTATACCCGGGCGGTCCGCTTGAGCTCGATCCGCTCGGTCGCGCGCAGGTTACCGGTGACCTCACCGCTGACGGTCACCCGCCCAGCTCGGACGTCGGCGTGAAGGACGCCCCGCTCCCCGATGATCAGGGTGTCGTCGGAGCTGATCTCGCCCTTGAATTTGCCGTTGAGCATCACGGTGCCGCGGAAGGTGTAGCGCCCTTCCATCTCGGATCCTTCGTCGATGAAGGCCGTCAGCTCGCTTCGCCGCGGTCCCTTGCCCCCTCGCCTGAACATAAGACTCGTCCCCCTGCCAACTCCGGACTGCGTCCTACCGGGTCCTCTGAGTGGCCCTCTCGGGGGCCTGGAACACGCCAGACCGCTCGGACCGTACTGGAAGGGTGGGTGCTGGTTACGGTTTCGCCCGGTATGGCTCTTCTAACATGCCAATTCGAAGGGTGTCAACCCCCACTGCCGACGACAGGGCAGCGCCCCCACAATGCGCTCTATGTGCCCGCCACACAGGGTTTCGTTGACACTTGCAAGACCTGCGCAGTATGATCGAAATCCCTGGGAGAAGACCAATGGATGAGTTCTACCGGATCAAGCGGCTCCCGCCCTACGTCTTCGCGATCGTCAACGACCTGAAGTCGAAGGCGCGCGCCCGGGGCGAGGACATCATCGACCTCGGGATGGGCAACCCCGACCAGGAGACGCCCAAGCACATCGTCGACAAGCTGGTGGAGGCGGCCCGCAACCCCCGCAACCACCGCTACTCGGCGTCCAAGGGCATCACCCGCTTGCGCAAGGCAGTCACTACCTGGTACCGCACTCGCTACGGGGTGGACCTGGACCCGGAGACCGAGGCCATCGCCACGATCGGGGCCAAGGAGGGCATGGCCCACCTGGCTCTGGCGGTGCTCCAGCCGGGCGACGGGGCCCTGGTCCCGAGCCCGACCTACCCCATCCACTCCTACTCGGTGGTGATCGCAGACGGGGACCTGCGCTCGGTCCCGCTCGTCCCGGGCGACGACTTCTTCGCCCGGCTCCAGGAGACGGCTCGCCTGGCCTGGCCCAAGGCCAAGCTGCTGATCCTGTCCTTCCCCCACAACCCGACCACGGCCTGCGTGGACCGGGACTTCTTCGTGAAGGTCGTGGACTTCGCCCGGGAGCACCACCTGATGGTGGTCCACGACTTCGCCTACGCCGACTTCACCTTCGACGGATACAAGGCTCCGTCCTTCCTGGAGGTGCCCGGCGCCAAGGAGGTGGGGGTCGAGATCTTCTCGCTGTCGAAGTCCTACAACATGCCCGGGTGGCGCGTCGGGTTCGTGTGCGGCAACTCGAGGATGATCCATGCCCTGGCCCGCATCAAGTCCTACCTCGACTACGGCGCCTTCCAGCCCATCCAGATCGCGGCGATCATCGCGCTCGAGGGCGAGCAGGGCTGCGTCGAGGACATCGTCGAGCTGCACCGCAAGCGCCGGGACGTGCTGGTCAACGGCCTCAACAAGATCGGCTGGTGCGTGGCCAAGCCCAAGGGCACGATGTTCGTCTGGGCGCCCATCCCCGAGGAGTTCCGCAGCATGGGCTCGCTCGAGTTCTCCAAGCTGCTCATCCAGGAGTGCAAGGTCGCGGTCTCCCCCGGCATCGGCTTCGGCGAGTACGGCGACGGCCACGTCCGCTTCGCCCTGGTCGAGAACGAGCAGCGGATCCGGCAGGCCCTCCGCGGCCTCAAGACCCTGACCGCGCGCTAGTGCGCGGTCACGCCCCGGCACCAGCTGTGCGACGGCCGCTCCGCGAGGGATCGAACCGATGAGCGAGATCAAGATCGCCCTGCTGGGCCTGGGCACGGTCGGCTGCGGCGTGGTCAAGGTGCTCCAGAGCCACGGCGCGGAGCTCGCCGAGCGCGCGGGCTGCCAGCTCGCCCTCGGACGCGTGGCCGACGCGGATCTGACCCGGCCCCGGGAGGGTATCGACCTGGCGCGGCTGCCGCTGACCACCGATGCCAACCAGGCGATCGACGATCCGGCGGTGCGGATCGTCATCGAGCTGATCGGCGGGCTCGAGCCGGCGCGTACCTTCATCCTCAAGGCTCTGCAGGCCGGCAAGCACGTGGTCACCGCCAACAAGGCGCTGCTCGCCCATCACGGCCCCGAGCTCTTCGAGGAGGCGCGACGCAACCGGGTGATGCTCGGCTTCGAGGCCGCGGTGGCGGGCGGCATCCCGCTGATCCGGGCCGTGAAGGACGGCCTGGCCGCCAACCGCATCCTGTCCGCCTTCGGCATCGTCAACGGGACCTGCAACTACATCTTGTCGAAGATGACCGACGAGGGCCGCGACTTCAGCGAGGTGCTCAAGGAGGCGCAGGGCCAGGGCTACGCGGAGGCGGATCCCACCCTCGACATCGAGGGCCTCGATTCGGCCCACAAGCTGCAGATCCTGGCCACGCTCGCCTTTCGCACCGCGGTGGATCTCAAGGACATCTACACCGAGGGCATCACCGGCGTCACCCACCAGGACGTGGTCAACGCCACCGAGCTGGGCTACCGGATCAAGCTGCTCGCGATCGCGAAGGCCTTCGAGGGATCTCTGGAAGCCCGCGTCCACCCCACGCTGATCCCGGCCGGCTCTCCGCTCGCCGCCGTCTCCGGCGTGTTCAACGCCGTGTTCATCACCGGCGACAACGTGGGCAACCTCATGTTCTACGGCCGCGGCGCCGGCCAGCTCCCCACCGCCTCGGCGGTCTGGTCCGACACGCTCGAGATCGCGCGGCGGGTGGCCCACGGCATCCCGGCGCTCGACGCGGACCTGCCCTCGCTGAGCCGGACCCCGCTCCCGCTGCGCCCGGTCGACGAGATCCGCTCCGCCTACTACCTGCGCGTGATGGCCCTGGACCGGCCCGGTGTCCTCGCCCAGGTGGCGGGCATCCTGGGTCGTCACGACATCTCGCTCGTCTCGGTGCTCCAGAAGGAGCGCGCCCGCAACGAAGCGGTCCCGGTCGTGATGATGACGCACGAGGCGCGTGAGCGGGACATGCGCGCCGCCCTCGCCGCCATCGACAAGCTGCCGGTCGTGGCCGCACGCACCACCATGATCCGGGTGGAGGCATGACCGCGTCCGCTCGGCCCCAGCCCGAGCTCTGAGCGACCCGCGAATGCCGTCGCCCGGACGGCTGGGGAAGATCCTCCTCGGCCTCGCGGTGAGTGTTGGGCTCCTCCTGTACTTCTTCTGGAACGTGGACCTCCACGCCGTCGCGGCGCGCCTGCGCGAGACCTTGTGGACATTCCTGGCGCTGAGCGTGGCGCTCAATTTCCTGTCGCTCTGGGTCCGCGCCCGGCGCTGGTACTATCTGTTCCCGCCGCACACGCATCCGACTCACTTGTTCCGATCCCTGCTCATCGGCTACATGGGCAACAATCTGCTACCGCTCCGGGCCGGCGAGCTGGTCCGCATCTACGTGGCCTCCCGCCACGGCCCGCGCTTCTGGTCGACGTTCGCCACCGTGGTCGTGGAGCGGGTCCTCGACGGCCTGGCGATCGGCCTGATCGTGGCCGGCGTCCTGTGGGCGGTGGCGGTGCCGACCGAGCTCCGCTGGTCGATCGTGGTCTTCCTGGTGGTGGACCTGATCGGCATCCTGGTGCTGGCCGCGATCGCGGTGGCGCCCGCCGCCTGCCGTACGGTGATCGAGACCCTTTTCCGCCGGGTGGGCCGGCTCGAGCAGCGGTTGCTCACCATGCTCGACACCATGACCGAAGGGCTTCAGGGCGTGCGGACCGCCGGTCATGCCATCCCCATTACCCTGTGCTCGGTGGGGATCTGGCTCTTCTTCGCGCTATCGATCTGGACCGCACTGCATTCGGCCCACCTCGACCTGCCGCTGGCCGCCGCCTGGACCGTGCTCGCCTTCCTTGGCCTGGGCGTGAGCCTCCCGTCGAGTCCGGGCTTCGTGGGCGTCGTTCAGGCCGCGACCGTGCTGGCCCTCGCGCTCTTCTCGGTGCCCCGGCTGGAGGCGCTATCGTTCTCGGTGCTGATCCACGCCTCGCAGTTCATCCCCGTCACTGTCGGCGGCCTGCTCTGCCTGCTCGTCGAGCACGTGAGCCTGACCGACGCGGCCCGGGCGGGCGGCTCCCAGGTCGCGGAGCGCTGACGTCGCCCGGGCCGAGTCGCTGCGGCGGCTAGCGCCGCCTTCCCCACCGCCTGCGCTCCACCCACTCCGCGAGTCGATCCGTGAGGTCGATCACCACGACGAGCGCCCCGGCCAGCACGATCAGCCAGCCGACGCCGCGCAGGCTGGTCGAGGGACCGGCGAGGAAGAGCGCGGGCACGACGGCGATGACGAGCAACGCGAGCATGCTCAATACGTATCGCATGGCAGAAGCCTAGTGACGGACCCTCGCAAATACCAAGAAAGAAAGGCTCTGCCCGCTTTCTGAAGGCCCCGCTGTAAACACCCGGTTGGACCGCCTCGTCGTACCCAGTGAAGCAGCACCCCGGGGAGTAGCGCAAATTATTCGCATGATTTCAGGAGGATACGATGACCACGCACTCATATTGGAAGGTAGGGGCTCTGGCCATGGTGGCCACCGGGCTGGCGGTCGGAGTGATGTCGATGCCGACCGCGGCTACCGCGCAGGAGATCGGCAACGACGTCCGGGATGTGCGGCAGGACCGCCGCGACATCCGCCAGGACACCCGCGACATCCGGGAGGACCGTAGCGACCTCCGGAACGACAACCAGGACACCCGGACGGATCGGCGGGATATCGCCACCGACCGGCAGGATCTGCGTCAGGCCGAGAAGTCTGGCAATCAGCAGGAGATCAAGAGCGACCGGCAGGATCTCCACAACGACCGGAAGGACCTGCGGGGTGACCTGAAGGACCGGCGCGAGGATCGACGGGACCTCCACGCGGACAAGCGTGACCGCCGGCAGGACGTGCGGGATCTGCGGCACGACCGGCGCACGCTGCACCGGGACGTGGCGGAGAAGACCGGCAAGTAGACGGCAAACATGCGCGCGGCGCCGGGGGCGGTATCCGCCGCTCCCGGTTGCCGTGCGGGCAAGGTACGGGATCTTGGTGCGGGCTGAGCGCGTGTGGGAAGATCGGGGCGAGAGACGCCCGTGGAGTCGAGCGATGAGCAGCTGTGTCGCGACGTGGCAGAGCGGAAGCCAGGAGCTTTCGATCTCCTGGTCGGACGGTACCAGGAGCGAGCTTATCGGATCGCCTGGTCCATTGTCCGGGACCGCGAAGAAGCCAAGGATTGCTCGCAAGACGCATTCCTGCGGTTGCACGAAGCGGCCGGCTCGTTCGCGGGCCAGTCGAAGTTCTCGACCTGGTTCTATCGCATCCTGGTCAACTGCTGCCTCGACCAGCAGCGTCGACGGCGTGGCTGGCGGCGGCTGGTGGGCTGGCGCGATCGGCGCGACGACGGTGAGGACGAGCCGGATCCGGTGGAGCAGGCGCCCGCGCCGCTCACCGATCCGCTGGAGCACGTGGACGCGGAGCGCCGCATGAGCCGGGTGTGGGAGCTGGTGGAAGAGCTCTCCCCGCAGCAACGCGCGGCGGTGACGCTCCAGTGCCGGGAAGGGCTGGCGACCAAGGAGATCGCCGTGGTCCTGAAGCTCTCGGAGGCGACCGTGCGGGTCCACCTGCATCGGGCGCTCTCCACGCTCAGGAAGCGGCTCGGAGACGAGGGATGAGCGACGTACACGTAGACGAGCTGTTGAGCGACCACGTCCGCGGCGAGCTCACGGACGCGGAACGGGCGCAGGTGGAGACCCACCTGGTCGAGTGCGCGGCCTGCCGGAGCGCGCGCGAGGGGATCGCGCACCTGATGTCGGAGCTGGCGCGCACCGCGCCCGTCCCGCCGCCGATTCACTGGGGCGCCTATCGCGCAGAGCTGCGGGAACGGATCGAGCGCCGCGCCGCGCGACCGGGCGCGCTCTGGTCGTGGCTGGTGCGCCCGGCCCCGGCTCTGGTGGCCGCGGGCCTGGTGGCCGCGCTGGTATACGTGGGGCTTCCGGGAACGGCGCCGGGACCCGGCGCCCCCGATCCGCTCGCCCTCGACAGCACGATCCTGGCGAGCCGGCTCGATCTGCTCGCTCGGCTCGACGTGGTGCAGCACCTCGACCTGCTCGAGGATTTCAACGTGATCGGCGAGCTGGACGAGCTGCCGGAGCCGAGCAAGAGCTGATCCGTGCGCGTGTGGATCTGGCCCGCCGGCTTCGTGCTGCTGGCGCTGGCGGGCACGCCCGACGTGGGCGCGGCCGAGGGCGGAGCGGCTCCACCGCGCGCGGGTTCGCCGGAGGCGGTCGACGCAGAGATGCTGAGAGATCTGGACCTGCTGAGTAGTCCCGACTACCAGCGTGAGCGGGAGGTGGCCCGGCGCATGGGCTTCTTCCAGCGCATGCGGATGCTGGACTACCACCAGGCTCAGGAGGCGGCGGGGCCGGACCCCAACACGGCCGCGCCGGCAAAGGATGCGAAGTGAGATGAGACGACTGGCCACGCTCGGCGGAATGCTGGCGCTGCTGTGGGCCCTGCCCGCGGCGGCCCAGACTCCGCCGCCTCCCCCGCCCGCCGCGGGGGCGCCGGGGGCTCCGGGCGCCTCCATCCAGGGGCTGGAGCGGCTCTCGCCGGAGGAGCGCGCCATCGCGGAGCGCAACCTCGAGCGCTGGCGCAGCATGAGCCCCGAGCAGCAGCAGCGCGCGATGGAGAACTATCGCCAGTGGCGGAGCCTCTCGCCGGAGGAGCGCCAGAGCGCGCGCCAGAACCTGCAGCGCTTCCGCCAGATGCCGCCCGGCGATCGCGCGCGGATCATGCAGGACTTCCAGCGCTGGAATCAGCTCCCCGACGACCGCAAGCGGGAGCTCGAGCGCGCCTACGAGCGCTATCAGCAGCTCCCGCCGGATCGGCAGAGGCAGATCCAGCAGCGCTTCGAGCGCTACCAGCAGCTCACTCCCGAGCAGCGGCAGCGGGTGGATCGCAACCTGGAGCGCTGGCGCAACATGACGCCGGAGCAGCGCCAGCAGGCGCGCGAGCAGATCCGGCAGCGGCGGCTGGAGCGGCCGCGCGAGATCCGCCCGCAGCCGCAGAGCTTCGAGCGACGCCCGCGCTGAGGCGCGCAACTTTACACTGCGCGCGGCCGTCGTGTACGATGGCCCCCTCATGGGTCAGCTGATCGTGCAGAAGTACGGCGGCTCCTCCGTCGCGGATCCCGAGAAGATCAAGAACGTGGCCCGGCGCGTGGCGGACTCCGCCCGGCTCGGCCACCGGATGGTCGTGGTCGTCTCCGCGATGGGGAAGACCACCGACGGGCTCGTCGCGCTCGCGTCCGCGATCACCCCGAATCCGGACCCGCGCGAGATGGACATGCTGCTCGCCACCGGCGAGCAGGTGACGATCGGACTCCTGGCCATGGCCTTGCAGTCGCTCGGCCATCCCGCCTCCTCGTTCACCGGCGCCCAGGTCGGTCTCGTCACCGACCAGGCGCACACCCGCGCGCGCATCAAGCGCATCACCGCCGAGCGCATCCACGCTGCGCTCGACGGCGGCCGGGTGGCGGTGGTGGCGGGCTTCCAGGGCGCCACCGAGGACGGCGACATCACCACGCTCGGCCGGGGTGGCTCCGATCTCACCGGGGTGGCCCTGGCCGCGGCCCTGAAGGCCGACGTATGCGAGATCTTCACGGACGTCGACGGGGTCTACACCGCCGATCCCAACGTGGTGCCGGACGCGCGCAAGCTGCCCCGCATCTCCTACGACGAGATGCTGGAGATGGCCGCGCTGGGCGCGAAGGTGCTGCAGGCCCGCTCGGTGGAGTTCGCCAAGAAGTACGGGGTGCCGGTTCACGTCCGCTCGACGTTCAAGCCGGATCCGGGCACGCTCGTGACCAGGGAGGATCACAGCATGGAAGATGTGGTGGTCACCGGCATCACCCACGACCGGGGCCAGGCCAAGGTCTCGATCCTGCGCGTGCCAGACCGGCCCGGCATCGCCTCCCGCCTGTTCGGCACCCTGGGCGCCCAGAACATCGTGGTAGACATGATCGTGCAGAACATCAGCCGCGACGGGCTCACCGACATCTCGTTCACGCTGCCGCGGGCGGATCGGGTGCGCGCGGAGGCGGTGCTCGCCGCCATCGCCCGCGAGATCGGCGCGGAGGGCATCACAGCGGACGATCGGGTGGCCAAGATCTCCATCGTGGGCGTCGGCATGCGGAGCCACGCGGGGGTGGCCGCGCGCATGTTCGAGACCCTGTCGGACGAGGGCGTGAACATCCAGATGATCTCCACGTCCGAGATTGCGGTCTCGTGCGTGATCGAGGACAAGTACACCGAGCTGGCGGTCCGCGCGCTGCACGACGTCTTCGGCCTCGGACTGGACCGGAGCGCCTGACGTGGCCACCACCGCTCGCGCCGCCGTCTTCTTCGGTCCCGGTAAGCCGTTCCAGATCCAGCAGGTCCCGATCCCCGAGGTGGAGCCCGAGGGCGTGCTGATCCGGGTGACCCACGCCAACATCTGCGGCTCCGATCTCCACTTCTGGCGCGGCGACGCCCCGCTGCGGCTGCCCGACGACGGCTGGATCTTCGGGCACGAGATGACCGGGAGGGTGGCCCGACTCGGCTCCAAGGTGAAGAGCGACTCGCTCGGCCGGCCGCTCAAGGAAGGCGACCGCGTCGCCTACACCTACTTCTATCCGTGCGGGCGCTGCTACGCGTGCCTGCACAAGGAGCCGGCCGCCTGTCCCAACAAGCTCGAGCGGCCGCTCGGCCCGAGCGCGTTCCCGCACCTGCACGGGGCCTTCGCCGACCACTATTACCTCCGGCCGGGCGGATCGCTCTTCGCGGTGCCCGACGCCCTCTCCGACGAGGCGGTGGCCGGCGTGAACTGCGCGCTCTCCCAGGTCTTCTACGGCCTGCACGTGGTCGGCCTGCGGCAGGGCGATCGCGTGGTGATCCAGGGCGCGGGCGGCCTCGGCATCCAGGCCGCGGCGGTGGCCAAGGACATGGGAGCCGAAACCGTGATCGTGGTGGACCAGATTCCGGGCCGCCTCGAGCTGGCGAAGGCCTTCGGGGCCGACCACACGATCAACGTGAAGGAGGTGACGGACCGCCGCGAGCGCGTGAAGCTGGTGCGGCAGTGGACGGGCGGCGTGGGCGCCGACGTCGCGTGCGACCTCGTGGGGTTCCCGGCGGTCATCCCCGAGGGCATCGAGATGCTGCGCTCGGGCGGGACCTATCTCGAGATCGGCACGATCAGCCGCGGGGCCAAGGTGGAGCTCGAGCCCTCGCTGCTGGTCTGGGGCTCCAAGAAGATCGTGGGCGTGATCCAGTACGACCCGTGGGTGATCCCGCGCGCGCTCGACTTCCTCGTCCGCACCCGC
>DATMMH010000166.1:0-3659 GCA_035569855.1 Candidatus Dormiibacterota bacterium
ACGAGACCGAGCGGGGCACCCAGGTGGACTTCACGGGCCGCCGCCTCCTCGAGCGACCCACCTCCTTCGCCCCCACGCTCAAGCGCTTCCTCTCCCAGTGACGAGCCGGGTCGCGGCGACCGGAGCAGCGGAGCGGATGGACCGCTTCTATTCGATCGTTCAGCTCGTTACACGATTCTGGCTCTGGTTCTTCTTCAAGCAGGTCGAGGTCGTGGACGGCGACCGCGTGCCGCCCGTCGGGCCGGTGCTCCTGTGCATCAACCACCCGAACAACCTCATCGACTCCCTGCTGATCGGCGGCGTCCTGCCCCGCAAGGTCCACTACCTGGCCACGGCGGCCCTCTTTCGCAACCGGCTGGTGGCCCGCTTTCTGGCCGCCTGCGGGGCGATCCCGATCTACCGGAAGCAGGACGACCCCGACAAGATGGACCGCAACGTCGACGCCTTCGCTGCCTGCTTCCGGGCACTCGAGCGGGGACGGCTCGTCGGCATCTACCCGGAGGGCACCACCCACGCCGAGAGCCGCGTGCAGCGGATCAAGACGGGCGCCGCGCGGATCGCGCTGGACTACGAGACCTCACGGGACGGGGCTCCATTGACGCTCATTCCGGTCGGGCTCACCTTCGAGGCCCGCAAGTCGTTCCGCGGACGCGTGCGCGTGGCCTTCGGCGAGCCGATCGCAGTCACCCCATACGCCACCGTCTACCGGCAGGAGCCGGCGAAGGCCGTGGAGGCCCTGACCAGCACGATCCAGTGGAGCATGGAGGCCCTGGTGCTCCACGTGGCCCGGCCCGAGCGGCAGGATCTCATCCGCGCGGTGGAGGAGATCTACCGCGGCGACCTGATCCAGGAGCTGCAGGCAGAGCGCGGCCTGAGCGCCCGCCAGATCGACCCGCTCCGCCTCTCCCGCGGCATCGCGGATGCCGCCGCCTACTTCGAGGCGCACGATCCGGAGCGTATCGCCCGGCTCTGGGACGGGCTCCAGCGCTATCGCGCCCTGCTGGCCGCCCATCACGTACGGGACCAGGCGGTGCGCGCCCGCGGCCACCGCGCGGCCCACCATGGCCGTCTTCGCCGCTCGTGGGAGGCCTCCGCCGGCCTGCCCTTCTTCGCCTACGGGCTCGCCGTCAACGGTCTCCCTTACCTGCTGCCGCGATGGCTCGCGCGCCGCACGGCGCGCAAGGAGACGGACTACGCGACCACGCGGCTCCTGGCCAGCATCGTGGCCTTCCCGCTCTTCTGGACGCTCGAGAGCTTGCTGGTGTGGCGGCTCGTCGGCCTCCGGTGGGCGCTGGCCTTCGCCGCGTCGCTGCCGCTCTCCGGCGCGATCGCCTATCGTTACCTGGGCGGGATGGGCCGCCTGCGCAGCCAGCTCCGCTTCGGCCTCCTGGCGCTCACCCATCGGCACTCCGCGAGCCGGCTGCTCGCCGAGCGTCAGGCGCTGGTCGCCGAGCTGGAGCGCGCCCGCGACGACTACCTGACCGCCACCCGGGGGAGCAGCTTTTGAGCGTGTACCGGCTCGAGGAGCTGTCGACGCCACAGCTCGACGCGCTGGACCGCGCCCGGACCGTGATCATCCTGACCGTGAGCCCGCTCGAGACCCACGGCCCGCACCTGCCGGTCGGCGTCGACGCCTTCACCGCCCGCTATTTTGCCGAGGCGATCGCGGAGCGGCTCGTCGTCGGCCGGCCCGGCTGGTCGGCGGTGCTCGCGCCGACGCTCCACCTGGGCTCGTTCACCTTCGAGACGGTGGGCACCGTCTCGGTCCGCCAGCGCGTCGTCCGCGACGCGGTCGTGGACTACGGCCACGCCCTGGCCCGCGCGCGCTTCCACCACGTGCTCGTCTCCAACGGACACGGCGGGCCCGGTCACCTGGTGGCGCTGGAAGAGGCGGCCGGTATCGTGTCCCGTCGCCACGGCATCACGATGGCGTCGTTCACCGGCCACCTGGCCTGGGAGTTCCTCCGCGGGCGCCTCCTGCCGAAGATCGAGCAGGGCCTCGGCCGGCCCCTGACCTCGGACGAGCGGGCGGCCTTCGCCGACGACGCCCACGGGGGCTGGTGGGAAACTTCGATCATGCTCCTGCTGCGCCCGGACCTGGTCCACGAGGAGTACCGTTCCCTGCCGGCGGCGCGCTATTCTCTCGGCCAGCGGCTCCGCCCCAACTATCCCCTGCGAGACGGCGGGGCGGGCTACGTCGGCCATCCCGCGCTGGCCGATCCGACCTTCGCGCGCGCCGTCACCCAGGTGCTGCTGGACGAGGCCATGGTGGTGGTGGACGGGCTGCTGGACGGCCGATTGCGCCCCTCCGAGCGCCGGTCCCCCTTCTTCGCCATCCCGGTGTTCCGGACCAATTTTCGGCGCGCCGCGGGCGCCGTCGCGGCGGCGGCGGCGGTGCTCGCGGGCTGGTGGATCCTCCGCTGACAAAGGAGACGACGATGAAAGCCTACGTGCTGATCGAGACCGCGGCCGGCAAGACCAAGAACGTCAAGAAGGCCCTCGCCAAGATCAAGAGCGGGCGCGCCACCGTGGCCGCGCTCGACGCCGTCACCGGGCCCTACGACTTCATCGCGGTGGTGGACGGCCAGTCCCTGGACGGGATCGGTAGCCTCGTGACCGATTCGATCGGCATCATCGACGGCGTCACCCGGACTACCACGTGCGTGGCGGTGACCGTCGGCTAGGACCATGCGCGTCCTCGTCATGGGCGGTACCGAGTTCATCAGCCTGCATCTGCTGCGCGCGCTCCAGCAGCGCGGCCACGAGGCCGCCGTCTTCAACCGCGGCCGCCACCCGGATCGCCTGCCCGCCGGCGTGGCGCTCATCGCCGGCGACCGGAAGGACCACGCCGGGCTGCGCGAGCGGCTCCGCGGCCAGCGCTTCGACGCGGTGTTCGACGTCGCCTATGCCCCGACCCTCGCCGAGGACGTGGCCGCGCTGCTGGACGCGCTGGCCGGCTCCCCGCACGTGGTCTTCGTGTCCACGTGCCGGGTCTACGACCACGCGCGGCCCATCCCCTACTCGGAAGACACGCCGCGCAATCTCTACTGGGGCGAGTACGCGCGCCACAAGATCGGCGGCGAGGACGTGCTCTTCGAGCGCCACCGGACCCATGGCCTGCCGGTGACCATCGTGCGGCCCACCCACGTGATGGGTCCTCTCAACACCCGAAACAATGAAACGTTTTTCATGGACCGGGTCAGCCGCGGGCGGCCGGTCCTGGTACCGGGCCACGGCGGCTGGCTGCGCCAGTTCGGCCACGTGGAAGATCTGGCCGACGTGATGGCCGCGCTCCTGGGCGACCCTCGAAGCCGCGGGCAGGCCTACAACGTGATGGGCGAGGACGTGATCAGCCAGGTGGGCTTCGTGGAGCTGATCGCGGAGGTGATCGGCCGGCCGGTCACACTGCGGCACTTCGACCCCGCGCTGCTCAAGAGCTTCGACAAGCCGGGGCCGGTGTTCGGCCAGAACCTGGTCTACGACTGCCACGCCGTGCACACGACGAGCAAGCTCCGCACCCAGCTGGGTCTTCGTCCGCGTTACACGCTGCACGCCGGGCTCGCCCAGACCTGGGAGTGGTACCGGGCCCAGGGCCTGAGCGGTCGGCCGGTCGACTTCTCCTTCGAGGACCAGCTCCTCTCCAAGCTCGACTCGTGACC